>JAJZPM010000062.1 GCA_021811105.1 Nitrospirota bacterium | reverse complement strand
GCTCCACATGTACCCTCACGGGTACCCATGCCTGACTCAGGGTCATCGTGGTTGGCTAATCCTTCGATGTGAGACTCTTTCATTCTCAACTCCATGCCGGTTTATCCCGGCGCTCCAACGTTAGGGTTATCTTTTTCTCAAGTACTCACCCATGCTGATGATCCTGATATTCCGATATTTCTTCAGCATCAGCATAGCTTTATCGCCGGTGACAACCACCTCTGCCCTGCCCGCAACAGCGCATTCGAGAATGCGGTTATCGGCTTCATCATCGAAGACCTTAAGCCTTTCGGATGGGATCACGAGTTCACTGACGGCCGACAGATCGACGGCTACGCGGCTTAATGCTTCCGCGTCTTTGCTGAATTTGCGGGCGAGTACCGTGAGGACTTCATCGATGATCTCATGTGAGATAACAAGGGTGTCTTTGCCGTCGATTATTCTCATCAGCGCATCTTCGGCCTTGCCGCCGGGAAGTATCAATGCGGAGATGAAGATATTCGTATCGAAGACGACTCTCATTTCCTGAGATATTTCTCGAGGTCTTTTTCGGTCAGTATCCCCTTTTCTTTTGCCTTGCGGCTCCAGTACCTCTGCATGTCCCGAAACTCCCCCTTCAGTCTCTCCTGCCTGGCGAGTCTGAGTGCATCCTGTATGACCCCGCTCAACGTCTTCCCTTCTTCCTTGGCAAGGGTCTCTGCTTCGCTAGCCAGGTCCGGAGGGAGTGATATGGTTTTTTTGACCGCTGTTGCCATTTATGCACCCCTTTCTCTGGTATGAATAAATACTACCAAGGGACAGGCCTAGGTGTCAATTGTCCCCTGCCCAGGCGGCCAAGGCATCCGCACCCCGAAACAGCCCGCCCCTTGCGAAACTCTCTGCCTTCGCCTTAAAATGATAAATGCCACTGATAAAAATCCTTCCCATTGACGTACGGAACAAGATCGCCGCAGGTGAAGTGGTCGAGCGGCCGGCCTCGGTCGTGAAGGAACTGATCGAAAACTCGATCGATGCCGGAAGCACCGAGATCAAAATCGACGTGCTCTATGGCGGCAAGAGAATGATAAAGGTCTCCGATAACGGGGGAGGCATGGACGGTGACGATGCGGTCCTCTGTTTTGAGCGGCATGCCACGAGCAAACTCGAAAGAGAAGACGATCTTTTCGAGATCAGGACGCTCGGGTTCAGAGGGGAGGCTCTGCCCTCGATCGCGTCGGTCTCCAAGGTGAAGCTCGTGACCGGGCTGAAGGGCGCCGACGCCGGCGTGTCCATCGAGCTTCACGGGGGTGAAGTGAAGGAAAAGAGGGAGGCGCCGTTTTCCGGCACGTCGGTCGAGATCAAGGACCTTTTTTATAATATGCCCGCCCGGAAGAAATTCCTCAAGTCAAACCAGACCGAACTCTTCCATATTATCGATACGGTGACAAAAGAGGCGCTTTCGCATCACGGGATACATTTTATCCTGATGACCGAGAACCGGGAGACGATGCTCCTGCCGAGGGCTTTGAGTCTCAAAGAGAGGATCATGCAGGTCTACGGCGAGGAATTTGCCGCCGGTCTTGCGGAAGTCTCTGCGGAACGAGGCGGGATGCATATGAATGCCTTCATCTCAAAGACCGACAACTTCAGAAACAGCAGGTCCCATCAGTTCATCTTTGTGAACGGGCGTCCGATAAAGGACCAGTCTCTGGCCCATGCGGTCTATACCGCCTATGAGGGGATACTCCCGGCCGACAGGCATCCGATATTCTTCCTTTATCTTACCCTGGACCCGGGAAGCGTCGACTTCAACGTACACCCGGCAAAGCGGGAGGTTAGGTTCGCGGAGAAGGAGACGGTGTACCGGTTTGTCCATGGAAGCCTCAGGGAAATTGTGAGGGCCGGGCGGAAAGAGTATACCGGGCCTTTTCTCGAGCCGCGGGATGCCGGTGTCCCGAATGCGGCGGCGACCTATTTCACTTCTTCTTTCCTTCCTGCGGGGGGAGCGGTGTCGGAAGTCGCGGAGCTGGCATACAGGCCGGAGCTTCCGTTTGTTTACCTCGGCGATTCCTTTATCGCCTTTTCCGGCAGGGGAGGGCTAACGCTTATGGACCATCACGCGGCTCACGAGAGGGTGCTCTATGAACGTCTCCTGAGACGGGTCGGCCTTCAGCCGCGTCCGCTTCTGTTTCCACTGCCGGTGAAGCTGTCCCACAAGGAATACCGGGCGTTGCTTGACAGCAAGGGGCTGCTTGAGGAGTTCTGCATAGAGCTCGATGATTTCGGGCATGACTCCGTGGTCGTCCGTACGGTACCCGCCGACCTGGGCGACGCGGACCTTCGGGGTGTCCTGGCCGATGCCGCCTCTGCGCTTCTGGGCAATGTCCATCCGGGCGCATCGCTGAAGGAATCGCTCGCTGCGAGGATCGCCTGCCACAGTTCCGTCCGGGGCAAAGCAGTGCTGAACCGCGAAGAGTTCTCCCGGCTCCTTGCCGATCTCGAGGAGACCGAGCATCCCGACCAGTGTCCCCACGGCAGGCCGACGAGGATATTCTATTCCCTCGATGACCTCAAGAAGCTCTTCAAGAGGAAATGAAGCGGGTCATCATCCTCCTCGGGCCGACCGGTGTCGGCAAGACAGGCGCCTCCATACTACTGGCGAAGGCGCTCGGTACGGAGATCATCAGCGCGGATTCGATGCAGATATACAGGGGGATGGACATCGGCACCGCAAAGCCCTCGCTCCCGGAGCGGTCCGGAGTGAGACACCACATGATCGACATCGTCGATCCCTCGGTCTCCTTCAGCACGGGACAATTCATACGACGGGTAACCGGTGTGATCGGGGCGCTTCATGAAAAAGGGAAGGCCCCTGTCATTGTCGGCGGCACCGGGCTGTATATCAAAGCGATTACACGTGGTATCTTCAGCGGTCCGTCGGCCGACTGGGCGCTGCGGGAGGAGCTGATCGAAACGGAAAGAGGGGAAAAGGGGGCTCTTTATTCGTATCTTTCGGGGATCGACCCGGAGGCGGCGGAGAGGATCGGGCACAACGATACCCGGCGCGTCATCCGCGCCATCGAGGTCTGCCTGAAGAGCGGGGACAAGATGTCGCTGCTCCAGGAGAAGCGTACGCGCCCTCTGCCGTACGACTTCATCAAAATCGGGCTTACAAGGGAACGGAAAGAGCTCTATGGGATGATCGAGCGGCGTGTGGAGAAGATGATCGGGGAGGGCCTTGTGGGAGAGGTCGAAAGACTTCTCGGCCGGTCGCCGGACAGGACCCCGCTGCAGGCGATAGGGTATAAAGAAATCGCGTCCCATCTCAGCGGCGATATTTCACTGGAAGAGGCGGTCAGGCTCGTGAAGAGGAACACGCGGAGGTATGCCAAGAGGCAATATACCTGGTTTCGAAGGGAGGAAGGGATACGGTGGCTCAATATCACCGGGATATACACGAGTGAGGAGGTTTTCGCGAAAATAAAGGAGGTGCTTGAATAATCTTGAATAAATAGGAAAAATAATTTATGGTAAATAAAAACGATGAGAACCCAAAAAATACAAAAGATAGGGGGATAGGGGATGCCGAACAGCAAGAGCCAGAGTCTTCAGGACAATTACCTTAACCAGTTGCGGAAGGATAAGATGCCGGTAGTGATCTATCTGACAAACGGAGTTCGTCTGAAAGGCGTGATTAAGGCGTTCGACAACTTTGTCATACTCCTGAAAGAGTCTACACAGCAGCTCATTTACAAGCACGCGGTATCTACGATCGTACCGGAGAGGGATATAGACATCAGGTTTGAAAACCAGCAGTAAATACAGAAATCCCGTCCCCACAGTAGACGTTATCATCGAATACATGGGTGGTATTGTATTGATACGGAGGAAAAACCCTCCTGAAGGATGGGCGCTTCCGGGAGGGTTCGTCGACTATGGAGAGACCTTCGAAGCGGCGGCGGTTCGGGAGGCGAAGGAGGAGACAGGGCTTGACGTGAAGCTGAAGCGGCAGTTTCATAGTTATTCCGATCCGTCAAGAGACCCAAGGCAGCATACGGTATCGACCGTGTTTGTTGCCGAGGCCTCGGGAAAGGCGGCTGCAGGAGACGACGCAGGAGAAATCGGTGTATTCAGCGGTGCAGATCTTCCGGATGATCTGGCCTTTGACCACAAACAGATACTCGAAGATTACTATGCAGGGAGGTATTGATTAAATGCTCAGGGCGATGCGCCAACATGCGAAGTACTTTTACGTGCTTTTTTTCATCGTGATTCTCTCTTTTATTTTCTGGGGAGTAGGTACGGTGGACAAATCGGGAGATACAAATATCGTGGCGGAGGTCGGCGGTTACAAGATTCCGGCAGAGGAATACTGGCAGTCCTACGACAGGATTTATAAATTTTACAGGGAAATTTACAAGGAAAAGTTCGACGAGGCGATGCAGAAAAGCCTCAACCTCAAGGAAGGGGTGTTGAACTCGCTCATCGAAAACAGGGTGCTCCTTATCGCGGCCAAGGACAACGGCATCACAGTCTCGGATGCAGAACTGAACGAGGCGATCAAGAGCGAGCCCGCTTTCATGAAAGACGGTGTCTTCGACAACGACATTTATCAGAACAGGTTGAGGCTGAACAGGCTTACGCCCGAGGCGTATGAGGCCGCGAAAAGAGAGGACCTTATCGTAGAAAAAATGAAGCGGATGATCGAACTTTCCGCCCCTGTCCCCCCGGAAGAACCTACGAATGTTGCCGCGCAGGATGACCAGGCCGCTAAGGCCTTGCGGGAGGCGATGAAAAACAACGCCCGGGCGAGCGCGGTAAGGGCCTACGTCGAAGGTCTCAAGAAAGGACTCAAGATCAAGATCTATCCCGAGCGTCTTTCGTGAAGGCGCTGAAGGACATCTCTTGGCTGAGAAAGACCGCCTCTTTCTTCCCCTCGAGGATCATTCTCACCGCGAACAATTACCGTCTGTTCGACGTGCTTGAGGGGCGAGGCAGGACCGCAGGGGCCTTGGCAAAGGCTGCATCCGCGGATACAAGGGGAATGGAACTGCTCCTCAACAGCCTGGTGGCGATCGGCCTCCTCGAAAAGGAAGAAGGGAAGTACCGGAACGCACCTGTCGCTTCACGGTACCTCGTAAAGGGAAAGCCGGACTATCAGGGGGACATCCTGAGGCATTACGATATTCTGTGGGACAACTGGTCCTGTCTCGACCTCGCGGTAAAGACCGGCCGGCCGCAGAGGAAATCAGGTGACCATGAGTCCTTTATCCTCGGCATGCATAACCTCGCCCTGCAGAGGGTGAACAAGGTCGTCGGCAGTCTTGACCTTAAGGGAGTAAAAACCGTGCTCGATCTCGGAGGCGGCCCGGGCACATATTCGATGGGATTTGCCCGGAGGAAGATAGCAGCGACCCTCTTTGATCTTCCGGAGACCCTGAAGATCTCAAAGAAGCTGATCGAAGACTCCGGTCTGGGTGACAGGGTAAGGCTCCTCCCGGGCGATTTTATGAAAGACGACCTCGGCGGCCCCTATGACATGATATTCATATCCCAGATCCTCCATGCCTACGGGGCCAAGCAGTGTGTCTCGATGCTCGGGAAGTGTCGTGCGTCGCTGCGCGAGGGAGGCAGGATCGTCATCCAGGAGTTTCATCTCGACGAGACGAAGACCGGTCCTGTGCAGGGAGCGCTCTTCGCGGTCAACATGCTCGTGAATACGCCGGAGGGCAGGACCTACACGCCGGCAGAGATGACCTCGTGGTTAAAGAAGTCCGGGTTCGAAGACCGCGAGACGAAGGTCATCGACGAAACAGTGCTGATCAGCGGCAGGAAGAAGTAGACCGGTTTATATTTTCTTCTTCCGTCTCGCGTCCTTGTCGTCTTTTCACTTCCAAAATTCCCGCAAAAGGCGTAGAGTGTAGATAACGGCACGGCGTAAGGAGAAGAGACATGGATCCTTCCACTGAATCGTTGATTTGGGTCGTTGTCTTGGTAATAGGTGGAATCCTGTTTTTCGTAGGACATATCATAAAAGAAATCTTCTCGCCGGCATCGGACGACCGGAGAGATAAGGACAAGGAACACCCAAAGGCAGATGAAGAGTCACGGATGAAGTGAGAAGTTCATTCCCCCGTCGGGACGATGGAATAATGGCTGACGGGTACGGTGGACCGGTCTACGCACTCATGCAATGCATCATCCTGAAGTCCTCCTGTATTGAGCCGTAACCATGTATTTGCCCTATCGTTGCATTGCAGCAGGTCCCGAAGGCATTCGGGACAGTGACGCAGGATTTAATCTGAGATCACCTGAAGGCAGGTACTTTTTGTGAGCTTCTTTTCTATAATAAATATCTGATGGCGGTGACAAAAAAATATGACGTTGTCGTAATCGGTGCGGGCCACGCCGGATGTGAAGCCGCGCTCGCCGCTTCCCGTATGGGGTTGTCCACCTGTCTTTTCACGATGAACCTCGACACGATCGCGCAGATGTCCTGTAACCCGGCGGTCGGCGGGCTTGCCAAGGGACATCTCGTACGGGAGATCGATTCGCTCGGGGGTGAGATGGCGAAGGTCACCGACAGCGCAGGGATACAGTTCCGGATGTTGAATAAATCGAAGGGGCCTGCGGTATGGTCGTTGCGGGCGCAGGCCGACCGGGTCTTGTACAGGCTTGCGATGAGGCAGGTCCTCGAAGGACAGGACAACCTCGATATCAAGCAGGCCACGGTCGAGGAGATACTCGCCGCCGGAGGAAAGGTGAGGGGGGTCAGGACGTCGCTCGGCGTATCGTATGAAGCCGCCTGCGTGATCGTGACCACCGGCACGTTCCTTAAGGGACTTATGCACGTCGGGCAGGAGAGCTTCGAAGCCGGGCGCGCTGGAGAGTTTCCCTCCGTGGGGCTTTCCGGATGTCTTTCGGGTCTGGGGCTGAAGCTGGGCAGGCTCAAGACAGGGACCCCGCCCCGGCTCGACGCCAGGACGATAGATTTTTCGAAGACCGCGACGCAGTGGGGAGATGATCCGCCCATACCTTTTTCTCACAGCACCATACGCATAGAGAACCCGCAGCTGCCCTGTTATATCACCTATACGAACAGGAAAACCCACCGGATAATACAAGAGAATATCGGCCTTTCGGCCATGTACAGCGGCAGGATCAGGGGGATCGGTCCGAGATACTGTCCTTCGATAGAGGACAAGGTGGTGAGGTTCTTTGAGCGGGACAGACATCAGGTATTTCTTGAGCCGGAGGGTCTCCGGACAAAGGAATATTACGCCAACGGCATATCAACGAGCCTTCCCGTTGAGGTGCAGATTGCCCTCGTCAGGACAATCCCGGGGCTGGAGCATGCGGAGATTATGAGACCGGCCTATGCAATAGAGTATGATTTCGTCTTCCCGACTCAGCTCACCCATTCGCTTGAGACAAAGATCATCGGGGGCCTTTTCCTTGCCGGCCAGATAAACGGCACCTCGGGATATGAAGAGGCGGCTGCACAGGGCCTCGTGGCGGGCATCAACGCGGCGTTGAAGGTCAGGGGGCTGGCCCCTCTGGTTCTTGAAAGGCATGAGGCCTATGTCGGGGTCCTGATCGACGACCTCGTGACGAGGGGAACGAGCGAACCTTACAGGATGTTCACTTCCCGTGCGGAGTACAGGCTTCTCCTGAGGCATGACAATGCGGACATGCGGCTGATGGAAAAGGGCCGTGAGATAGGACTTCTTTCAGAGGAAGTATACCGGCGCTTCGTCGAAAAAAAGAAGAAGGTGGAAGGTGAGTTTGGCAGGCTCAAAAGGACGAGGATCAAGCCGGATGCGATCAACGGGGCATTGCGCGACCTGGGGACCTCCGCCGTCAGCGAGGATATCTCGCTCGAGCAGCTGCTGAAGAGACCCGAGGTCTCTTATTCGCTCATACGGGAGCACGCTCCCGCAGCGGTTCAGCTCGGCGAAGAGATCGAAAGGCAGGTCGAGATTCAGGTCAAATACGAGGGATACATCGCAAGACAGGTCGAGATGGCAGGAAAGTTGAGGAAGCTCGAGGCGAAAAAGATACCCGAAGGACTCGACTACCGGTCGCTGCCCGGCATTTCGAACGAAATACTCTCGAAGCTCGAAGAGGTGAGGCCCGCGAACCTCGGGCAGGCGGGCAGGATACAGGGCATGACGCCTGCCGCGCTCTCCCTTATTATGGTGGCAGTCGAAAAAATGAGAAAAACCTCCTGAGGCGGCATAAGGAAAAGATTTACCATGAGCTCAAGAAACGACGAACTGGACGACCTGCAGCGGGCCTTTGAGAAGGCCGAGAATGAAGGCGACGCGAAAGAGGCTTCAGCCTGCTGCTACAAACTCGGTGCCGCCTACCGGAGAAGGTGCGACTACGACAAGGCACTGGGTTTCTTCCAGAAGGCCCTCCTGATGGCGGAGCGGGCTGATGATCAGGCGGCGGTTGCGCGCAACTACCACCAGATGGGCGTCGTGCATCAGAAAAAAGGTGAATACGACCTGGCACTCGATTTCTTCCGCAAGGCGCTGCAGATATCGGAGCAGTCGGGTGATGCGGCTGGCATGGCTAAAAGCTACAACCAGATAGGGATCGTCCTTCAGAAAAGGAGCGATTATACCGCAGCGCTCGAGTTTTTCCAGAAGTCGCTCGAGATCGCCGAACGTACAGGCGATGCCGATATGGTCTCCGTCTGCTTTCAGAACATGGGGATAGTCCATCAAAAAAGAGGGGAGTATCAGCGGGGACTCGATTTCTCTCAAAGGGCCCTTGCGGTCAAGGACGATGGAGAGGACCTCCCGCGGGTCCTGAGGATTCAGGGGCAGATCGGGCTGCTCTATACCTTAAAGGGAGATTATGACAGGGCACTGGACTACACACGGAAGGCGCTCGAGATAGCCGAGCGGACCGGTGATCTTGCGGCGACCGCAACCGGCTTTAATCAACTCGGCATGATTTATCAGCAGCGCGGGGACTACGCCGGGGCTCACGAGGTGCACCTCAGGGCCCTTGAGATAGCCGAAAAGATCGGCGACCTCGTTGAGATATCGAAAAGCCTTCGCCAGATTGGGATGGTATATGAAAAGAAGGGTGACTATGACCGCGCGCTCGATTTTCACCAGAAGGCCCTCGGGATAGCCGAAAAGATCGGCGACCTGGCCGAAGTAGCAACGGGCCTGTACCATATGGGAGTGGTCCATCAGAAGAGGGGAGACTATGGGACGGCGCTCGATTTTTCCCAGAAGGCCCTCGACATGGCGGAGAAGATAGGAGATGCGGCCGGTACCGCGGTGAGTTGTTACCAGATCGGAGTGATCTATCAGAAAAGCGGAGATTACGACAGGTCTTTCGAGTTCCACCAGAAGGCGCTCGGGGTCCGCGAGAAGATAGGAGATATCGCAGGGGTATCGAAGAGCTATAACCAGATCGGGATCGTTCACGAAAAAAGGGGCGATTACGGCTGGGCCCTCGACTACTTCCAGCAGTCCCTCGAGATCGCCGAGAAGATCGGGGACATCGATATGGTTTCGGTTTGTTATCAGAATATCGGGATCGTACATGAGAAGAAGGGCGATTACGACCGGGCGATCGAGTATGCTAAGAAGGCGCTCGGTATTGGGGAGGATGCGGAAGACTCCTACCGGGTGTTGCGGATATACGGGCAGATGGGACTGCTGCATAAATTGAAGGGCGAGCATGAGAAGGCACTCGAATTTACCCATAAGGCCCTCCATGTGGCCGAAAAGATCGGTGACTTTGCAGGCGCGGCGACGAGCTATAACCAGATCGGCATGGTCCACGAGAACAGGGGGGACCACGCCAGGGCTCTCGAGTTCTATCAGAAGGCCCTTGATCTCAGCAGAAAGATCGGCGACGTTGCCGAGGTGTCAAAGAGTTACCACCAGATCGGTATCGTCTATCAGGACAGGGGCGAACACCAGAATGCTCTCGAATTCTTCCGGAAGGCCCTGGAGATTTGCGAGGAGATCGGGGACATCGCCGGGGTGTCGAAGAGCTACCACCAGATCGGGATGGTCCACGAAAACAGGGGCGATCACGAGAAGGCGCTCGACTATCACCGGAGGGCCTTTGAGATCTGCGAGAAGATCGGGGACGTCGCCGGGGTGTCGAAGAGCTACCACCAGATGGGGATCGTCTATCAAAACAGCGGCGATTTCGACCGGGCACTGGAGTTTTATCAGAAGGCGCTCGAGATCGCGAAAAAGGTCGGCGACATCGCCGGCGTCGGCAGCAGCATCGGCATGATCGGCAAGGTGATGCAGAAGAAGAAACATTACAAGGACGCCTTCATCGACTTCCTTATCGCACTCGATATCTTCGAGAAGCTCGGCTCTCCGCATGTAAATACAGTCCACGGGTTTATTACGGAGCTGACGAAGGAGATGGGGGACGAAGACTTCAATAAGCTGCTCGAGGAACTGAAGGACAGGGCGTGAGCCTGGTCTTGACGGGGGTTCCGGACTACAGAAAACTGCCGCCACCTTGGGAGTTTAGGAGAATGGTGAGTTGAAGGATAAGGCGACCTTTTGTTTCAGACGAATGAAGACCGGTGAAGTTATCGGGGAGATAATCAACGAAGCAGGTAAGGTCGTGGCGACGCGCAACTTCGGGGTAATGACGGAAGATGAATTCAGGAGAGTTTTGAAGGTCGTGCAGCAAGAGTATCCCGATTTAGCGGCGGATGAGCCGATTGAGCTCACGGGGAATTAGAGTGTCGCATCGTATGGGCGCGGAATTATGACTGATAACCCGCACTGCCGCGTTGATTCAGACAATAAGGATTTTAGGTTGAAACCTGCTGATATACTACCTTTTTGTAACGGCAGTATAAGTCAACTAATTCATCAACGTTATATAAATGTTGCACTAGGAGTGCCATTCTTCACGGTTGGAAGGTTCTGATGTCGCAATCCTACATGCCAAAAATTAATCATAAGATTAGTAGTAATATGCCTTACTTACTGACATTTGTCTTAATCTTAGCGGCATTAGTGCGAATTGTTTTTTATTTTGAGATCAACACCGGCCCTTTTATTTCACAACATGACTGGGATCAATCCGACATGAACTATTTTGATCAGTGGGCTAAAAACATTGTTGAAGGTGATTGGCTCACTGAACATAATTTTCATCCTTTGCACAGGTGGCATCGTATGATTGTGATTGCCGATGACTATTTTCAAGCTAACCCAGATTTGGCTCAAAAATATGTCTTTGCTGCGGGGGGTGGAACCACGTCAGCCGAACCTGCCCGATTATTGTGGAACCACTGGTATGGCGAGAAAACATTTCACCAAGAGCCTCTTTATGAGCGGGAAAGTAGGGGACAATATTTGCTTTTATGCCTTTATTTCCCTTTTAAACCCGCAGAATGATCAGGTTACTCTGAAGTGTCTGTTACTGAGCACATGCGATGAAGCTCTGCCCCATTTAATTGACTGCCTCAGAATTATCGATTTGCATCGAAATCGAAAAGATCGTTATAATTTTTTGCTGTTCATGTTAGGGAGATAGGATATTTTTTGCTGATTCCATGAATTTTGCCTCTGCGGTTAGAGCAATCAATAAGCTTCTAAGGGCGCTACGGCCCAATACATTTTGCAGTTCCTGGATAAGACAGCATGCTCCGAACGTGTATCGTTTCATTCAGAAAAACGTCAGAGCTGAAAGCGGCGGCGTAGATTGGGATAGATCCACGCGCTTTGGACTTTGCTCTGGTAAATAGAACGCCCCACGATTTCGCACTACTAAAATTAAAATGGGCAGGCCTTGGGGCCCGGGGATCAGGCCTGCCCGTTATAAGCTCAATGGGAGCCCAATGGGAGGGACTTACCTTCGGCCTTTTCTTTCTTTGCCTGCCTTTTTTCTTTCAGGGTGTGCTGCGGTTTCTTCTTGGCACTTGCTTTTTGCTTATCTTTTTCTTTGCTCATGCGATGCCTCCTTGATAAGATCTACTCTCATTCTACCGCATCCTCCGGAATAGTTACCACCTCAGTAGCGCCCGATTACGTCTTAAATCGTATTGTGGAGAGCCTTACAGCCCTGATTGCGGCGTACTTACCCTCCCTCTTGTTTCATTGTAGGGCTGATCTGCTAAAGACGGTTTGGAAAGTAGACGGATATATATGTAAAAGGAACATCCCTCACATGATTTGATTCTTTCGGTGTGCTTACCGTGCACCTTACCCCCACATAACGTCTTTGGCACGAGCCAGCACGATCTGCCCGCCTTCTGATCAACCGCAGGGCACAATGAATCCTTTTCATGACCGCAGTTATTGTAATTCCAGCATTGCATATTCTTGTTGCTTTCCATAATCCTTCCACCTTTCTTAAAAAACGGTTCATCACGGGCACATATGTACCTTAACACATAATCGCATTATTGATTTGATAGAAGGACACTTAATTCATTCCTGAAAGTTCTGTGCCGGCTCTGCATGTTATACTAAAGATACAAAGGCAAGGAGGATAACAAATGTCCATATTGGATAACTTATATAATGCGCTGACGAGAAAAGTGCAGACAGCAAACAAGGATATTACCAGGGAGATAGTCGAAGACTGGGTCGGAAATGCCGGTTATAAGTCTCAACAAATAGCCTTCATGTCTGCCGCCCTGAGTGATCTGGAAAGCGGAAAATATACACCCGAAGAAATGGCCTGGGATATACTTCATTTAGCCTGTCTGGATAATTAATGAAGAGGAAGAAAGCATCTCATTTCTCGGTTGAGGACATAATCAGGAGTGAGTTCAAGAAACCTGTCAGCCGGGGAACTATCGGCAAGGACTCCAATGGTTTACTGTGGGCTTACGGTGTAATCCTAAAAGACTCTCGCTACTGTGTTGAAGTCATCAGGATAGACCTGGAGACCCATGAGGCGTCGCGGATAAAGGACAAAGAAAGCTCATATGAGCAAAGGGAAGATGCAAACGCATACATAACAGGGCTGAAAAAGGAAATCCTTCCGACGGATGCGGACACTGCAAAAACCATTGTGCTCTAGCATTCCTGACAAGAAAGAAATGACTCCTGGCAATCACCCGGGACAGGAGTCATTTTGAAATCAAGAATGGCCTGCACGTCACCTTTCTTAGCGAGCCTTATACCGCACCCTCTATAAGAATAAGACGCGATGAAGTTGTCCGTACGGGAGATCAATGTCGTCTTGAGACATTGCGGCTTAAACTACAGAAATGCCTTGCTGATGGGCGACGAGATAAGGGCCGAGCGGCTTCAGGAGAATGAAGAAGGATAAGGCAACCTTCGGAACTCAACCGACAGAATCAATTTAAAACAGTACCTGGCACGGAATCCCTTCTCTTTCAAATGCCGCTCTCAGCTCCTCCGCTCGCTCACCCTCTCAGATACGTCACTGCCTGACCGTAGACCGAGGGACACTTCTCAGGGGACATGTTCTTCACGATGCGCTCCAGGGCGGACTCCACCTTTTCCCTCAGCGGCGGCCGCAGCTTCCTGACATGCTGGAAAGTATTTAGAAGGCGGCCGGTAGTCACCGCGTTGATCGGGGCAAGTTCGATGATGGTACCAGCAATCCAATTGATCCCCTTGTCCGTCCAGACCATCTTGCCGTTTGTCGCCATCGGTAGAAAAAGGGCACGGCACCATGTGGGCTGCGTAATATCGAAGCCGGGCCGCATTTTCTCTTCGGCGATCATATCGAAGACGTCTTCCTGCGTTCCGCTCGCCACTACCCGCAGATAGTTGGCATACCCGCTAAGGTGGTGACGCCATTTTTCATATACCTCTTCGAGTACCCTCCTCCGCAAAGCAGACGAACTGCGGTTGAGCGCAAGCAGCGCCGAAAAGCGGTCTGTCGCGGTTGTGGCAGCATAAAAATGGTCGAGGATGATCTTGTGGCTGTCCGCTGAATCGTCGACCGCGATCAGATCCAGGAGGACCTGCTTCAGCATGCGGTCCTCGATGCCGTCTTTCGGAGACGCCTTTTTAGCGGAATACGTATCGATTGCGTGAAAAAGGTCGACGAGCTGGTCGCGGTAGAGCCGGTTCACCGCCAGCATCAGGCGGTCCCGTGCCGCAACGAGTTCCCGGTACCATGTGATATACTCGCGGTCCAGCGGTTGTTCTTCGATCCGCAGGAAATACGCCTTGAGCGAAGGAGAGATGTCACTGCCGGAAAGGATCTCCCCGAAGAGCTCGCACCACCCGGCGGCCACCTCGCCGTCAGGGTCGTGAAGGAGTTTGATCCGTTCGATGTCGGTCAGCTGACGGAAGGCGTCCACTCGGTTACAGGCGTTGGGGTCGAGACGTGTCTGAAGAGACAGGACCTCCATATCCGCATTGTCGTGTCTGAACGTCCCATAAAAGGAGTAGTCGCGGTTCATCGAGGCTAAGGCAGGCGGCCGGGATATGCCCTGAAAGACTATCTCGCCTTCCTTCTCCTTGAGCTCGAAAACTGTTGAGGTGCCCTCTATGTCGTGACCCGAGAGGTCAACCAATGCGAGCTCGATCGGGAGATGAAAGGGCTTCTCTCCTTCCCCGAGTTCCTGTCGGAAGCGGATGCGATAGCTGCCGCGGGAGGAGTCGTATTCCGTGGCAGCGGTGACCTTCGGATAGCCGATCCTGTAGAGCCATTCTTTCCTGAATTGATCGAGTTGCCTTCCCGAGACCTCTTCGAAGCATTCGAAGAACTGGTCCGTATTGGCGTTTCCGTTATGATAGCGGGAGAAGTAGAGGGTTTTCGCGGCGTGGAACTTCTCCTTGCCGAGTATCAGCCTCAGCATCCTGATGACTTCAGCCGCCTTGACGTAGGTAACTCCGTCGATCAACTCATCGGGGTCATTGAAGCCTTCGCGCACGATCCTCCCGGCGTGGCCCGCGTCCTCGATCGCGAGCGGCCCGAGCAGCGGGTTTCGGATGCTGTCGACCTGATTAAGACGAATGAACGCGGGATCGAACAGGTCGGCCATAAATTGCCTTTCGACGTCGACGGTGTATGCCTCGTTCAGCCAGACGTCAAAGGGGGTTTCCATCGTGGTTTCGCTTCCGCACTGGTTATGCTCGAATTCGTGGACGATGACCGCATGGGCATACAGCAGGGCGACGTCGAGAGTATGCTCCGTGATAAGGGCGGCGTCCGTCACGATCGTGGTATTTCCCACGTTTTCCATTCCGCCGAAATTCGACTTGTTCATGCAGATCGTCCGGTACGTCTCTCCGGTGTATTCGTAATCCTGGGTCCTTCCGATCCAGAGGACCGCCTCTTTGAGGATCTCCATCGGGATGCGGACCTCATCCGCCGCTTTCGGCGGGACAAGATATTCGAGGCGGACGGTGCGGCCGGAGGGGAAAGCGACCTGATCGGCCAGCGTGTCCCATGTCCCTGCGCAGACAAGGAAGAGATACGGCGCCATCGGCACCGGGTTTTCGTACGTGATCACCTGGCGCGAAGGGTCTCCGGGCTTCCGGACGGGCCGGCCCCCGGGGTTTGTCCGACGGCTGATATTGCCGTTGCTGATGAGATGGGTATAGGCGCTGTCCGCCTCGATCGTCGTCGTCATCGTACACTTGGCCCTGCAGTCGTCGACGATCGGCATGATCCGCTGGAACCCCCACTGCTGACACTGCGACATGTACTGCTGGGGCGCACCGGGAGGCGTGGCATCACGGTAAATTCCTTCCAGGATATGGTCTGACGGGAAACAGCGGGTAACGGTCCTCACGAAGAATGTCCCGCCTTTTTCGACCCTGTGCGGCAGCTGCGCGATAAGACTGTTCTTCTCGCTGACGTATGCATGCTTCATAGGCGTTCCCGCAGCGGCAGGGCCGCTGCACCATTCAACGCTTATGATCTCCAGGCTGTTTGCGTCCAGACGCAGTTCGTCCATCTGTTGCAGCGCGGTCATTTCGAGACAAATAGTCGCCTCTACGAAATCGCCGGCAAAATTGAGATAGATCGTGAGATGCCTCAGTGCAACCGGCAGTTCCCCGAAGTCCTCACGCATATATTTAAAACGACGTTTGTCCATTCATGGTCTCCCTGTCGAGTTTTTCGATACTGAATAGCTTACGACTTTTTTGCATAGTTGTCACCTCATCCGACCTCCCGGTCCACCATCAACTCGAGTGAGCAGAGCATGGAAACGGCGTCAGCGGCGCATGTCGCCCGCGAGAACTCGTGCAACATCAGACTTATGCTATACTTAAAATTAAAAAAAGCGAAAAGTGTTATTGCAGGAAGGGGACCAGTGAAGAAGCAGATCATTCTGGGCATATTGACGTGCATGCTTGTTTCGACGGTTTGCGCAGAGGGCAAGGTGTTTACAAACAAAGACCTGGAGCGGTATCAAGGCCGTGCATTACAGTCCAGCCTGAACGTTAAATCGACGAAGATATCGATAGACTTCGTTGATGCCAATCTCTATCAGGTGCTGCAGATGATTGCAGAGGTGGCCAAAAAAAAAGACGGGGTTACCATCTTCGTTTCTCCCGAGATCACGGGGACGGTCACGATCAAGGTCTCAAATGTCCCGTGGACCGAGGTGCTGAAAGATATTATTCAGCAGCATAACCTGACCGCCCTCTCCCTCGGGAAAAAGACGCTTCTCATATACGCGAGAGGGTGATGGCGTCAAGGTTGGCGTATACCGCACTGCCAAGGAATTTACAGATTCCCCCTTAGCCGCTCCGCATGAAGTATTCTTTTCACGCCGATCTGGTAGGCGGCCCTTCGCATGCGGCACTTTTCTTCGTCGCATAACCCGTAGACGTCATTGAAGGCGCTGATCATCACATTTTTCAGCCTCCTCACCACCTTCTCCTCTTCCCAGTATTCGCTGTTGAGGTTCTGGCTCCATTCGAAATAGCTCACCACCACCCCGCCTGCGTTCGCGAGCACGTCTGGGATCAGCATGATCTTTTTCTGGAAGAATATCTCATCCGCCTCGATTGTTGTCGGCGCGTTTGCGAGTTCAAGGACGATCTTGGCCCTGACGTCGCCGGCGTTGCTGACGTTGAGCTGGTCTGAGAGCGCGGCCGGGATCAGGACGTCGCAGTCGCACGCGAGCAGTTCTTCGTTCGTGATGTTCCTGGCCCCGACGAAGTCCCTGACGCTCCCGGTCTTTTCCTTGTGCGCCGTCACCTCATGGATGTTCAGTCCGGTCTCGTTCAGTATGCCGCCTTTAGAGTCGCTCACTGCGATCACTTTATATCCCTTTTCATAGAGGATACGGGCTGCGTTTTCTCCGACGTTTCCGAAACCCTGGACGGCCACCCCCTTCCTGAGTTCGCCCATGCCTGTTTTGCTCAGCGCTTCTTCAAGGACATAGATTCCTCCCAGGGACGTGGAGTAGCTCCGCGCCCTGCTGCCGGCAAGCTCTATCGGTTTCCCAGTGACCACTGCCGGGACGTGCATGCCCTTTATCCTTTCATATTCATCGAGTATCCAGACCATTATCTTATCGTCGGTGTAGACGTCCGGCGCCGGGATGTCTTTGAAGGGCCCGATGTATTCGGCGATGGCCCGTATATACCCCCTCGTCACCTGTTCAAGTTCGTTCCTGCTGAGCTCCTTCGGGCTGACTACGACGCCTCCTTTCGACCCGCCGAAGGGGATATTGACCACCGAGCACTTCAGCACCATGAGAAACGCCAAGTCCCGGACGTGGTCGATCGTGAGGTCAGGATGGAAACGGATGCCCCCTTTGCAGGGCCCTCTTGCATCATTGTACTGGACCCTGTGGCCGACAAACATCTTTGTCCTGCCGGAGTCCATCCTCACCGGAAAGTGGACGGTAAAGGTCCGCCTCGGCATGTCGAGAAGGTCCAGTTCGTCCGCAGCCAACTCCAGGTCGGAATAAATCTCCCCCAGTTCACTCAGGCAGAGTTTGCAGAGGACCGTGTCGTCAACGTGTATCCGCTCATGCTTTTTATTCACCCGATTTCCAACCTCCCGATTATTTGCTGCATCCCGTATTTCCTCATCGCAGCGTGACGATATAGACCCCCGTGAGCGCCAGCAGACCGGCGGACACGAGCAAAATTATTTGCGAAAATTTCAGCCATCGAGGAGCGCCGACATACTCCAGTATGATGCCCCAGAGGCCGTTAAACCCGTGATATATTACCGAGAAAAGGAAGGCAAGGTCAAAGGCCTTCCAGTACGGGCTCGAAATCCTGCTCAAGACGAACTCATGGCTGATCTGCCGCTCCCCGCTGAAATGCATCACCGTGAAGTGCACGATCAATCCTGCGATCAGCAGGAGTCCGGTCATCCGCTGAAGGACCCAGCCGGCGACGCCTTTCATGGGACGACCCCCGCGATGGGCAGGGCCCCGAGGATAAACAAGAGGGCCCCGACGACAAAGGCGACCCAGAAGAGCGGTTTTTGGAGTTTCGTAGAAATTCCCATGTCGATAAGGGTGAGCCTGAAACCGTTAAACCCGTGGCCGAGCACGAGTCCCAGGAGCCCTGCATCGAGGAGCCTGAGGAGCGGAGTCCTCATCGTTTTCATAAGCGCCTCATAATGGGCAGGGTCCCTCAGCGAGCTGAGGACATAGAGGTGGAGGAATATATAGAGGGTCAGGGAAATTCCCGTCAGCCTGTGTATGACCCACGCAAAGGAGCCGGTCTGTAATCTGTACCTCATTGTCCCTTCCTGATCTTCACATCCGAGAAGGTTCTTTCAAGCTCGGCACTTATCCCGCTGAAATTTCCTTTGCCTTTTGTCCGGATCACAACGTCCCTGTATCCTTCCTTCACCCGCGCATAAGACGTCAGGATGCTCTGCAGACTGAATCCGTATTTTCTGATGACGTCTGCAACTTCCTTTATCGAACCGGGCCTGTCCTCGATCGTCGCAAAGATTCTGTGGCCTCCGTGTCTTGCACCGGTGATATCGATCAGGGCGCGGAATATGTCTTTGTCCGAGATGATCCCCGCGAGTTTTCCGTTGTCGATCACGGGCAGACACCCTATATCCTTATCATACAGGACGATCGCCGCCTCTTCAAGGGGGTATCGGGACTGGCGGTGATGACCTTCGTCTGCATGATTTCACGGACCTTTGTCTTGGCGATGAGATAATGGAGTTCGTAGATGTCGAGCGAGGTCGCCCCGGAGGGAGAAAAATCCCTTATGTCCCTGTCCGATACCATCCCCTTAATCCTGGCCTCCTCCACGACCGGCAGATGTTTCACCCGGTGTTCCTTCATAAGCCGTATCGCATCGGAAATACTGTCGTCCGGCATTACTGCATAAACCTTTTTCGTCATCCAGTCAGATACAAACATATGCCGCCTCCTGTTATTAACAGAATCTAAATAGTATTCATCCTAAAAAAGGCAGATCCTTTACCACGAAGGCACAGAGACACAGAGAAAACAACAATTTGCCGTAAAATTTCGGGGCACCATCGAGGTGATTGGTACATTCAGGAGTTTTCTCTTTTTTTTCA
>JAJZPM010000061.1 GCA_021811105.1 Nitrospirota bacterium | reverse complement strand
AGCTCCCTAAAAAGGTTATGCGTAAGGATGGCGGACATCATATAAAGGTGATTGCCGTGAAGCCTTCTTACGGCAACGTAATCCAGATTGCATTGCGACTTCAATTCGCTGAAAGTATTCTCCTGAGTCGCACATACCCCTTTTTAACACCCGCCCCGCGACATGATATAATCGTTCTGACAGCATCTCCAATCAAATGTTTGACATTTGAGGAGGGCGCAAGGAAAGGAGGGTGGACCGATGCCGAGCAAGGCCCGCAAGTCTGCGATCTGCCAGGTCTGTAAATCTGAAAAAAGACTAAGTGAAATGATGCCCGCCTCTCTGGTGCGAGGAGCGATTGCGGAAAGAATCAAGGCAGCGTGTCCTGACTGGACGTCCGCAAGCTATATCTGTATTGCAGACCTGAACCGCTTCAGAAATGAATATCTGACAGACATTATCAAGCAAGACAAAGGAGAACTTACCGAGGTCGAAACCGATGTTGTCAGGAGCCTTCACGAGCAGGAGTTGCTTTCCAAGAACCTTAATGATGAATATGACCGCCAGCTGACACTGGGGCAGCGATTAGCCGACAAGATCGCCGACTTCGGCGGAAGTTGGCAGTTCATCGGGATCTTCGCTGCGGTGCTTCTTTTGTGGGTAACGGTCAATACCACCTTCTTTCTGAAAAGGCCGTTTGACCCTTACCCTTATATCTTTCTGAATCTGATACTGTCGTGTCTTGCGGCGATTCAGGCCCCGGTCATCATGATGAGCCAGAACAGGCAGGAAGAAAAAGACCGCTTGAGGGCGGAATACGATTACAAGGTGAATCTGAAGGCCGAACTCGAAATCCGCAATCTGCACGAAAAGATCGACCACCTCCTCACCAGCCAGTGGCAGCGTCTTTTGGCGATCCAGGAGATGCAGACGGAACTCATGGAGGAAATCGCCGAAAAGCGCAGCAAACCTTAATAGCCTAAAAGGGTTTTATCCCTCCATTGGCGCGCTGGACATCGCACCTATTCAACGTCCAGATAGACTTCCCCGAGAGTATATCTGATGTCCTCCTCCGGAATCGAAAGCTGGGCACTTATTAAGGCATGCTTGATTACTTCTTGCTTTTCGTTTTCTGTCAGCGGTGCCCACAGTCCGGATTCTTTTACTATCTCTATAACTTCCTTGGCAGTCATACGAATTTTTTCACCATCAAAGTTATTTTCTGAAACTTCCTGATTTCAATAAAGGAGCATATTTTGTGCCAAATTAGAAGGTCTTGATTTTATTGGACTTGTCTGAGCAGATGGCAATAAAAAATGGGCTTTACGCTAACTTTTTCCAAATGTTACCGCAAAATTTGCCGCAGAATACTGGAGCCCTAACTCCTAAACTCTATACCCCAAA
Organism: Nitrospirota bacterium; assembly: GCA_021811105.1. GTDB lineage: Bacteria > Nitrospirota > Thermodesulfovibrionia > Thermodesulfovibrionales > UBA6898 > Sulfobium. The sequence continues at coordinate 18,069 of JAJZPM010000061.1, read as the reverse complement.
AGAAATAAGGACCTGTCGGCCGCGCTTTCGTCGTCCCTGTCTGAGAGGCCTCTGATGCCCACCATTGCCGGGTATGCCTGCCTATCCGGCGTCGCCTTCCTGACCGGGGGAAGGTGCTTCGGGGACGGTGTTGAATTAGTTTCTCGGCCGTCTTGCATTGTTCGCAGGGTGATGGGATGATACCAGCGAAAGGAGTTTTCCATGCGCGCATCCACAGGGAAAGATCGTTTCACATATCGGCAGGTGATCACGGCGCTCTTCTGTCTCTTGCCGCTCCTTCTGCTGACCGGCTGTCCGTATGACTCCCGCGTGCCGCTCAGCCCGGCGGCGGATGCAAAGATCGACGGGGGTCTTCCCGGACGTTGGAAATACGAGGGCAAAGAGAGCAAGGAAACAGGTTTTCTCACCATATCGAGGTTCAACGACACAGAGATTCTTATCTCCGTTGAAGGAGACGCCGGGAAGGGGCCGGACATGATGCGGGGCTTCGTGACGGTCGTGGACGGCGAGAATTTCCTGAACCTTCAGGAGATAAAGGGAGCATACGGAGACAGGAAGTGGATGTTTGTCAGATACACGACGGATGACTGCAGCCTCACCTTCCGCGTGGTGAACGACTCGCTCGTGCCGGCCGGCGGAAACAAGGGGCTGACGTCGCGCCATCTGTTCGAGTTGGTAAGGAAGAATCTCGGGAACAAGAAGATTTATGACGAACCGACCACCCTCACCTGTGTCAAGAAATGACCGAATACTGCGGCTATCTTCAAAATCTTCAGAAGCCTCGCATCCACGATAAATGCACGCCTGTCTATCCCGTTTTGCCTTTTTGATCGTATCCTTCACCCTGCCCTCCTAAAAATCTTCGAGCACTGGCAGCGTCGAAGGTTTTTTTCGATGATCCCTTCGCCCGCAGGCATCTTTCAAGCCTTTGTCAAAGCTTTTTCGCCGGTTTTTTATGAACTGTCTTCTGCAAATAATATATAATATCCAAAAACCCGGGAGGTGCTTTTGAAACCGAAGGTCTTTGTGGAAATGGCGTCGCGCGTCAAAAATCTTCCCCCTTACCTTTTTGCATCTATCGATAAAATGAAGCAGGAGGCGCGGGCAAGAGGGGTCGATGTGATCGACATGAGCATCGGTGACCCCGACCTGCCGACGCCGTCCCATATCGTCGAAGCCATGAAGCGGGCCGTCGAAAAGCCGGAACACCACCGCTACCCGTCATATGAGGGAATGCTTTCGTTCAGACAGGCGGTTGCAGACTGGTACAGGCGCCGTTTCGGGGCTTCGCTCGATCCGAAGACAGAGGTCCTCTCCCTCATCGGTTCAAAGGAAGGGATCGGTCATCTGCCGCTCGCCTTCGTGGAACCGGGAGACACTGTCCTGGTACCCTCGCCGGGATATCCGGTCTATCCGGTAAGTGTCCTTTTTGCCGGAGGCGAGAGTTATCTTATGCCGCTCAGACAGGAAAATGACTTTCTGCCCGACTTTAGCTCTATCCCCCAGAGCACGCTTTTGAATACCAGGATGATGTTCATCAATTATCCGAACAACCCGACCTCCGTCACGGCTCCTCGCAAATTTTACGAGGATGTGATCAACATCGCGGACAAATACAATATCATTGTGTGTCATGACGCGGCGTACAGCGAGATCTATTTCGATGACGAAAAGCCGCTCAGCTTTATGGAGATCGACGGGGCCAAGGACGTCGGGATAGAGTTCCATTCCCTCTCGAAGACATACAACATGACCGGATGGCGGATAGGGTTTGCGGTCGGTAATGCCGGCGTCGTCGCGGGTCTGGGGAAAATAAAGACAAACCTCGACTCCGGAGTCTTCCAGGCGATACAGGAGGCGTCGATCGTTGCCCTGAATACGGACGAAAGGGTATTGTCCGGCATCAGGAATACCTACCAGGAGAGGCGGGATATTCTGTACCGCGGACTGAGGGATATCGGTATCGAACTCGAAAAACCAAAGGCAAGTTTTTATCTCTGGGCCAAGGTGCCGAAGGGCTTCGACTCTTCGCGTTTTGTGATCCACCTGCTCGAGAAATCGGGGGTACTCGCTACCCCTGGCAACGGCTTCGGCGCACCGGGCGAAGGGTACGTAAGGTTCGCGCTGACGGTGACGTCCGAAAGGACCAGAGAGGCGGTCGGGAGGATCAAGAAGGTGCTGTAGCACGCTTGAGTTATGTCTTCGCATGTCCATCGCTTACATAGGAATCGGATCGAATGTGGGCAACAGACGGTACCACTGCCTGAAGGCGGTCGAACTGCTCGAACAAAGCGGTCAGACGGTGTCAAAAATCTCCTCCCTCTACGAGACTGAACCCTGGGGCGTCAAGGACCAGCCACTCTTCATCAATATGGCGGTCGAGATCGAAACCGGATTTCCTCCGAAAAAACTCCTCGCTCTTCTCAAAAAGATCGAAAAAAAGATGGGCAGAAAAAAGACCGTGCGGTGGGGCCCCCGGGTAATAGACCTCGATATCCTTTTTTACGATGATCTCACGTTGAACGACGACGACCTCGTCATACCTCATCCCTTTATGCACACCAGGGCCTTTGTGCTCGAACCTCTCTCGGAGATCGCCCCGGAAAAAGTCCACCCGGTCCTCCGCAAGAAAGTGGCCGCGCTCCTCCGTGAAAATACCTCTTCCGGAGCGTCCCGAAAAGTGCGGTAACGACCGCATTCTTTGTGTCCCTGACGTGGCGAGAATTAAGGCATCTAAAATTAGAATTTGATGTTGAATCCCTTATGTTTGTTCTAATATACTATTTCATAGTGGCAGCAGCGGAAAAAATGCGCAACGAGAAGGAGGTGGTTGCGGAATAATAATCGGGATGCTGTAAGTGAATAGGTGAAGAAGTAAGAAAGAAATCAAGAAGGGGAGAAATAATGAAAAACAAATTCACCGTATTACTGGTTCTCTTCGCAGCAGCAGTGGGCTATATGGTCTTTCTCGGTACACCTGGCACAGTCGCCGCGGGCGCCGCACCCGGATATGGAGATGCCCCGTCAGCTTCAGCTGCCGCAGAAAAGGCCCCGGCTGTTGAAGTAAAAGTGGTACCTTCAACCAAACCGATCACCTTTGATGCCGTCGCGTATATTGCCGGTCATGGCGGTCACCTCGCTATAATCGACATGCGCACGATGAAACCGCCGGTGGACATCGAAAAAGACAGGATCGTACTCACCGAGGCCGGCTCCGAAATGGAAGGTAAGATCGCGGGCATGAGCTTCGAAGAGGTGAAGAAGGCGGGCGGTTCCCATGGCCAGGCGCTCCTCGAAGAAAAGGGCAAAAAAGTGATCGTCGCCGGTACACTCTCCGGGGACGTGTATAAGGTCGATCTCGCCACGGGCAAGAAAGAAGGTCCCTTCAAGGTCGGCGAAAAGTTCTGCGGCGCCATTGTCGGCCCGGACGGCCACGTCTATTTTGAGGATATGGCCGACGGGAAAGTATATGTCTGGGATTCCAACAAACTGAAGACCGTCGATACGATGCCGGTGGGCAAGGCGGTATGCGGCATCCAGTGGACCAAGGGCGCTAAAAAGGCGTATATCACCGATATGCCGACGGGTGTTGTGTACGTGTATGACTGGAAGACGAAGAAGAAGATCAAAGAGATAACCAGCCCTGAGATGACGTTCATCCATCAGGCGAGAATGACCCCTGACGGAAAATATCTCTGGGTAAGCGCTCCCAATGAGTTCGATCCAGGCCTGAAGCCGGGAACGCATAAGAGCCAGGTCATCATTATCGACACAAACACCGACAAGATTGTAAAGCGTCTTGTCCTTCCGGATAACGTCAGGCCGCATGACTTTGCTTTCACCAAAGACGGAAAGTACGGCTTCCTGTCTTCCAGGACTTACGCTGACGACAGCACGCTGAATGTGGTTGACATGAAGAACTTCAATATCGTCGAGACTGTTTCGGCCTGCAAAGAGTGCCACAAGGCTTACGGCATCCAGGTGAAGGTCGACAAAGGTTCGCCGCTTCTCTGCGGTATCGAGATCGACTGGCATCCCGGCAAGAAATAAGCCGGCAGTCATCTGATCTGAGCGAAAAAGGGCCGGGACCGTGTCCCGGCCCTTTTTATTTCAGCAGGATGCAATCTAAAAAAATGGTCACGCCGGTCGCTCATCAGTGTCTGTGTAAAGATTTTTTTGTTTGTCATTCCCGCAGTCAGTAAGCGGGAATCCAGTGGTTTCAAGATGGTCTGTCCCGAAAGCATTCGGGACGGGTCAAGACCGAGGATGACGTACTCTGAATTTATACACACTCTCTCAATAGACTTTTGGGGCCGATGGAACCTATAATAAAAACATGAAGAAAATTAAGATTTACAATCTCGCGGTGCGAAATCTCAGGAGAAAGTACATCAGGACAGTTGTTCTTCTGCTCATTGTCGCCGTGGTGACCGGCACGCTCCTCAGCGCTACGATCTTTATCAGCGGGATGAAGAACGCTTTGCGGATCGGCACCTACCGCCTGGGCGCGGACGTACTGGTAGTTCCGGCACAGAACGAGGCACAGGCTAAGGCGGCCCTGCTTGCGGGTGAGCCGACGAGCTTTTATATGGACAGGTCGGTATTCGAGAAGGTGGCGAAGGTCGACGGAGTGAAGAAGGCCTCGCCCCAACTTTTTCTGAAACCCTCTTCCTTTACGTGCTGTTACAATGTGGACGTGTTTCTCATCGCCTTTGACCCGAAGACTGATTTTACGATAAGCCCATGGCTCGAAAAAAACCTGAAAAAGCCTCTCACTGACAACGAAATCATCACCGGAAGAGAAGTCCCGGTTCTGGTCGGTGATACCATTCCTTTTTTCGGTACGCCCTTTACCGTGGCCGGAACGATGGAGCCGACGGGGATGAAGTTCTTCGACCAGTCCGTCTTCATGACCATGGACTCCGCCTATGACATGGCCGCAAATTCGAAGACCAAGTCTTTGCAGCCGATCACCTTAGACAGAGACAAGATATCTGCGGTACTCGTCCAGGTCCAGGAAGGCATGACCCCGGAACGGGTCGCCATAAGGATCGAACACGATATCGATGGGGTGAAGGCGATCGCCTCGGATGAGGTAATCAGCACCGTCAGGAGGCAGTTGGCCGGGCTTTTGAAGGGAATCCTGGCGATCAGTGCGGTCTTGTGGGGACTCGCCCTGCTGATGATGGGATTCGCGTTTTACATGATCGTGAATGAAAGACAGAGGGAACTCGGACTGCTTCGGGCAATGGGCGCAAAGAAAGGACACGTATTTGCGCTGATCATCTCAGAGGCGGTCATCATATCCATCACCGGCGGCGTGATCGGGATGGCGATCGGATCGGCGCTTCTCCTTACGTTCAAAAAACTTATCTTGCACAGTCTGAAGCTGCCCTATCTTCTGCCTTCGGCCGGCGTCCTCATCGAGTTAATAACAGGCGCGGTCCTCTTCTCGATCATCACCGGACTTCTGTCTTCATTGCTGCCGGCGGTCTCCGCAAGCAGGATGGAGCCTTACGAGGCAATAAGGAAAGGAGAGTAACGAGACGATGAAATCGCCCCGTGTATACGCCCTAGCAACTTTGATGTTTGCGGCGATAGTCCTTTTTTCACTCGGTTTCACCGCGTGTTCGAAGGAAGAGGAACACCCGCCGGCAAAGGGAAGCGTCCAGTCCGTCAACCCCTATACGAGCGATTCGGTCTTTATGGAACTGAAGAAAAAGCTGGACAAGGACCCGAATGACGTGGATGCGCTCTATCACCTTGCCGATTTATACGACCGTAACGCACAGTATGCCGAAGCTGTCGAGACTTACGAGAAGGTCGTAAAACTCAAGCCCGACATGGGATACGCTTATCTAAAGATGGGGACCGCCTATGATCGTCTGAACAAACCGGCCGAAGCAGTCGCTGCCCTCAAGAAGGCAGAGAAGCATATGCCGAACTACCCGGTGCTGTACAATAATATGGGAGTCGCCTACGGCAAGCTCAATAAACTGAATGACGAAGTCGTTGCCCTGAAAAAGGCGATAAAGCTGAGGCCCACTTATACGGCTGCGCACTACAACCTGGGAATCACGTATCTGAAATTGAGGAACAAAAAAGAGGCGATGAAACAATATGATGCGCTGATGCAGTTCGACGAGGGCGCGGCGAAGACGTTATTGAAAGAGATCGACAAGGCCTCTTAGAAAGAAGGCTGGAGGACACGTGATAGAAGTCAAGGAACTTAGCAAGACATACTCAATAGACGGACAGGTCTTCAGGGCCGTGGACAATGTCTCCTTTACGGTCCGGCGGGGCGAGATGGTCTCGATCATCGGACATTCCGGAAGCGGCAAGACCACCCTCCTGAGCCTGATCGGCGGATTGACCAAACCCGCCTCCGGCAGCGTGCTCATCGAAGACCGGGCGATATGGTCGATGTCCGACGACGAACTTTCCGCATTCAGGAACAGGAAGATGAATTTTATCTATCAGTTCTCAAGTCTGGTGCCGACGCTAACGTCTCTCGAAAATATCATGCTCCCCACCGCCTTCGGCGACTACGGCGAAGATGTCGCAGGCTACGCAAGGGAACTTCTTGCGCTTGTCGGTCTGAAGGAAAAAGAGAACTCCTATCCCTCCCACCTCTCCGGGGGACAGCAGCGGAGGATCGCCATCGCCCGCGCCTTCATCAACAGGCCGGACATCGTCCTTGCCGATGAACCTACCGGCGACCTGGACGAGGAGACCGAAGCCGAGATCATCAGTCTCTTCACCAGGATGAACAAGGATGCCGGTACCACATTCGTCGTCGTCACCCATAACAAGGATATCGCGGCGCTTGCCGCACGCCGGCTGAAGATGGCGAACGGGGCAGTGACCGAGATCAGCGGGGGATAAAGAGCAGAAACAGCCACCCGTTATCCGTACATCTCATTGAGTTCATCAGTATACGATCCGTCAGCAGCATAAAGAATCAGGGGCTTTTCAACTTTCAGTCCGGGTTTCGCCTCTTTCACTGCCTCGACAAGGACCATCTTGGATACCGCGCGGACATCGTTATGCACAAGCCGTATTCTTTTCGGCTCCAATTTCGCGTCTCTTAGTGCATCGACGATCTCGATGAGCCTCTCGGGGTGGAAAATCATGCAGAATCTCCCCTTCGCCTTGAGAAGATGCGAGGCGGACTTCGCAAGTTCCGGCAGCCGCAGTCTGAGTTCATGGCGGGCTACCGCCCTCTCCTCGCCCAGACTCAGACGGCCGGAGGACGGCTTTCTGAAGGGCGGATTCGACACAACGAGATCGTACCTCTCAGGAGGACAGGCGGCATTGAGATGCCTGACGTCGGTAAGGACCGCTCTGACCCGTTCTTCGAGGCCGTTAAGACCGATATTCCTTGCGGCTAATCGGTAGAGCGATTCCTGCAGTTCCACGAGAAGGACCCTCGCCTCCGCGTATTTTCTCGCCAGCAGAAGGCCGATAATCCCGGAGCCGGCGCCGAGGTCTGCGATCTCCCTGGCATGCTTCATGTTCACGAAAGAATACAAAAGGAGCGCATCCACAGAAAACCTGTACCCCTCGGTGTTCTGGTAGACCTTGATATCGCGCAGCCCGTCGAGGGAAGTTTTCATGTTCAACACGGCAGATGGGAGGGCGGCAGCGAGTTGCATGGGCCGCATTTCGCCCATGGGATTAGACGGACTCATCGCGACTTTCCGCCGATCCCGGCAAGAAGCGGAACCAGTTCAGCGATATTCGAAATGATATAGTCGGCGGCCTTTAAGTACTCGATGCCCCTGTAACCATACGTGACGGCTATCGTATGGACGCCCGCAGCCTTGCCGGCCTCAATATCGAAATTGCTGTCACCCACGATAGCAGACTCTTCCGGCTTCACGTTGAACGCGCCGAGCGCCATCCGTAACGGTTTCGGCGATGGCTTCCGTTCCTCCGTACTGTCACTGCCCAAGACCAAATCGAAATACTTCAGAAGGTCAAGTTCCTCCAGCAACCTCCTCGAGAGCGCTTCACGTTTGTTAGAAATCACAGCCTTTTTGTACCCGTTCAGTTGTTCGAGCGTCTCAGGGACCCCTTTGTAGGGGACCGTGAAATCGACGAGATGTTCGGAATAATACCGGATGAAGCGGTCGAGCACTTCGGGCATAATCGCGCTTCCCTCGCCGACCATCTTTTCTATGAGGCGCGTAATTCCTTCCCCGACCAGGCCGATCGTCCTTTCGACCGTCATCTTCCCGAAGCCGTAAGGCATCGTAGCGTAATTCAGCGCATTGGTGATATCTACGCTCGAATCCACGAGCGTCCCGTCAAGATCGAACATGACAAGCTTGATCACAGCAGTCCTATGAAGCCACCCTGTCTGCCTGCGGCACCCTTCAAATACCGGTACGAATAGAATCTTTCCGGATTGCAGAAAGTGCAGTCGGCAGAGACCCATATATTATCCTCGGGGACACCGAGGGACAGTGCCTGTTCTCTGTTGGCCGACGGGAGGTCAAGATAGTATTTCGCACCCTTCTTCGAATAAAATCGGCCGTCCCGCGTCCCCTTGACCACCGCGTTCACCACCTCGTGGTCCACCGCATAGCAACACCCTTTGATACTCGGACCTATTGCGACGAAAACATTTCTCCCGTCTCCTGAATATCGGTCAACAATGGCCCCGATTGTTTTTTTCAGTATCCCTGCGGCAGTCCCTCTCCAACCCGCATGCACGGCGCCGATAACGCCTTTCTCCCCTTCATATATCAGGACCGGCACGCAATCGGCAGCCTGAACGCCGATCAAAACTCCCTTCTCTTTAGTAATTACGGCATCGCCGATAACGGGCTCGCGAGAAGACCCCAGAAAGATAATCTTGTCGGTATGCTTCTGTATCGGCAGGTAGATTTTTTCCGGCAGGACCCCGTTAACCTTGCCGATCCCTTCCCTGTCGGCTCCCGGGTCCTTACCGGTAAAAAAAGCGGTCACGCGGCTCCGGAATATCCCGGGAATGATAAGCCTGTTCAAGAGGTCTGATCTCTCCTGAGCGATGCGAACGCACCCGGCAGGCGTTCAATTAAATCGGTAGCGATCATCGAATGCATCCCTTTTTCAGTAGCGGCGATGTCACCGGCGAGTCCGTGCATGTACACACCGAGGACAGCCGCACTGAGGGGATTCAGTCCCTGCCCCAGGAACCCGGCGACGATCCCCGTGAGGACGTCGCCCGCCCCAGCCGTGGCCATGCCCGGGTTGCCCGTAGTATTGATGAAAGCCCTTCCCTCAGGCACAGCGACAACGGTCGGCGCTCCTTTCAGGATGAGATACGTTCCGGTTTCCTTCGCAAGAGAGACAGGCGTCTGGATCCCTTCCTTTGCGATCTTCTGCCGCAGCCCTGCGTAATCCATCGACCCGCGGCGCAAAAGCCTCGCCATCTCTCCGATGTGGGGGGTGAGGATCACCGGCGATCGTGCCTTGTTCAAACTATCCGCGTTTCCTTCCAGCGAGTTGATGCCGTCGGCATCGATCACCATGGGCGAGACGGAATTCTTTATCAGCTGAGATATGAGGCTTCGGGTATCATCGGAAGTGCCTATCCCCGGGCCGACCGCCAGGACATCCGCCTTTTCACTTACAAACCTGAGGATCTGCTCCGCCGCTTCAAATGAGAGCTGCCCGCCGCCCGTATCGGGAAGGGGAAGGACCATCTCTTCGGTCACCCTTGTCTGAAAAATGTCCGTAAGCGTTTCAGGGACCCCCACGGTCACCATTCCCGCTCCTGACCTGAAACAGGCCCTTGCGGTCATAAGCGCCGCACCGGTCTTTCCCCTCGAACCGGCAACTACGAGGACATGTCCGTAATTTCCTTTATACGAATGCACAGGCCTGTCGGGTATGAGAGACAACGCCACGCCGTCATCGATCGTCTCTACCATAAGCCTGTCAGAAGTTAAGAGCTCTGCCGGAAAGCCGATATCCTCCACGAATAATTTTCCGCAATACTCAGCACCGGGATGGAGGAGATGGCCGATCTTCGGCAGTCCGAATGTCACCGTGTAATCGGCCCTGACAGCCTCTCCGAGCTTTTCACCGTTATCCGCCGAGATGCCAGAGGGGATGTCGACGGAAATTACCGGCGCCTCCGACTTATTGAGGAAGGCGATGATATCAGCGACCGGAGGACCCACGGGCTTGTTGATGCCGGTGCCGAAGATCGCGTCGATGACCACCGCACTGTGCAGGTCCGCGCCGCGGATGCCGGTCCGGAATTCGACCGGCAGGCCCATCTTCTCCGCCGTCTTGTATTGTTTCAGACAGTCCGGCGAAAGCCTGTTTTCACCTGCCAGAAGAAGGACCCTGGCATTCCAACCGCTCCTGAAAAGTTCCCGTCCTGCAACGATTCCGTCGCCTCCGTTGTTGCCGCCGCCCGAAATAACGATCACCTTTCTCTTTTCAAAAAGTTCCCTGACCTTTGTGGCAACGGCCAACCCTGCCCTCTCCATGAGGACCGACGACGAAAGTCCGAACGTTTTGATCGTCTTTCCATCTATGCCGCCCATTTCTGCGGCAGTTACGACCTTCATAACTTCTCCAGTACCACGCAGGCCACTCCGTATTCGCGCTCGTGACTCAAACTCAGATGGGCGCATCTGATCTCTTTCTGCTCGAAAAAAGCTCCAATCCCGCCTTTCACGCTGAGAAAAGGACGACCGCTCCCGGAATTCATCACCTCGATGTCGGTAAGCGCCACTGATATTTCAGAGCCGATCGCCTTGATAAACGCCTCTTTGGCCGCGAATCTCACCGACAGGGAGAGCCAGGGCTCGGCCTTCTTATAGGAATAGGCGATTTCTTCATCCGTAAAGACCCTTCGGAGAAATCTCTCTCCCCAGCGTTCCACCGCCTTTCTCATCCTCTCCACATTCACTATGTCTATACCTATGCCGTGGATCATCCCTTGCAATCTATTATTGCTAACGACCTCAAAACACTAATACCATTTTCACAAAATCCCTCCTACCCTCCCTTTGCCAAATCCCGAAAGCTTTCGGGACTCTTTGGCAAAGAGGGGAAAGGGGAGATTTTCCTGAAATATAGCCACTTATGAGACACCTATCGCTTGCCGTTTTCCGCGCTTCGTATAAGGTCCTTCATCTCCCTCACAGCCCTTTCAAGACCGACCAGCACCGCGCGCGCTACGATACTGTGTCCGATATAAAGCCCTCTGAGCCCTTCTATCTCTGCGATCCGGGAGACGTTGTAATAATTGAGTCCGTGGCCGGCGTTAGTCAGCAAACCCACATCGAGGGCCTTTTTCACCGCCTTGATGACCCTCGTCAACTCCCGTTCCCTTCCTTCACCTTTTTCATCCGAGTAACGGCCAGTATGTATCTCCACCATGTCCGCGCCTATCTCCTTGGATCTCTCGACATCGGCCTCCGAAGGATTGATGAATAGACTTACCCTGATTCCGCTGTCATGAAGGACTTTGACTGCATTGCTGACTATCTTCTTGCCCTGCATTACGTCAAGGCCGCCCTCGGTAGTCAGTTCCTGTCTCTTCTCGGGCACCAACGTCACCATATCCGGCCGGGTCTTTGCCGCGATCCTCAATATCTCTTTCGTTGCCGCCATCTCGAGATTCAACTCGACCGGGACAAACCTTTTCAGAACATCCAGATCGCGGTCGTTGATATGCCTCCTGTCTTCCCTCAGGTGCATGGTGATACCGTCCGCGCCCCCGAGTACGGCAAGAGATGCGGCCATCACCGGTTCGGGCTCGCTGCCGCCGCGGGCCTGCCTGAGCGTAGCTACATGGTCTACATTAACCCCAAGAATCATCTGCTCTCCATTCACTTTTCAAAGTATTAGTCTACGGGACTATAGTCACGTCGTCAACCGCCGAGGAAACAACAAAGACCTTTATGTTGTTGGCGTCTGCGTCTGCAGGAAGAAGGAAAAAGCCCTTCATCCCGCCTCCCTTGTTCGAGAGGAAAAAACCCTTCTCCCAGGGGACCTTTCCTTCGAGAAACCCCACCAGGCATTCCCCGTCCTTGAACCTTACGAATGCCCGGTTTCCCACCGGCCGTCGTATACCGTAGGATTTCCTCTCCTTGTAATCATAGTCACCCTCGAAGGACTTCACAAAGAAAACAGCCTTCATATCATCGAGCCTTATTGTATGCTCTTTTCCTGTTCCCGCCTCCTCCAGGACCACGTCATCCCTGTCGGGCGAAAAGTTTCTCATATATCCCTTCACCATAGAACCGTTCCTGAACCTCATGACAGACATTTCCCGCTCTCCCATCTTCTCTCCCTCCTTTATCCCGCAGTTGCATGAACAAATATCTCCAAGCGAGGACAGATATGCTGACGAACAGCCATAGTCGAGGCACCGTTAAGAACATTTGTCACCGCATTCTCTCCGCTAGCATATCCTCGGCAGCTGGTCTCCTGAAAGCATGTCTATTATTCTAATACCGCCTACAGAGGTTTTCAACAGCACCGTTTTGCCGGGGCCTTCGGCAACTTCCCCTATCACGACGCTCTCCGCGCCGGCACCGGTCTCCTTCATTGCTCCGGCGAGCGCCGTCGCGTCAGCCGCATCGACGATCGCAACCAGGATACCCTCGTTCGCAATATAGAGCGGGTCAAGGCCGAGCAGTTCGCACGCACCCCTGACGCCGGGCCTCACCCTGATAGCATCTTCACGCACCACGATACATTTGCCGGATTCCGCTGCGATCTCTTTCAGCGTGGTTGCCAGCCCCCCCCTCGTAGGGTCTCTCATCATCCTGATGTTTTTTGTGGCGCCGAGCATACGCCTCGCAAGGGCGTTCAGCGGGCCTACGTCGCTCAGGAGCGGAGGATCGAATGAGATGCCGTTTCGTTCCGCCATTACCGCAACCCCGTGATTTCCGATGCTGCCGCTGAGGACCACCCTGTCGCCCGGTCTGATCCTCAGAGGCGAAAGATCGACCCCTTCTTCCACCACTCCGAAGCCTGCCGTATTGATGAAAAGACCGTCGGCCTTTCCCCTGTCCACCACCTTCGTGTCTCCGGCAACGATCCTTATCCCGGCCTCTTCCGCTGCGGCACGCATCGAATCCAGGACCCTCTTAAGGTCTCCGAGAGGAAACCCTTCTTCGATGATGAAGCCGGCGGTCATGTAAAGGGGCTCGGCCCCCGAGACCGAGAGATCATTAACCGTACCGCATACCGCAAGCCTACCTATATCGCCGCCGGGGAAAAAGAGAGGCGACACGACGTAAGAATCGGTCGTAATGGCGATCCTGCCGGGGCGGTCGTTCGCGACAATGGCCGAATCGTTCAACTGCTCGATGCCGAAGACCGGCGCAAAATACCCCCTTATCAGGTCGTGCATCATGCGGCCTCCGCTTCCGTGTCCAAGCTGGATCAGGTCCACAAATACCTCACACTCATATCTTCATGCCCTCGATCTCCTTATATTTGTAATACGCCGCGCAGCTGCCCTCGGAACTCACCATGCACGGCCCCACAGGCCTGTCCGGCGTGCAGGCCTTGCCGAAGAGTCTGCAGTCGGTAGGCATCTTGATACCCTTCAGGACCTCCCCGCAGGAACAGGCTGTCGGTTCATTTTGACTCCGGACCTCCGGCCTCAAGACAGATCCGATGTCCCTGTGTCTGAACGCTTCTCTCGCCTTCAGACCGCTCAGCGGGATAGTCCCGATGCCACGCCATTCGGCATCTTCCGGTTCGAAGCATTCGTTCATGATAGAAAGCGCCTTCGGGTTTCCCTCCGGCCTTACGACTCTCACGTACTGAATCTCTATCTCGGCCCGTCCCGCTGCGATTTGCCCGAGGATCATCCGGATACCCGAAAGGATATCCGCAGCATCGAATCCGGTGATGACCGACGGTTTCTTGTGCCCGGAGGCGATAAACTCATAGGGACCGCTGCCGATCACCGTGCTGACGTGTCCCGGCAGTATAAAGCCGTCCACCCTCACCTCCCCCGACTCCAGCAGCGCCTTTAATGCGGGGGGCACGGTCTTATGCACCGAATAGATATAGAAATTCCCTATGCCTTTTCTTTCGGCTTCCTTGATCGTCCCCGCCACAGAGGGAGATGTGGTTTCGAATCCGGTCGCAAAAAAGACCACCCTCTTGCTTTTCTCCTCTTCCGCGATTTTGAGCGCGTCGAGCGGCGAATAAACAATGCGGATGTCGGCCCCTTCAGCCTTTGCATTGAAGAGCGAATTCCCGCTGCCTGGCACCCTCATCATATCTCCGAACGTGGTCATGACGACGCCGTCGGATTTCGCTATCGCGATCGCGGTATCCACGTCCCTGACCGAGGTAACGCAGACCGGACAGCCCGGCCCGCTCAGGAGCACGACTCCCTCCGGAAGGAGGTTTCTGATGCCATGTCTGAAAATAGCGACTGTGTGCGTCCCGCAGACCTCCATAAGCCTCACAGGCCGTCCGATCTTCTGCATGAGGTTCTTTATCGCTATAACGATATCTTTCACGTCGGATCCTCCGGAATCATTCTTTGACCTCCAATCTCCCTGCCTTTGAGCCTTTCCCTCAGCACATAGGCCTGGCCGAGCGAAATGCCCGCGTCATTACAGGGGACGAGCTCATTCACGTACACCCGCATGCCCTCCGCCCTCAGCAAGGTCTCGACCCTGTTCAACAGATAGGCATTCTGGAAGACGCCTCCACTGAGGACCGCCTTCTTCAGGTTATGCATAAGCGACAGCTTCAGCACCGTCCTGGCGACCGCCACCGCCGCCGTGTTGTGGAATTTCGATGCGATCGCCCTTTTGTCCACTCCTTTTTCCAGATCTCTTAGTATAGCCAAAAAGGTCGCGCTGAAATCTATTCCCATGACCTCCCTGAAACTGATATCGACAGCGTAATCGTCTTCGACGTCACCGCGCGCCGCGGATTCCAGGGCCATGGCCGCCTCGCCCTCGAAGGTGTTCCTGTCGCATATTCCTATCAATGCAGAGACTGCATCGAAAAGCCTGCCGGCCGCGGAAGAAAGAGGGGAAAACTCCTTCAGGCCGGCCACCTTCAGGACGTTCTCTATCTTCTCCCTGCCGTACTTATCGATAAAGCCCGTGGGGCCCAGGTAGTCCCATACCTCCTCGCCGATGGCTTCTTTCAGATAACTGAGTGACGTCCGCCAGGGCTCTTTCACCGCAGCCTCGCCTCCGGGAAGGGCCACGTATTCCAAATGCGCCGCCCGGGTAAAGCCCTGGATGTCGGCTACGAGAAACTCCCCTCCCCAGAGGGTCCCGTCGTCTCCGTATCCTGTACCGTCGAAGGCAACCCCGATCACCTTTTCCCTGATGCCGTTTTCGGCCATGACCGAGGCGATATGCGCATAGTGGTGCTGGACAGGCACCTTTTCGATCCCCTCGCGCTCCTTTGCCCATCGCGACGACATGTAAGAGGGATGGGGATCGTACGCAAGCGCCACCGGAGAGGCGCGGTAGATTGATTTAAGGTTACGAAGCGTCTCCTCGAAAAAAGTGAGCGTCTCGAAATTCTCCATATCGCCGATATGTTGGCTTGGGATGGCGTACCTGCCCTTCGTAAGAGTGAAGGTATTCTTCAGGTCCGCGCCGCAGCCGAGCACCTCGGGGCCGTCCTCATAAAGAGGGATCGGTTCAGGGACGAATCCTCTCGACCTCCGGATGAAGAACCTGCGCTCCGGCCGCAGGGCCCAGCCGTGGTTTGGGGTCGAAGCGCCAAAAATGCCGTCATTCATTCTGACTACCGAATCGTCGACCCGCATGAAGATGTCACGGTCATGGAACAAAAAGGCGTCCGCGATGCCCGAAAGCTTCGCCAGCGCCTCTTCGTTGCCGGTCACGATCGGCTCTTCCGAGATGTTCCCGCTCGTCATCACCAAAGCGTCGAAATGGCGGGCCGCGGAATTGCCGGCCGAAAGGGGCCGCCGGAAAAGGAGATGGTGAAGCGGCGTATAGGGGAGCATAAAGCCTATTCTCCTGTTGCCGGGCGAGATGGTTTCCGGAAGTCCTGCTTCTTCCCGCCTTTCGAGAAGCACAATCGGACTGTTTCGGGAAAGGAGAAGTTCCTCCTCCTCCGCAGAAACAAGACAGAACTTTTTCACTGCAGAAACGTCGGGCGCCATCAGGGCGAAGGGTTTGTTGTTCCTTCTTTTTCTTTGCCTCAGGACGCTGACCGCCCGCCCGTTCGACGCGTCGGCGGCGATATGGAACCCACCGAGCCCCCTGATCGCTACGATATATCCTTTCTTGAGTAAGACAATCGCTCCTGCGACTGCGTCATCTTCATCCGCCGTTATCCCGTCTGCAACCACCTTCAGCTCAACGCGGGGGCCGCATCGGGAACAGGCATTCGGTTGGGCATGAAACCGTCTGTCGACCGGATCGGTATATTCTGAAGCACAGTCGCCGCACATCGGAAAAGCGCCCATTGTCGTATTAGGCCTGTCGTAAGGGACTGACCGTGTGATGGAATACCGGGGCCCGCAGTTCGTGCAGTTGATAAAGGGATAGAGGTGGCGTCTGTCTTTCGGGTCGAAGAGTTCATCCCTGCAATCATTGCATATGGATACATCGGGCGAGATAAGAGTAAAACTCCCGCTGTCCGAGCTCTGGCGTATCGAGAAGCCGCTATGGCCCGCGCATTGCCGGGACGTGACGTCCACGCTCATAATCTTCGAAAGTGGTGGGCTCTCCCGTCTCAGTCTTTCGAGAAAGACACCGAGGTCGCCGCCCTCGGCCTCGATCAGCACCCCATCGGCGGTGTTCGTAATGAAGCCGTTCACCTTCAGCTCCCTGGCGAGGTTATAGACAAACGGCCTGAAGCCGACACCCTGGACGATGCCCTTAATGGAAATAGTGAGACATTCCGCGTCCTTTCCCATGCATTTTATTATACCCCATTACCGCTACAGGGGTTCGGGACAGGCTGCGGAATTCGTACGGCGTGAGGCAGGTGGAAGGATACTCGTTGTTTAATGCAGGTCTGATTCGATCAGCGGAAGGATGGTCTGACTTTTTAATCAATACTTCCAGAAGGATATTCGCGGATACGGCGTATTTTCAGAACTGAAATGATCACTAACGGCCTTCGTCTCAATTTGAAATTCCTCCTGGACGAGAATAGCTATCTGTCTAATTTAGTGTAAGGCGCGGGGCAACTAGAGCAAAAGCGAAAAAACTAGGTTTATCTCCGGATGGATATAGTGAATTGTTACCCCTTCTTTGACTTTGTTTTTAAATAGGTTTTGAGATCGCGATAATAATTTTCGTGCGGGCCAATCATTATTAATTCCAAGTCTGCTTTTATCATCCGATAGGACAGCAGATATTGGATAGACTTGATCTTAAACTTATATACATGCACTCCCCTGAGGTCCCCTTTCTTTTCATCTCCAATCAGAGGATTTGCCGCTATTTTCTTAATTTCATCATCTAGTATTTCTTTTTCCTGCTTTGATAATTTCTTAACTTTATTTTCGAACGTTCTTGACTGATAGATTTTCATCCGAATTTGTATTCCGACCTTTCGCCTTGTTCCACTTCCTCCAGCCCGATAAGTATTTCTTTGATGAGAGCATATGTTAAATCCGGATTCTCTTCAGCGCATTTCCCAATTTTTGCCCAGTGCTCGATTTGACCAGTTACCGATCTATGGTCAACCCGGCTGTATTTCCTTGCCTCATCTACTAATTTTTCTGATATTCTTACTGCCGTTGCCACTTTCATGCCTCCCGATTTAATTTTATTTTATTTTACCTTGACGCATAGCAAATTGCAATGTTATGTATACATTATGATTTAGGGCCATTTATTTTATTTCCTCCTCGGTTTTAATATTGCAGGGTGGGGAGTCATAATCGTTTATGAATGCCGTAATTATTTACGCACAACGAAAAAATCAGCCGGAGCGCAGCGATCGGCTGGATTTGCTTGTGTACGCCCGGCACGGGCGTGAACTTATGGGGTGCAAGTCCCCTGTGCGAGAACCCGGAGTGTTCATAGTAATGGATACTACCAAAAGTACTAGCCGAAGGCAAGGGCGTCTCTGCGAGGAGGG
>JAJZPM010000008.1 GCA_021811105.1 Nitrospirota bacterium | reverse complement strand
GATGACACTCCTTATGTTGGAGTTCACCGAATGTTACCTCCAGGTCATAGTTCTTTTTCCGTCATGCCCGAGGTTCTCAGTCGGGCATCCATGTTTTCTTAAGAATGGATTCCCGCCTAAAGACTGCTGGGATGACGGCCTAAATACACACACTTTATGCAACGTTAGGGTTACCTTTCGCCATGAGTCGGTTATTCTGAGGCCGGTTTTTTTTCGAACCGGCCATATCTGAGGGCAAGGGCCGGCAGCACAAGAAGATTGAGGGCGGTGGACGTCAGAAGACCTCCGAGGATCACCTGTGCCATCGGTCCCTGGATCTCTCGTCCTGCCGTCCCGCTGCCGATGGCCAGAGGGAGCAACCCGAATGCGGTAACGAGTGCTGTCATGAGAATCGGGGCGAGCCTTTCCGAAGCCCCCAGCAGTGCGGCTTCAGGCCCCCAGTCCATTCCTTCAACGGAAACAAGGTGCTCATAATGTGAGAGCAACATGATAGAATTGCGGAGCGTGATCCCGAAAATAGTTACGAAGCCGACCATTGAGCCGAGGGAAAGCCGCCCGCCTGTTGCCAGCGCGATGAGCAGACCGCCCGTGAGGGCAAAGGGCAGGTTCAGGAGGACGAGCAGCACATTTCTATAATTACCCAGTACAATTGACAGGAGTAAAATTATTCCGGTGCCTGCAAGCAGGGAGTGGATCAAGAGGTCTCTTGCGGAGCGCGCCCGGGCTTCCGCCGTTCCGGTAAATTCAAAGTAAGTGCCGGCGGGAAAAGAGACGGCGGCTCCCACCTGTTTTTCGGCATCCGCGACAAAGGCGCCTATACTTCTGCCCGTTACGTTGCAGGTAACTGTCTGGATACGCCTGGCGTCATTATGCAGGATGACGTAGCGTCCCGAGGTTTCATAGATATCCGCAAGCTCCTGAAGGCTGATATATACGCCGCCGGGACTGCGCAGGCGCAATTTCCCGATGCCGGTAATATCCCTTCGGTCTCTGGGATTGATGACCACTGAGATGTCGAACACCCTGTCTCCGTCATAGACCTGGCCTGTAACGGCCCCCTGATACGCCGTACGAATTGCGTCAAGCACGTTTACGGCATTGATCCCCCAACGCATGAGCGCCTCTTTTCTCAGACTGATCGCCACCTGTGGGGTCCCGGGCATGGACTGCACCTGGATATCGGCCGCCCCTGGAATGTTTCTGAGGACGTAGGCGATCTCCCGGCCTTTCCGGTCAAGTATATCGAGATCGTCGCTGAAGATATTCACCGCCACGGAAGCAGTATAACCGCTTACTGACTCCTCGATACGTTCCGTGAGGAAGGTGTTTATCGAATAATTGACGCCCGGAAATCCGGCCAGTAATTTCCGTATTTCAGCCGGTGAAAATACCGCCTGACCTCCCTTTACCGGTTTAAGGTTTACATCGATCTCGCTTGCATTGATTCCCCTGGTCGATGCCCCTTCTTCCGCTTTTCCTGTTTTCTGGGAGACGATGCGCACATAAGGGAGTTTGAGGAGCTCGACGGTCACCTGGCGGCCTATCCGCAGCGATTCTTCGAGCGAAGTCCCGGGAAGCATTGTTACGTGGACGATAAAGTCTCCTTCCCTGAATTCCGGCAAGAATTCGCCGCGCAAAAAGGGAAGCCCTGCCAGCCCGGCCAGAAGAAAGATAACGACGCCGCCTGCAACAATGCGCGGATGATGCTCGACCCGCACCAAAAGTGTTCGGTATTGCCGTTTCAGCCATTCTATGGCGGGAGGTCCCTTTTCCGTCAGATCACGGCGGCCGAGCAACGCAAGGCAGAGTGCCGGCGTCACCGTGAGTGCGACAAGCAAGGAAGCGAGGATGGCCAGAATATACGCAATGCCGAGGGGAGAGAATATCCTTCCCGCCAGTCCCGACATCGTCAATACGGGGACAAAAACCAGAACAACTGCGAATGTGGCGTATACCACTGCGCTTCTTACTTCGATCGAGGCATCGAGAACCACCTGAAGAACAGGGCGGGGATTCTCCAGCCGCCGGTTTTCGCGAAGGCGGCGTAAAATGTTTTCGACATCGATGACCGCGTCGTCCACAACCTCGCCGATGGCGATTGCGAGGCCGCCCATGGTCATAGTATTGAGGCTGAAGCCGAGGCGCTCAAGGACCGTGATGGCCGCGAGCAACGAAAGGGGAATGGCGGTGCAGGATATGGCGGCAGTACGCAGGTTGAAGAGAAACAGAAACAGGACGATCACTACAAGGACCGCGCCGATCTCCAATGACGTCGTCATGTTGTGGATAGACGTGTGGATGAAGTCCGCGGGCCGGAAGAGGTCGGGGTACATTTCTATGCCCTCTTTGTGCAGCGCGGGCCGTAAATCTGCCACTGCCTTGTCGAGATTCCGGGTCACTTCAAGGGTGTTGGTCCCGTACTGTGCGGTAACCAGCAACACCACGGCAGGACGGCCGTTTATAGCGCCGGCGCCTATCAGAGGACGGGGGGCCACGGTCACATCCGCCACGTCTCCCAGCGTAACGCCGGCGTCTTCATGGTGGACAAGAACGGTCTTGGAGAGTTCCGCCGGAGTGAGCGACTGCCCCTCGGTGCTGAGCTCTATTCGCTGGTTCCGGCCTTCTATGAAGCCGGCTCCCCTGATCCCGGTGGCCTTGCGTGCCGCAGCCAGCACGTCTTCGATCGACAGATTATATTTGATCAGCCGCTCAGGCAGCACCTGGATCTGAAGCTGTTTTACCTCCCCGCCGTAAATCTGCACCTGGGCAACTCCTGAAGCGGCAAGAAGTCGCGGTTTCACCGTCCAGTCGGCAACGCTCCTCAGGTCCATCAAGGAACGCGTTCCGGAGACAAGCCCAAGCTGCGTGACTGTGCTGGTCGATGATGTGAGGGGGGTCATAAATGGTGTTACGCCCTCCGGCAATTGCCCTGACAATCGGCCAAGACCTTCCGCAACCATCTGACGGGCCCGGTAAATATTGCTGTCCGCCTTGAACCTTACCGTGATTGCGGAGAGTCCATGAAGCGAACTGGAGCGAAGGGATTCAATCCCCTCCACACTCACAATGGCGTTTTCGACGGGTCTGGTGACGAGCACTTCCACCTGCTCAGGAGAAAACCCCGGTGCCGCCGCGCGGATGGTGACCTGGGGAGGTGTGAATTCCGGAAAGACATCATACTTGGCCCGGGAGAGGGTGTAAAAGCCGTAGAAAATCAGCATGACTGCAAGGGCAATAATTACTCCCCTGAAGCGCAGCGAAAAGCGGACAACGGCGCTAAGTATCCCCCTTTGTCCACCTTCCATCTCTTAATCCTCTTCTTCACGCCCGGCGGGCTGGAATTCAGCCGACAGCAGGATTTGAGCGCCCCTCACAACGATGCGCTCTCCCGCCTTGAAACCCCCGATTGCAAAATAGCCGTCCTTTATGGCATCTTCCGTCGATACCTCGCGGCGGACAAACCGGTCGGGGGTTTCCCGAACGTAGGTCCACGCCTTACCATTACGCCAGACAACGGACGAAGAGGGGATGATAAACCCCTTTACCGCAGGTCCGGCCGGCAGCGAAGCGGTCAGATTCATTCCCGGCAGAAGGCCGCCCTTGCGTGCTGGAGCGAGATAGAAAAAACTCATCCCCTGGATGCGGGGGTCGGTCGCCTGGGCCCGGTTGATGAGTTTTGCAGTGACGAACGGGTGGTTCATCGACTTAACGCGAATGCTGCGCGGCGCTGCTGCGATCTGCAGGTCCGGAGGAAGTGTGATCCGGATCAATAAGTCATCGA
Organism: Nitrospirota bacterium; assembly: GCA_021811105.1. GTDB lineage: Bacteria > Nitrospirota > Thermodesulfovibrionia > Thermodesulfovibrionales > UBA6898 > Sulfobium. Next base: position 73,278 of record JAJZPM010000008.1, on the reverse strand, counting down.
CATTGATCAGGTTCCTGAATTCAGCCGAGTAGCCGAAGAGCCATCCCGCGATGACTTCTCCCCACTGAAAGGAGATGGTCTCTTTGATCGTCTCCAGGGACACTGCTGCTTCATGCGCGTCGGCCTCGTCGCTCCGCCATTTCGCCTCCGCCGACTGCAGGACCTTGTCCGAGACATTTCGATCATCGGCGTTGAGCGCTTTCACACGTTCATACTCTTTTCGCGACGCCTCGAGGAGGGCGGACGACCGGTCCACCGAAGCCTTTGCAGCGGCAAAATTTTTCCTCATGCCGATCAGGTCATTTGCCTGCAGGACCGTCCCATAGGCCCTGAGTTCCTCCCGATGAGAGACCAATTCAAGGGGCATCGTTACGATGCCCGCTTTTTTTTGAGAAGACTCGCCGACGGAAACAGCGGGGGCACCGCCTGGAGCGGCCTCGGGCTTCATCGTTTGCGCGTCCTTTCGGGGACGTTCCGTCCTGTTCCTGGCCGGCGCGACCAGCCAGACAAGCACCGCTGCCGCTATCAAGATAATGGCAGCCGCTATCGCCTTTCGCTTTAGCGAGGCATTCATTTGTCCGGTCCTTCTTTCTGCCTGGGGTCGGTTTCGATGTTCGCCGAAAGTGTCTCGGAAGAATCGAGCGGCTGCTGGAGCGCATCTTCCAGGAGGCCGGCATACCGCTGCGCTTCGGTAAAAGCTTCAAGATGCGACTGCTCGGCAGACGACAATTCGAGTTCGGCGGTAAGCAGCGAGAGACGGTCATCCTCGCCGGATTTATATCTTGCCTGCGTGCCCATAAGCTTTTTTCTCTGGGCGGAGACGAGCGCATCCGCGCCCGCGAGCTTTTTGAGCGCCCCGCGATATCCGGCCACCGCCCTGCCGATCTCTCCGATAACGGCGGCCTGAAGCGAAGTGAAGCTGGCGGCGACCTCTTTGCGTCTGGAAAGTGCTTCGGCAATCGGCCCCTGGTTTCGGTTGAAGACGGGAAGAGTCAGCGAGAAGCCGAGAGACCACTCGTTGTCGCCCTGGTCCCACGAGTACCCCGGACCGAGATGGATATTCGGATACTGTCTCGCGATCTCGAGGTGGAGTGCCGATTGGGCAGCCTCATATTCCGCAAGGAGCGCCAGAATATCGGGCCTGTGGAGCAATGCCTGTTGCCTGAGGTCCTGCATTGATAATTCGGGCGACGGCGCGCCAAGGAAATCAAAAGTGATAGTGGTCCCATCGACCGCCTCCGGCGAAAGCCCGATCGCTTCGGCAACCGCCGCACGCAGACGGGCGACTTCTTTCTCCGCCTCGAACAGGGAAAGCCGGGTGTGTTGCAGCGCTATGTCCGCCTGGGTCACCACAAAAACGGAATCTTCTCCCAAGTCCGATCGCCTCTGAAGGAGGCCGACTATCTCCCTCTGTATTTCCTCCTGTTTGCCTAATATGTGTTTTGTCTCCGCTGCATGAAAAAGGGAGAGGAGGGTGTCCCTCAGACGGCTTCTCACCCGCCAGGCGGTCTCTGCAATGTTCATCCTGGCGGCTGTTGAAAGGTGCGCCGCCCTTTCGATCCGATAGCCGCGCTTCCCGGCTGTTTCGACCGGGATATCCAGTGAGAACATGAGCGTCCAGGGAGAAAGCCCGCGCGGATCTGCGTGGTACTGGGGAATGAACCCGGCAGACGGGTTGGGACGGCCGCCGGCGGTAACGACTCCGGCCTCTTTGACCTCCCATTGCGCGCGTGCCACGTCCAGGTCCGGATGGTAATAAAAAGCCGCGAGGGTAAGGAGGGTGAGGTCCCAGGACTCGGGCGGCCAGGGAGTAGCCTCGCGGTGGAGGTTAGATTCGACAAAGGTTTTCAGGCCGGGGCTGGCGAGCGTGCGCGACTCAAGCTCCGCTGCGGTGCGCGAAGGCGACAGGGGCGCGGGATGAAAGGTCGCACACCCGCAGACTATCGTGAGAAACAGCAAGAGGAAAGATTTCTTTATTCGCGTCGGCATCGTCTAATTATATATAAACTATAGCACACAAGTGACGATACGTCACGGCGGGGATGACGATCTTGGCGGGATTGTTAAGAAAGTCAATAGCAAAGCTTCACGTCGTTCCCCGGCTTGACCGGGGAATCCAGAAGCGCTGGATGCCCGGATCAAGTCCGAGCATGACGACTTTGAAATGCATGTGACCTTACTTGTGACAGTATTAATATGTGAGAGGTAAATCAGGTGGGGATATTATCGCGATTGTCGCAAGGGAAATTTTATTTGACTTTTCATGGGAGGATGATACTGTTGATTCAGGGGTACTTTCGCCCCTGGAACAATTCAGCCGGATGACTGATCATCCCAAAAAGGAGGAAGGACATGAGGAGAGAGATGAAGTACCTTTTATTCTTGACTTGTTTACTGCTGTTGGGGCTGGCCCTGCTGCCGGGTTGCGCATCACTTACAGGCGAAACCGCGGGCGAGAATATCGATGACAACACCATCACGGCCGAAGCCAATGCGATCATCATCAAAGACCCGCAGGCGCATTATCTCAAGATCGACGTGGAAACGAGTGTAGGCAACGTTGTACTCACCGGCTTTGTGAACAGCAGGGAGACCGAGGAGCAGCTTGTCGGGAAGATCAGAAAGCTCAGAGGAGTGAAGTCCGTCAAGAGTCTGTTGAGGATCGAAGAGAAAAAGTAAGCTGCCGGAAAGGGACATTTTTCCTTTTTTTGGACAAGACGTTCGCTCCCGGAAGGTTATCCGCTGAGGATATCGCCTTAGGGAGCGTAACGTTCAGACCGGCGGGAAGGATAACGTAAGGGAATTCCTCTGGTTCATCTTGATAGGTCTCGCCGCGGGATGGCTGGCTGGACAAGGTAAAATGGTAATGCAAGTGAAATTTCGTAAAATTCAATGAAAGGGCGAAGATATGAAGAGGAGCGGACGTCTGACTGTTTTGGTCTGTGCGGCTTTTGTCACGCTGCTGTTTTTGCCGGGACTCGTGAGGGAGGTCCGGGCGGAGGAAGACGGATCGAAAGCAGCCGTCAAGAAAGAATCGGGCGGGACATCTGCGGCAAATGGTTTCTCCGAAGAAAAGGAGGAGTTTAAGAGAAAAGCAAAAGAAAAGATTGCCGAGCTCGACAAGAAAATAGACGAACTCGAAGTAAAAGCGAAAGAGGCGGGCTCAGAAGCAAAGGCAGAGGCCAAAAAGGGACTGCAGGAACTAAGGGGGAAAAGGGCCGCCCTGAAGAAGGATATGGAAAAACTCGAAGCATCCGGCAAGAAGACGTGGGAGGCTGCAAAACAAAAAGTGAACGATGCATTGGACGATCTCGAGAAAACATACGACAAGGTGGTTTCCTACTTCAAATCCGAGTAAACAGAAATAGATCGGGGGTCTTCTCTATCCGCGGCTGAGGGGCGGCGCACCTCTTCAGCCATTGGTTGTAATTGCGCCTTTTTCATGCAGCGAAGAGGTCCTCACGGCCCTGCCCGGCGGGTCAGTTTCTTCGGGCGTTTCCGATGATGAAGAAATTTTAATTCTAAAATGCTTAACATCTGCCCGAATATGCCGTAATATATATCAAAATAATTTGCTCATGTTCTGCACTTTCAAGGAGGAAATTACATGAAGGTTCGTACTTTCGTTATGGTCGCCATTATGATACTTCTGGCTCCTTCTTATGCCTTGCCTGCCGATTCAGGCTGGATGCGCATAAGTCTTCTTCAGGGCGATGTCCAGATCAAGACAGCCGATTCCGGCGACTGGGGACCCGCGTCTTTGAACGGGCCGGTCATGGAGGGGGATCAGATTTGGGTCCCTCAGGGCGGAAGGGTCGAGCTGCAGCTCAATATGGGGACATATATAAGACTCGATCAAAATTCGGCCCTCCAGATACTTGCGACGGACAAAGACTCTTCCCAGTTTTATCTTTCGCAGGGACATGCCTACGTATATTTCGATGCCCCACGGGGCAGCGTCATACAAATAGACACGCCCGACGCGTCTTCACGCGCCTTTGAACCGGCGGTTTTCAGGCTCGATATGTCCGATGAGTACCAGTACACGGACGTTGCGGTTTATAAGGGGTATGTAGAGACGGAAAATGAGCTTGGCAGGACAAGGGTAAACGCCGGCGAGATGGTGTCGTTGGGCCAGGACACTAACGGAGAGGTCGCACCGATGGGCCCGCCTGACGAGTGGGAAAGGTGGAACAAGAAAAGGAATGACAGGATCTTGCGAAGGGGCGTGAGTTCTCGTTATCTTCCTCCCGAACTCAGAGCATATTCCTATGACTTCGATACCGACGGCCGCTGGGTCGAAGTCCCTGATTATGGCTATTGCTGGACTCCTACGGTCACTGTCGGAGTAAATTGGGCGCCTTATCGGCAGGGGAGATGGATATGGAGCGGCGGCGAGTACATTTGGGTGTCGTTTGATCCATGGGGATGGGTGCCGTACCATTACGGCAGATGGGCCTTCGTAGCGCGCATTGGCTGGTGCTGGGTGCCGCCCGCTGCGGGCGATGTATACTGGGGTCCGGGGTATGTCGGTTGGGTCGGGACAGGGGATTATGTAGGATGGGTTCCTCTGGCGCCTGGTGAAATCTATTACGGCCGCGGCTATTATGGCCGGCACAGCGTTAATATAACCAATATCACTCAGGTCAACATAACTCACGTGTACAAGAACGTATATGTCAATAACGGGCCGACAATTGTTGAGCGCCGCACCTTTGCCTCGGCTTCGCCGAAGATTATGAGGATGCAGCAGAACGTCATTCAGCGGCAGATATTTGCAAGGAATAACCTCAGTGCCGGTACGCCTTCCATAAGGCCTACAAGGGAGAGCTATTTCGCGTCAGCCAAACGGATCCCGGCTGCTAAACTTCCGCCGCAGCCTGTCAGGAAGCTTGATTTGAAACATCTGAAGCAATCGCGCCCCTTTGTGAAGGCCCCCGACAGGTCCGTTCTAAAGCCGGGAACCAGACCCGGCTCGTTGCCGCTCCAGACTATTCGCACGCCGAGAACCCCTGGACAAGGTAAACCGACTATACAACGGATCAAACCTCAGGAGCGGGGCGTACCCGGAATACAACGCGGCCCTGCCCCCAGGGGAGAGGTCAAGCCCCAGGAGAGGAGGGTGATTGAGCCCCAGCGTGGTGTGCAGCCTCAAAGGGAGGTCAAGCCCCAGGAGAAGAGGGTGATTCAGCCTCAGCGTAGTGTGCAGCCTCAAAGGGAGGTCAAGCCTCAGGAGAGAAGGGTGATTGAGCCCCAGCGTGGTGTGCAGCCTCAAAGGGAGGTCAAGCCCCAGGAGAAGAGGGTGATTCAGCCTCAGCGTAGTGTGCAGCCTCAAAGGGAGGTCAAGCCTCAGGAGAGAAGGGTGATTGAGCCCCAGCGTGGTGCTCAGCCGCAGAAGCAGGTCAAGCCTCAGGAGAAGAGACCTGTGTCGCCTCAGAAGGAAGGCCAGAAGGAATTAAAGAAGGAACAGAAAAACGAAGAACAGCAAAGATAGTTATTCCCGAAAGGTATGGTTAGTTTTTCGGATCAGGTGGTATGAATTATCACTAATTTGATGGAAGACGAGGGCATATATCCTTCCCGGATGAAATATAAAATATATTACTTAAGCCCGGCAGGTCCGGCGCAGGCGTCGCCTCTGCACATCAAATAGAGTCCGTGATATGAGCGGAATAATTTCCCTATCGCCGGATCCGGCCTCTCGGCGATCAGGAACCCATGCGCCAACCCCTGCGGCGCCATCACCAACGGCGGCCCCGGAGCTATTGCCAGGTCGATTTGCGCAGCCACAGCGATACCTTCCCAGCCCACATCCGTCATATAAAGAGACTCGCCCTTGGCCACCGAAAGGATGTCTTTTGCGATAGCATCGATATCGGCACGGAAGTGTTTAGTGTAATAAGGAAAGGCCCAGAGGGCGAAAACGTACTTCAGAATGACGGCGGTGATAATCCATCCTACGACCAGGCGACGCGTTTTCCCGTTCCCATACGCGTAGGCAGCGAGCACAAGTGCGACTAGCCCATAGAGGGGCATGAGATAGCGCATGGCGCCGGCGTTGGTGGAAAGCCAATAGGGGATGTAGTTCACGCCGGCGATCCATAACGCGGTTGAAACGTGAGGGTCATAAGGTCTTGTTGACAACGGGTAATGTCGCAGCCGTGCGTAAAGCAGGACCCCGGCAATCGGAAGGAACTGCAGAGATGTCCGAACCGGGAAATAAATGAGCTTGAAAAAATTGCCAAAGATGCCATGGCTTTGCTGCTTCTCCAGGACCTTGGCAATCGCCGCGTGGGCCATTTGACCGCCTTCAGGTGCTGCTGAGTACCATAATATTGGTACAGCAATCGCCAGAAGGTGCATCGCGATCGATGACCGGGAGAATAAAAAACGCCATGCGCGCGCCCTGTAGGTCGCAATTATTACTGTCACGGCATAGAAGACGTAAGCCGTCGGCACCTTGGCAAGAAATGCGCAGGACAAAGCCAGCAGCGACATAGCCAGATAGGTATTGCGTCGCTGCTCCACGGCGAGCCAGGCCATGAGCATTGCGGCCAGTACAAAAAAAGCAAAAAGGGGATCGCTGTAAGCGAGCCAGCCGTTGTAAAAAAGTACGTCGCCGATCGTCAGATAGACGAGTGCTGCAAAAACGGAGAAGTCCCGATCCCCCCAAAGCCTGCGTGCAAACCATGCCAGCAGAAGCCCGGAGCCGATGGTGGCCAGCGCAGCTACAAGACGCTCGGCGACGATCATATGCGGCCAGCCGATCAATTCCGAGACCGCTATAATAAGCAAGTTGACAAGGGGAGGGCGAGTATAGCTCACGCCGAACATGGTCGGAGTAAGGACCAGGCTGTGATATCGCATCTCATAGGACATGACCGTGTAGATCGCCTCTTCTCCTGTGTACTGAACACTAAAAAATGTGATGACATAACTCAAGCTGCCCAGCGCAAAGAGAAGCCACCATGCCCCGGCTTTCTTATCTATAGCTTGTTTAGTCAGCGGAATATCTTTTCCTTCCGGCATAATTTTAATACTCGTTAAAAACGTCAAATGCGAGCCGATTTCACTATACCAAGAATGTCATTCATCCGTAAAGAGGAACTTGTGAAATTTTTTATCGAAACGGCAAACATTGAAGAGATCAGAAAGGTCAACGACCTCGGTGTAATCGACCGGGTCACAACAAACGCGTCTCTCAAGAAAGGTCGGGGTCTTCTTGTATGAAGTCCGGCGAGAGGCAGAGTCTGCCCCCTTTATTGCCGTCAGGACTTCAGGAAATCTGCAAACTGTTTTTTTACTTCGAGGTGACCGAGCGGGATATTCGGCACGTTCTTGTTCCCCGGCTTCGCAAGGGCGTGGATGAACCTGATCCCTTTCTGTCCGCCCTTCATCGCGTCGATAAGCTGCTTCTTCGTGGCCGCCTTGAGGGTGTCTTTTATCCCGAACCCTTTCGCAACACGCTCAAGGTCCACGCACGATCCCGCCAGAGTCGGCTGGCTTCCGGTGGAACCATAGGTATTGTTGTCGATTGCGAGTATCGTGAGATTCTGAGGGGCGAAGTGCGCCGCGGTCGCGAGGGTGCCGGGGTTCATCAGAAGACTTCCGTCGCCGTCGATGACGACCACGTCCTTGTCGGAGACGAGGCTGATGCCGAGGCCGATTGGCGTCGTCATGCCCATACTGCCGAGCATATAGAAATGGGAGGGCCGGTGTTTGATCTGATAAAGTTCCTTGGAAGGAAAGCCGAGGTTGCATACCACCGCCTTTGCTTCGAGAAGAGGCGCAACGATATTCAGGACATCATACCGCCTATACGCCGGCTTTATTTTTATGTGCGAAGATGCCTCCCCGCCGGCCTTTCCCGAGCTGACCTGATATCCGCACGCCGGCAGTGAGCCGCATCCCGAAAATTTTCCCGCGGCCTCGGAGTTTTCCCAGATCGCCGGGTTCATCAGAAAGGCGTGTATCCTGTTTTTCCTGTACGACACGGCCAGTTTTTTTTCTATGGTCACAAAATCCCCTTCTGTGCTGATCAGCGAAAAGCCGATCCCCGCACCCCTCAGGATCATCGGCAGACGCCTGCCCATCGGGAACTGGGCCGCTATCTTTTCCTTGTAAATTCCGCGCTGGCTGATAAAAACTGCGAGAGGCAGTTCGTAGAACTGCGTAAGCGACAGGAGCGCATTTATCATGTTGCCGATGCCGGAACTCTGGACGAACATGGCTGCCCGTCTCCCGCTGAGAGAGGCGCCCGCGCAAATACCTACACCCTCTTCCTCGCGGGTGAGCGGAACATGCAAGAAACGGCCGCCCACCATTTCGAGGAGGACCTTGATCTTTTCGCAGGGAAGGGAGGCAGTGAAATCAACCCCGGCGTCTCTCAGGATCGTCAACAGTTTTTCTTCAGGGTTTCGCACAGCAGTTCTTCGATCTCCTTTTCCGTAATCTTTTTTGACACCATACGGGGCTCCACGTCATAGGTCCTTTTTTCCTTCCCGAGCCTCTTTTCGCCGCCGCCGGTGATGTTCAGCAGGACCGTCTCTTTCTTCTTGATTATACCCTGCGCGACCGCGGTTTGCAGGCCCGCAACCGCCACGCCCGAGGCGGGAACGATATCGATGCCCTCCGTCTCCTCGAACAGATCCATCGCCCGGTAGACTTCCCTGTTCTCTACCCCGTACATCCTCCCCCCCGTTGCCTTAAGGGCGTCGTAAACACCACCCTTGACAGAATAGGCCGGATACCGCGTCGAAAGGACCCTCGTCGTGATCTGTCCGATCAATTCGGGCCGCAGGTCATCCGGGAAGAGCGCTCTGCTGCCCTTTTCCCATGCCCTGAGCATCGGCGCGAACGGAAGGTTTTGGGCGAGGTGAAGCGCCGGCGGCCTGGCCCCGTATCTGCCGTCCCTGACGAACCGTTCGGCCGTCTCCCATACTCCGACCGCACCGGTTCCGCTGCCGACTGCCTGGAAATAATGGTCCGGAAGTTTCCCCATCGCCGCGACGCTTTCGAGAAGCACTGCGCCGAGCCCGTCTCTCTTGGCAATATTCTTTACCCCGCCTTCGAATGGAAAGCCGACTACGGAAGCGATCCTCTTTGCCACGTCTATAGAGTCGGAGTAGTCTCCGTCTCCGACGGCAAGCGTCGGGATTGTCAGGGAGCTTTCGAGATACCACATCTCCATCAGGCACATCGTAGGCACGACGATGACGACTGGAAAACCCGAGACCACCGAGAGATGGGCGAAGGCCCTCGCCGTGTTGCCCGCGGAGGCAACGATCAGGCCGCTTACCCCGTTTTCCTTCGCATTCTGGAGCACGACTGCCGCCTCGAATTCCTTGAAGGTGCAGGTCTGGAGGTGCGCCCCCTTTTCCGGCCAGAAGCCGTTGAAGGCGATAAAGAGATCGCCGAGCCCCATCCGGTCCGCAAGCCCGCCAGACTGGTACACTACCGTGCCCGACTGCTCAAAGAACGGCGTATGAACCGGGAGCCAGTTGAACCTCCAGATGCCCTTCCCGTTGTCCGTCCGGAAATTCCTTTCCTTGTATTCTGTGACAAGCAGTGCGTCTTTGCAGTGTTCGCAGAAGGCGCAGTACACCTCGCCGAGCTCCTTGCCGCAGTTGCTGCACCTGATTTTAAAATGGCTCATCGCTACCTCGCATTTTCATAACGCCCCCTCGCCCCCTCTTAGCTTAAGAGGGGGTTTGGGGGAGTTACCAAGATCAATGTCATCCTGCTCGGGCACTCCTAAATAACTGTGCATTGTTACTATGTATTTCCCAGCATCTTCGCAACCAGTTCCATGATATCCACGATCTCGATCTGTTTGTCGTATCCGACCATCGCCTCGTTGACTTTTGCATAGCAGGCCGGACAACTCAGGACGAGCTTGTCCGCCTTCTTTTCGACCGCCTCGGCTATAGTGTGTCTTCCCATCTCAATCGCGTTCCCGCTGAAAATCTTTCGCGCCGCCCCTCCTGCGCCGCAGCATCTCGATTCCAGACGGTTTCTGTTGAATTCAAGAAGTTCAGCGCCTGGAATACCCCTGAGCACGGCCCTCGGCTCTTCCATGATCCCCACGCCCCTGCTCAGATAACAGGGGTCGTGGTAGATCAACCTCTGGCGCAGCTCTTTCCGGATAGTAAGCTTCCCGTTTTCCATGGCGGCCGCTACGAACTGGGTAATGTGACGTATCCTGAACGGCAGCTCTTTCTTGTAGAAAAGAGGCCAGTCGCGGGACATGATATTCACGCAGCAGGGACACGAACAAAGGAGTGTTTTGACCCCCTTCGCCTGATATGCGGCAACGAGCCTGGAGACAAGGTCTTCGAGCATATCGTGCTGTCCTGTGATGAAGAGCGGAAATCCGCAACAGACCTCGTCTTCGGCCGGCAACATAGTAAAAGGCTCGCCGATCGCCCCGAGCACGAGTACGTCGCCCCTCACCATCGGAGTCGCCTCATATGCGCCGGTGCATCCGGCATAATACGCGATATCCGCCCTGTCCACGACTTTCACGTCTTCGGGGAACCACGGGGAAAACCTCTCCGCTGCAGGCCTGTCGTATGGGTTCCCCGTTTCCCCGATTACCTTCGGCAAATTCACCTGAGGTCCGATGGGGCCGAGGCCCCTTCTCACCATCTCCTTCCTGAGCATGGGCCAGAGTCTCTGGGTGAAGATTCCGACCGTGCAGTGCTGCCCGCAGGCGCCGCAGGTGGTGCATTCATAGACCGCCTTTGTGAAGTCTTCGAGGAGTTTCCGGTCGATATCCCGCGGCCCGAAGAGCCTCGCCTTCAACCCGTCAGTGGCCTTGATGAATTCGCGGAAGATCCGTATCTTCTCCGGAGGAGATATCAGCGGGTTGCCGGTAACGTCCTGCACAGGGCAGTACTTGAGGCACTCCCCGCACTGTGTACAGGTGTCGATCTCGATGAGCTGCAGGGGCGAAAGCTCTTTTGTGAAAGACCGGTCGTCCGGCACAGCCTTCTTTTTTTCTCCGTTACCGGTCATGCATCACCTTGTCCAGCCGGAATTCACGCTTTCTAGCCTCGAAAGCGACAAACGGCGCGGTGAAGAGATGAAACGGAAGAAACGGCACCAGAAGGAGCACAAGGAACAAATGTAGAGAGAAAAAAAATCCTGCCGGCAGGGGCGCCGGCCTTATTGCCACGAGGCCCATCACAAAGCTCTTCACGTCCACAAGGTCCGGCGGGAAATAATTTCGCATGAGAAGCCCGGTGGCGCTTATGAGGAATACGAGGCCGAGGATGAGATAGTTCTGATAGGAGACATACCTGGTCTTTGTGACCGTCCTCAGAAATATGACATACGCCAGTGAGAAGGCCATAAGATAGCCCGCAAAAACCCCGAAGGGCTGGACCCGCACGATGCAGTCGGGGACCGGCTCCAGAAAGTACCTGAGATGGCGGAGGATCACGATGAAAAAAGCGGTATGAAACGCCCATGAGCCGAGCCAAAGGGGTTTGTTCGAAGCGAAAAGCCTTCTGAACAAAAAAAGATCGATCAGCGTCATGGCGGACGCATGAAGCGGTTTTCCCGGGGGCGCTGACGGTCCCGTCGCATGTTGCCTCGCTGCCCGGAGCCATACGACCGCATGCAGGCTGAGCCGCACCCAGAAAGCCGCGTATGCCAGATATGCGATTGATATCAGAATTAAGGACATTGCTTTCACGTTTGTAAGATATGATCACTCCTTTATAAAAATTATACCCGCATCTCGCGGGATGCTGAGACCCAGTTCGGCCTCGAGCGCCTTGAGTATCCCGGAGGGCACCGGGCAGGCGACATGCCTGATGTGTTTGCTCGCCGCACGGTAGACCGGGTTGTTCAGGTGGGCCGTGAAGGCCGACATCATATCGAGGACGGGCAGCTCAGCAGCGAGTTTCTGTACCATCTCGCAGTCGGACTCGATCGTGATTCGTACCTTCTTTTTGTCGATCTTTTCGGCCGTCACCGTTGCGGTAAATCCGCAGATACCGGAATTGATGCGCACTTTAGTCATGCACTGCTCCCATCCTTTCACTTCATCCTTTGATCTGCACCGTGCTGCCGGATTTCTCGATCATAGCCCTGAGGTTCGGGAACTTGTCCTTCATATGAGGGATATGCATCGCCTGCATGAACTCCTTCTCGAACGCCGGCTCGGTCGCGATCTCGACGAACTCGACCCAGCGCGCCCGCTCGTCCGCCTCTTGCCTCTTGGCCTTGTTCAGAAGCGCCATCCTTGCCCCGTCGCCCGCGGCGTTGCCCACGACCACTACTTTGTCGATCGGGACGTCCGGGAACATGCCGAGGGTGAGCGACGCCTCGCGGTCGATGTGGCTGCCGAAGGCGCCGGCAAGCTCCACCCGGTCGAGTTTGGTGACGCCCATTTTCTGCATCATCAGCTTCGTCCCTGTGTAGAGCGCGCCTTTTGCCAACTGGAGGGCCCGGACATCCGCCTGGGTCACGGTGATGTCCTGATTGATCGATGTCTCTTCCGCCCACGCCAGGACATACTCCGGTTTCCCATTTGAATCTCTCCTGACCCTGTTCGTGCCTAGGTCCATCACGAACTTCCCGGTCTTGTCGACGATCCCGGCCAGGAACATCTCGGCGATCACGTCGATGATGGCAGACCCGCAGATGCCCTTTGCGTTGATTTTGCCCTCGATATGTGTGTGCCAGTCGGCCTTCCCGATCACCTTGTACATCGGCTCTTTGGTAGCCGGATCGATCTTCACCTTCTCGATCGCGCCGGGCGCAGCCCTCATGCCGAACTTTATCTGCGCTCCTTCGAAGGCGGGGCCGGTCGCGCACGAGGTCGAGCATACCCTGTTTTTGTTGCCGAGCAGGAGTTCGCCGTTCGTGCCGATATCGATGACCAGGACCATCTCGTCCTGGAAGTACTGCTCCTGGGCGATGAGCACGCCGACGTTGTCCGCGCCGACGAACCCGGCCTCGATCGGCAGTACATGCAGGTAGGCGCTCGGGTTGATCTTAATGCCAAGGTCCCGTGCCCTGATGTCTAGCGACCGCTGCACCGCAGGGATGAAGGGAGAGCGGCCGATGTAGACCGGGTTCAGCCCGAGGAAGATATGGTGCATTGCGGTATTGAAGACGATCGTGAGGTCGTCTATCGCAAAACCCGGATGAGGGCCGTTCTTTTTCACCTCAGAGACCACCTTTTCGATGATCTCGTTCAGGCCGGTGATTATCGCGTGCTGCATCGTATTCAGTCCTTCGGGGTTGGTCATGGCGTAAGTGATCCTCGACATCACGTCTTCGCCGTAGGGGACCTGGGGGTTCATCATCGACTCGGTGTTGATCACCTTGCCGGTCGATAAGTCGCAGAGATAGCCGACGCAGGTAGTGGTCCCGATGTCGACCGCAAGACCGTAGCAGACATCCACATGGCCCGGCTCGACCTTGATGATCTCCATGCCCATCCAGACCGTGACGGTAATGGTCCATTCGCCGGCCCGCAGCGCGTCCTGAAGCTGGAGGAGCACTTCAAAATCGAACTTTAAACCTTTGATGCCGTAAGTGTCGTCCATGGCCTTGACGACACGCTCGTAGTCGCCGGTCGTCATGTCGTGAAGCGTCGGAGCGGTCAGCGTCAGGGTATATTTCTTGACCGCGGGATCGAGCGCGATCGAAAGTTCCTTTGCCGCCTTCCTCACGACCTGTTTGCCGGCCCTCGACCGCTCCGGCACGAAGACCTTGAGGTCGCCGTGGATCTCGCAGGAGCAGGCCAGCCTGATGCCGGGCCCGTCTTCGGGCTTGATATGCTTCATCTCGTCCGGGGTCGGCTCCAGCGGCGTGACGTGCTGCATGCCGGACAACATATTGTCTTTTTCAAAATATCCTTCTTCGATCCTGACCTTGCATTTCCCGCAGACCTTCTTGTCTCCGCAGAGCGCCTCGAGGTCGACGCCGAGACTCTGGGCCGCCTTCAGGATCGTGGTCCCTTCCTCTATCTCCCCACGCCGGCCTGCCGGCTGGAATATTACCTTAAACCTACGGCTCATGTATCATTACCTCCTAATATAATCGGCTGTATTTAACATCTCTTGTAATCTTATTTCAGAACAATATGATCAAAAAATCCCTCCTAACCTCCCTTTGCTAAATCCCGAAAGCTTTCGGGACTTTTTGGCAAAGAGGGGCAGGGGAGATTTTGCATAATTGTCTTTCTTCCTTGATGCTATTAACATTATTTTTTTGCTCCGTTCCGTGAATAGGGACAGACGGTGACGCAGAACCCGCAGTTCGGTTTTCCCTTCAGCGCCGTCCGGCCCGACTTCAGGGACCTGCACTTGTCGTACGCGACGATCTCCCTCAGCGGGTTGCGGAGCGACCAGAGATGTCCCTGAACCGCGCCCGAGGGGCAGTGCCTCACGCACAGATCGCAGTCGCCGCACCGGGAAGAGACGCACGGCCTGTCGGCGCCGAGAGGGGCGTCCGTAAGGACGGTGGCCCAGGTCAGCTTCGAACCGTACTGCTCGTTGATGATCAGGCCGTTCTTGCCTATCCATCCGAGACCCGAGCATGTCGCCGCGGTCTTGTGGCAGAAGAGCCTGTAGAGCTTCGTGATCAGCTTGTCCTTCCTCCGGTCCGAATCCGGCGGGATCGAAAGGCTGCGGTGGCCGTTCGCCTTCAGCCAGCCCTCGGTGAGGGTCTGGAGGCGGACGAGCTTATCGACGGCCTCTTTTGTCAGGCTCCGGTTGAGCGCGATCGCAATGCCCCTGTTGAGATGGACGATCTCCTTCGGCAGTGCTTTTGTCACATCGCCCACGCCGACGAGTGTCGCGCCCTCTGCCTGCAGAAACTGCTTCAGCTGTTTCGCATCCACGGGCTGTCTACTTCTTCTGCGCCTTTTCGTCCCTCAGTTTTTTCAGGAACGCGACCATCTTGATCGCCTCTTTCAGCGCATTGCTGGCGTCTTCGGCGTAACCGTCCGCGCCCCATTTGTCGGCGAGCTCCTTGGATGTCGGTGCGCCCCCGATCATGATCATGCAGTTCGGGTTCTTCTCCTTGATCTTCTCGATCACCTTCGGCATACCGACCATCGAGGTCGTCATCATCGCCGAGAGGCAGACGAGTTCGGAATCGGTCTTCAGCTGCTCTTCGACGAACTTGTCGAGCGGGACATCCCTGCCGAGGTCGTAGACCGTGAAGCCCGCAACGTCGAACATCATCTTGACAAGGTTCTTGCCGATGTCGTGGACGTCTCCTTCGACCGTGCCGATGACGACGGAGCCCTTCACCCCGAGGTCCATCTGCCTGCAATGGGGCTTCAGGATCTCGAGGCCTGCATAGAGCGCGTCTGCGCACATCAGGATCTCAGGCACAAAATACTCCTGGGCCTCGAAGAGCCTGCCGACCTCCTCCATGCCCGAGACGAGACCGTCGAAGATAGCCTCATTCGCATCGAGCCCCTCCGCGACCGCCTCCTGGGCGCCCTCCCTGCAGGCGTCCTCGTCGTACTGGATCACGCCGTTTCTCAGCTTGTCGAGAATCTCTTTTTTCCTTGTTTCGTCAGCCATTATTTTTTACCTCCATATGTGTTTATTTCATCCATCATTGCAATCATGTTCTGGGGCGGCACCGTCGGCCAGATGTCACACCCGGGCCAGACCGCGCTCACGCCGTCGTCGATGCATTTCCTGATCGTCGAACGGACGAGTTCCTCGTTGCCCGAGACGAGCACATTGTAAGGGTCGAAGTTGCCGAAGATCAGCGCGTCCCCGCCGAGCTTCTTTCGTGATTCGGCTACGTCGTTTTTCTGCTCGACGCTTATCGCGGTGGGGCCCGCCTCCATCATCGAGGTGACGATATCGTTCGTCTTGCCGCAGATATGCAGCACGGAGTGCCCCGAGATCGACTTGATCACCTTCTGGAGCGGCGGCAGGATGAGGTTCTTGAAGACTCTCGGGCTGAGAACGTCGCTTGTAGCGCCCATCTCCCTGACGGTGATGTAATCGGCACCTGCATTTTCATACTCCTTTGCGACGATGATCAGGGCATCCGCCATCACATCAAGGAGTTTAGCGACCTTGTCCGCCTTCTTAAAAGAGAGCTTCAGCAGGTCGTTCAGCTCCATGATCTGGCCGGCAAGGGTGAAAGGCCCGAGTACGTAGGAGCCGATCGCGACTTCGCTTCCGATGTCGGCCTTCAGCAGCCGGATCGCCTCCTTCAGCAGGGGGACCCTGCCCCTCGACGCCAGGTCGGACGGAAGCGAGATGTTCATCTCGTCTTCGCCGTGGATCAGCTTTTCTTTAATCGTCGGGTAGAGTATGCCTTCCGCATGGGGATAGACATTAATGACGCACCCCATCGCCTCGGCCTCGACGCAGAGGTCGACCGGCACGACGCCGCATTCGTATCCGAAGAGCTTGTAGGTCGTAGCGGCGGTGTCCGCCATCTGTTTGGCATCGAGATGGATCCCCGCAAACCGGTAGCCGAGTTTGTTGATCCCGGTTTCGGTGATGTTCCCCATGCCGCTGAAGCAGGGTACCCTGTCGATCGCCTCCTTCTTAAAGAGTTTCAATACTCGTTCTCTTGAATTCATGAACCGTGGTTCTCCTTCCGTATGTAAATTTTTTATTTTCCTTTTTTCCTCGCTCCGCCTTCCAGGAGTTTCGCGATAAAGTCGCCGAAATGCTTTCGTATCGGGAGCCGCGGGTTGTCGTAGATAATGCCGTTTTCATCATAGACCAGCGTCGAAAGAAGTATATGTGCGCTCGCGACCGCAGGGAAGACCCTCGGCGCGGTTACCGCTGGACCGCAGAAGTTGAAGTCGGACCAGAGTGCCGATGCCATACCCTGCACCACCGCGTCCATCGCCTTGAAGCCGTCCATTCCCCATGTCGTCTTTATCTCCTTCCACATATGCGTCCCGTTGGAGTAAGCGCCGCCGCAGGGGAGTCCGTGCTTCTCCTTGATCAGCCTGTTTGCAACAAGGGAAAACGATGTCGACGGCAGGTTCATGACCGATGTGTCGACGATGATCGTCTCGAACGAATCGGCGCCCTGCGCCAGGATGGATTCGAGGGACTTTACCCTGCCGGCGGGCGACTGGTCCTGGTCGTCGAACGCCTGTACCACCACGTGCCTGATCCCGAGGTCTTTCAGCCGCAGGATCTGGCCCTTGATGTCCTTGTCCCAGGGGGTGATGCTGTTATACAGAAACTTGTCCTGGACGCCGAGCTTTGAGACATACTCCGTCGCCTTTGCCCGCTGCTCCGCAACCCACATATCGATGCCGAAGGGCATATTCGTCGTCTCCAGGAAAAAGTCCGTATAGATCTTTGCCTCTTCCGGGGAGTTGGCCACCATCGCCACCATTCCGGGAATACCGGTGACCTCGGAAAGCTCCTCCTGCTTTTTTATGATCTCCTTTGCCCTCTCGCGGTCGAAGTCCCCCTTGCGGTCCCGGACGATCTTGTCTTTATTGTGGAACATCGATGAGATCATGAGGGGCGGGTTCTCGCCCGGCTGTCCGCCTATCTTTATACCGCTGAAGGTGAAAGTTTTCTGCGCTTTTTGAAATCTGAACATCAGCTCTCCTTTTAAGGGAATTTGTGATACAATACGTTATCAAATCACTGGGCAGCCTTCCTTTTTCGTAAAGGAGGCTGCCTCTTTTTTTGTAAGGGCGAACTGTCGCCACGGCGACTCGCTGAAGAGAGCAGTTCGCCCTTACCGCTTATCTATTGTCCTAGAATACCCCGTGATCGAACTTCGGCTGCGGCAGGTATTCCCACTTCTCGCCCTTTCTGTACTTGGCTTCGATGTCGAGACACTTGAGCGCGTATTCGAACGCGTAGGGGATGCCTGGTCCGCCGGGGACGAAGCCCGCCAGGATCATTCCCACCGATGCCGCCTCGAAGATCTCTCCCGTGGTGGCGCCTGCGTTGATGGCGGGTATCACGTGGATGATGCAGCGCGGCGAACAATACGCGACGCCGCCTGACATGAACATCAGCTCCTTCACCTTGCGCGACAGGGCGCCGTCACCGAAGATGCTCGCATAGAAATCAGCGAAGGTCCTGCCAGGCTCCGGGGTGACCGTGTTGATGATCTGGAACATTCTCGGTACGAACCCGCACTGTTTCTTCATGTACTCGTTGACTTCTTCCACTGTCATTTTTTTCTCTGCTGCCATCTCTTTTTCCTCCCTTGCATTTTCCGGCGCTTCGGCCGGATGCTGTGTGTTATGCTTTCAAGCACCATTATTTACCTCCCCCTCTGAAGAGGGCCTCGGGTCTTTACCCAGTGAGCGACTTCACCTCCCTTCCATCAAAAAAGTGAATAGTGAATAGTTACGTGAATCAGAATTGTATCTTGCCGATTCTATGGCTTTTTTCAGCATGTCTGCTCTCGTCCTTATGCAATATTCGGTCAATCTTCAATACTTCCAGTTGAAGGCGGCATCGTGGAACGCCTTGATGTTTTCGTAGGGGATCGTCGGCGGTATGTCGCAACCGGGAACGAGTATGAAGCCGCCATCCTTTCCGGCGATCTCGATCACCTCTTTGCAGGCCGCCTCCACCTCCGCCGCAGTCTTGTTGAGGAGCACGTGGACGGGCGCGACGTTGCCGCCGAAGCACATCTTTCCGCCGAGCACCTCTTTCGCCTTGGCGATGTCTACCTTCTGGTCGAAAAAAATGACGCTGCAGCCGGTATCGATGAACTGCTCGATCCGGTCGCTCGTATTGCCGCATATATGCAGGATGGTATGGACGCTCTTCGACTTCGCCCAGTCGCTCATCTTCTTCAGCGGCGGCACCCCGAATTTCGCCATCTGTTTCGGGTTGATGACGTCTCCCGACGCGGTGGGGTCGGCGATGCTGAGGCATTCAAGCGTGCCGTCCGCAACCAGCGGTCCATAGAGATGGATCAGCAGGTCCGCGCAGAAGTTGACCATCTTTTCGACGAAGGCCGGTTTCTTGAAGGTAAATTTCATGAAGTCCTCTTCGCCCACGAAGCGGGCTGCCAGGGTGAAGGGCCCCCAGCAGGTCATGGTCACCAGATACTTTTTCCCTATCTTCTGGCTGACGATCCGAGTCGCATCGAGGACGTTTTTTATGACGGGGTCTTTGAACAGATCGTCCATATCGAGTTTTGCGATGTCCTCTTCCGTATGGACGAAATGCTGGGTGAGGTCCGGTGCGCCGATCTCACGGTATTTTATGCCCGCCCCGAATTTGGCCCCGAGCGCGGACGCATGGAAGTTGTTGTACCCCGAGCCGACATAGATGACGTCGCTCCTGATCCTGTCCGCCTCGGTTACGCACATGTCGGCCATTTTAACGGCGTCTTTGCCCAGTTCCTCGAAAGACGAGCCGTAGTCCTTGATGCTCCACATGCCGCCGCCGAAGAGCGTGACAGGGACTCGTTCCGGTTTCCCTAATTCAAACGCCTTCAGAATGATCTCTCTTGGTTCCATAAATTCCCCTTTCTCGTGATTTCTAATGCATGGTATGCATGTTGCCGATGCGGTGGACCGCCCTCTTGAACTGTTCGAGGTCTATGGGGGCCTCGATGCTCAGGACGTCTGACTCAAGACTATCATATCCCACGAAGATTACCACTATCCCGGGCAGGATGATCTTGATTATCCTTATCGCGTCTTCGACCGAAAGGCCGAAGGGTTCCGAATCGATGATCAGCGCCGCGTAACTCTTTTTGAGTGCCAGCTGCACAGCAAGGGAAGGATGGTCGGCGGTATCGACGCCGTAGCCTTCGTCTCTCAGGATGGCGTAAAGACTTCTGACGAGTATCGGATTGCTCGAGCACAACAGGGTTTCAAGCATAAGTATTAAAAATAAAAAGCAAATAGAGTGCCATGAAAAAAATGCCGGAATTACAGGCCCCGTCGGATTTTTTTCGGATCAAGAAGGCAGATTGGGGTAGAAAAATTCCCCAAGGGGTGGGGAATTTTTACCCATATCATGAGGCAGCATCCATCTATTTCTGCACGACTACGAAATCTAGTGAATACTTATGGTCCTTTATAAATTACCAAGTGCATAGTTAAAAGAACATTGGACATAAAATCTCCCCGCACACCTCTCCTGGATCATAACTCCCCTTTTACCCCCTCTTATCTTTTCTCCTCGGCGAATCCGCCTGAGTGCGGAAAGAGGGGGAGAGGCGCCGTGCCTGCCGGCAGGCAGGGAGCCTGGGGGCGTTACTCCAAAGGGGCAACTTTCCTCCCTTTAGCAAAGGGAGGTTAGGAGGGATTTTTTAATCGAATGTCTTCATACTTATGAACTTCTTATTAACTGCCGGCTTTGATTATATTGATCACACCGGATACAGGCGTCCGGTTTATCAGGCTGTCCACCACGGGACAGTGGCCGACCACTTTTTCCGCAAGGCTTCTCACTTTCTCTTCGTCATCCGGTGACTCGATGTTCAGGGTATAGGTGAGGTCTTGAAAGCCCGCGGCCACGTCGTCGATCATAAAGAGCCCCCTGAGGTCCAGCGTGCCTTCAACCTCGGCCGTTACCGAACGTACCGCAAGGCCTTCGTGGGCCGCGAACTCGTAGAAGGCGCTCTCGATACAGGCCGCGAAAGCGGCCAGGAGGAGTTCTATCGGATTGGGGGCCTGATTGGTTCCGCCGGCGGCTTCCCCGTAATCTGCCTTTACCAGGTGTTCCCTGACCGCTGTTTCGGTATACAGGCCTCTGATGTGCTTCGATGTCACCTTCGGCCGGTATATCGCGGACTCCGGCTTTTTTTTGAAAAATTCAATTCTTCGTGCAACGATCGTCTTCAGGTCTTTTTCGTCGGCATTTTTCATATCTTCTCCTTTATTTGGTGCAGGTTATTACGGAGATCTTAGCAAAAAAGACTCCAGGCATGCGTGGGAAGAGTCAAGAGTCCCGGGGGATACTCTCATCTGCCACTCAAAACCAGACGACGTCGCCCGTCTTCTTAACCGTCCGTTCTTTACTTTTTCTTGGGGCTTGCTTTTTTTTGCTCGGCCTTCCTGGGTTCGGCCTTCACTTGCCGTGTCTTCGCGGATTCTGTCTTGGAGGTTTTTGTCTTTGTGGCGGCCTTTTTGGCCGGAGGCGCATCTGCCGCTGTCTTTGCCCGCTCCGCATATCGCGCCAGTACGATTTTTTCCGCTTTGAGCCAGTTTTCGACCTCCCGGCCCGGGATCATGCCGCTCCGCTCGTAGAGTTCGTAAGCCACTTTCCTTATCTCGTCCTCTTTATTCATAATAACCTCCTGCTGAAAATGTTCCATAAAGCATATCGCTATTTTCCCGGGATTGCAAGACGCCGGAACAACCCATTTCGCTATTTCACAGCTAATCCTTGTTTAGGCCAGTTCAAGATCACTTGCACAATTTCACGAACGTACGCACATTCACATTTCGCCGGACATGGGTGTAAATCATCTTTGTGCAAACAGTAACCCTCGCACTCTTTAGTGCCCTCCAGCCTTTCGGTGAACATCGGGCCATCTATGACCTTCGCCCATTTTTTCATTGCACCCTGCTGATAAGTCCGCAAAATAATGCGAACACGATTTTTGGTGCGGGACGCGGGTTTTTGAGTTGCCGGGAGGCTTGCCTGTTACTAGGGCCGCAGGCCCGGAAAGGATACTTGGGGTATGGTTAGGGAAGAGAAGAAAGGTGGAGAGGCTGTGAAAGCAGGTACGGACTGGAAACCGGCGGTGGTGCCGACGCTTGCACTTTATTGTCGTAAGAATAGTACCGGGATTGCTGAAGGGTCTTTATGAACCCTATACCGGGACGCTCATGGCGGCCTATATTACGTTCGGCCTGTTATTCACAAGTCTGGTGCTTGGAGGTCTTAGGGCCTCGCTCGGAAAACCGGCGGTCTTGCTCAGCTTGTCCTGAGCGCATCGACGATGTTCATCCGCGAGGCCCTGACCGCCGGAAGCACGCCTCCCACAAACCCCATGATCAGGGAGAACAGGAGGGAGTTGACGATGATCCCCCGCGTGAGGGTAAAGGAAAAGGCGAGTTCGGAAAAAGTCTGCCAGTTGACCGTCGAGATCGTGATGAGCTGCATAAAGGAGGCGAAGAACAATCCCATAAGCCCGCCGCTCAGGCCGAGGAGCATCGATTCGATCAGGAACGCCGCGAGGATGTTCCTACGCTGAAAACCGAGCGCACGGAGCGTCCCGATCTCCGCAGTGCGGGTCGCCACCGCCGCGTACATCGTGATCATCGCGCCTATGACCGCACCGAGTGAAAAGATGATCGTGAGCGTGATCCCGAGGATCCGGAGAAACTTGGCCATCATCTCGGACTGGTCGGCGTAATATCTTGTTTCGCGTTTTGCCTCGAGGGTCAGACGGGGATCGTGTTCGATCCAGTCTTTCACCTTCTGAAACTCCGAAGAATCGCGCAGCTTAAACAGCACCGACGAATACGCGGGTCTGCGGAACGCCTGCATAAGCTGGTCGACGTCGCCCCAGATCTCCGAGCTGTAGCCGGTCCTGCCCGCATCGAATATACCCACTACGGTCCAGTCCCGCATGGCGAACCGGATCGTCTCGCCGATGCCCGCTCCCCTGAACCGCTTCGCCACGCTCTCCCCTGCAATGATCTCGGACGCACCGGACTTCGGCATCCGTCCTTCCACGAGCTTCACCTGGGGCCGCAACGCAAGGGAATATTCCCCGATGCCCCTGATCGTGATGTTCGAGGGTTTATCGCTACCCCGCTTGAGGAGGTTGATAATCACCACCAGTTCCTTTGCGAGGAAGGGCCTGCCGTCCGCGCCGATCGCGATTTCGGGCGCGGTCTCGACAATGGACGCAGACGCCCGGTCTACGCCGGACTGCATCTCGGACTGCGACCCCTTGCGGATGACGATTACGTTGTCATAGGAACCGGTCTCCACCAGAGTTTTGCGCAGCCCCTCGGCAAGCATCATGACCGAGGCAAACACAAAGACCACCAGGGCCATTCCTGACGCGGTCAATATTGTCGTGAGCCTCCTCGTCCAGAGGTTCCTGAAGCTGTAGGAAACCGGGATGGCCATCAGCCTATTCTCCTGAGCCCGTCGGCGATCCTCAGGGTGATTGCACGCCAGATCGGGAAGACTGCGGCGACGGTCGCAACGATCAGTCCCGCAGCCATGTCCATGTAGATTGTGCTCCTGGCGACGATGAAGACAGGGAAGAACTGACTCAGTGAATCGCCGAAGGCCTTGGCCGCAGGGAAGGTTAGGGCGATGCCGGATGCGCAGCCTATCGCCGCAATCACGAGCGACTCGCCGAAGATGAGTCCGGAGATATGCCATCCTCCGAAACCGAGCGTCTTCATGATCGCGTACTCGCCCGTCCGCTCCCTCACGGTCATCGCCATGGTGTTGGCCATGACCGCCATGATGATGACGATCACGATGAACGAGACCAGCCGTATGACCACTACGATCGCCTCGGTCATCGATATGAAACTCAGCTGGAACGCCTTTTCGGTCTCGGTGATCGTCTCGGCCAGGGAGTTCTTGAACATCTTGTCTATCGTAACGGCGACATCCGGCGCCACGTCAGGGCTTTTCACCCCTATCAGGAACCAGCCGACCTTGTCCGCGCGGTACGGGGCGGTCTTTTTCAACGATTCATTCAGATAGCTCCAGTGGAAGAAGAATTGTGTTTCGTCGGTGCTCTTCTGCGCCCCGCGGTATATCCCGCGGATGACGAACTCCCAGTTTCCAGGGAAGATCGTCCCCTTGAGCGTCACGATGTCGCCCAGCTTCCAGCCGAACCTCTCGGCGGTTTTCCTGCCGACGACCGCGCCTTTTCTGTCGCGGAGAAAGGCGGTCTTCTGGTCCGCGGGAATAATGAATTCCGGGAATAGATCTATGGCGGTCTTCGCGTCGGTCGCAAAGTTAGGGAAGAAGTTTTTTTCGTCCTTATACACGCCCCCGAACCAGTCTGAGTAGCCGACCTCGGTCACCCCCGGCACCTGGCGGATCTTCTCCTTGTAGGAGATGGGAAGAAAAAAGACGAGCGATACCGCGTTCCTCGTGACCAGCCGCGTAGCGGACGAGGCCTCGACGCCGGCGTACCATGCGCCGACGACTGTACGGAGCAGACCGAACGCAAGGACTGCGATCGTAATGCCGAGCACCGTCAAAGACGTACGGAGCTTGTGGCGGAAGGCGTTCTTAAAGAGTATCTTCAGAATGAACATCGCTGTTCAGGACGCCCTTTTCGAGGTGCTTGATGATATGCGCCTTCCCCGCTGCCCGCGGGTCGTGCGTGACCATGATGACCGTCTTGCCGAGCTCGTGGACGAGCCTCTCCATCAGGTCGAGTATCTCTTCGGCGGAATGCCGGTCGAGGTCACCGGTCGGCTCATCCGCGACAAGGATTGTCGGGTCGGTGATGATCGCGCGCGCGATCGCCACCCTTTGCTGCTGTCCCCCTGAAAGCTGCGAAGGATAATGGTCGGCCCGGTCGGAGAGACTGACCGCCTTGAGCGCCAGATCGACGTGTTCCCTCCTCCCGGACCTCGACAGTCCCGTCAGCAGGAGCGGGAGTTCGACGTTTTCGAAGGCGGTCAGGACAGGGATGAGGTTATAGAACTGGAAGATGAACCCGACGTTCGTCGCCCTCCATCCGGCGAGTTCGGTCTCGGAAAGAGAGGTAATCTCGATGCCTCCGACCGTGATCGTGCCCGAGTCGGCCTTGTCTATGCCGGCGATGAGGTTCAGGAGGGTGCTCTTGCCTGACCCGGAAGGTCCCATAAGCGCCAGAAACTCGCCTTCTTGGATATCGAAGGTGATGTCCTCGAGCACCGGCACGGTCTGGGTCCCGCGGCGGTACGACTTATAGATGTTCCTGACCTCGACTATAGGTCCGGTCCGGGTTTTCATCTTACGCTTCTCGGGATTAAATGCGCAGTTCCGGAAATTCTCCCCACGCCCCTCCTTGCCAAGGAGGGGGGTGATAATACCTCCCTTTGGCAAAGGGAGGTTAGGAGGGATTTTACAAAATGTCTTCGCCCTCTACTTGATTCAACGATGAGGTTCATTATTGCACGGTCGTCTTGATCTTTGCGCCGGTCTTCAGTTTCCGCGAGGGCTTCAACACCACCTTTTCTCCGACCTTCACCCCGCCCAGGACCTCGACCATGTCGCCCAAGGGAGGGCCGAGCTCGACCGGCGTTTCGGCTACCCTGTCGCCCCTGACTACAAAGACGACCTTCTTATCGCCTTTCGCGATTACGGCCGAAGGGTTCACCACTGTCCTCGGCTTTTCTTCCTCCGCAGCTACCGGTCTTTCGAGAAAAGCGACCTTCGCGGACATCTCGGGAAGGACCCGCCTGTCCTTGTCGACGAAGGCGACCTTCACGAGCACTGTAGCCTTTGTCCTGTCAGCAGTAGGGACGATCATATGGACCTTGCCGCGGAAGCGCGATTCGGGCAGCGCGTCCAGCTGTATCTCGCAGGGCTCGCCCACCTTCACCTTTTCTATATTCGATTCCGAGACATCGACCTCTACCCGGAGCGAGCTCATGTCCGCGATCGTGACGACCGCGGCCTTTGCGTTGGCGGCAGCGCCGAAAGGAGTGACCATGTCGCCGATGTCCGCGTCCTTCGTCAGGACTACCGCGTCGAAGGGCGCACGGATCAGGGTATACTCGATCGCCACGTCGGCGGCCTGCAGCGCCGCCTTGTTCGCTTTTACTGCCGCCTCCCCGGCCGCAACCCCTGCGGCCGCCTTTTTGTACCGTGCCTCAGCGGAATCGAAGTCGGTCTGTGCGATATAGCCCTTGGCGACAAGCTCTTTGCTTCTTTTGTATTCGAGCGTGGCGTCGCTCAACTCGGCCCTTGCCTGATCAAGACTGTATTTCGAGACGTTCAGGTTCGCCGCTGCCTGGTCCTTTGCAGCGGCCACGTCCCCGCTTTCGAGACGGGCGATCACCTCGCCTTTCTTTACCCTGCTTCCCTCTTCGACCGAAAGTTCCACGAGTCGGCCGGTCGCCTTCGAAGCGACCGCGGCCTTCCTCTGGGCAACTACGTACCCAGAGGCGTTCAGCAGGGTGAATGCCTGTGAAGGATACATCTCCGATACGGAGGCGACCTCGACCTGGACGGCCGGGGTGAAGACCCCTTTGAGATACAGGATGCCGAGAAGGAGAAGAGCAAGCGCCGCCGCGATCGCACGGTAGAGTCTCTTGCGCTTGCGAGGAGAGGAGACTGCCGCTGATTTCTCTATCTTCAGTTTCGAAAGGTCTTCGTTCGGCATTCGCCCGCTCCTTGTGCAAATTAATTTTTATGAATTATGACCGGACCCCTTGTAATTATAACAAATCCTGTCAAGGGGGGGCGGCGACCGGCGGCTGCCATCGAAAGGCTGCCGCAAAGACAGCGGTGGGGTTTACGCAGCACAGTGGGGTGAGTCTACAGTTCTCGGGAGTCTTTTGGAAGACCGGCGGGAGGGATGGAGCGGCCGGGTGTGATTAAGCGCTGGCCTGGACTGAAGAGTCCCGCTATGTCTCACCGAGGGTCGATCAGTTCTTATTGCGGCCGAAACAGGCTGGCAGAGGGAAAAAGGTCCCGGACAAGCCGAAGCGGGAAAGGTATAGCCTGCTTTCCCGCCTGCATTGTCGCCGCAACAGGTCCCATACCGGCAATCAATGAACCTTTGTCAGCCGCTTCTTTTCGGCAACATAAGCTTTTTTCCCGGCATCGAACGAGGTGCCGATAAGCGATTTCCTCTGCGTGAGATAATCCCTTGTCCTCTTTGCGGCGCCGGCCACTTTATCTCTGCCCCGCAGTGCGTAGCACTGTGCCCGACCCTTCACGTCGCCCGCAAAGTCGCCTATCTTTTCTCTCGTCTCTTTCCCCGACGCGGGGGCAAAAAGCAATGCCGTACCCGTGCCGACCAGGCCGCCAAGAACAAACATCGCAGGTTTCCTGAATGCAGTCTTTTTTGTCATCGTCGTTTCCTCCTTTCACAGTACATTTATTCCTATAAAAATGTTATTGCGGGCGTTGCAGATTAGCAACCCGGCCATGCGCCGCAGAAGCCGCCTATCCGGCGGGGTAGGCCCGCATGCCCCGGTAATGTGCGAAAATCGGGCTATCGCTCGTTTTGACGAAGGTATGGGGATTGAGAGTTCCGCAGATGGATCCCCGATGTCTTCAGAACTCGCGCCCGATATAGGGCCGCGTGAAAAATTTGTGATCCGCGATATGCTGACGGCGGCAAGAAGAGTCTCGTGATCGGAGGGATCTTGAGCACTGATGTAAAAAAGTGGATAAGAGCGGAATCTATAGCATAAGCCGTTTTTTATGCTCAATCGGATTGCTTTTTGCGCAGTCACACCTCTTCAGCTTTATTGACATCTTATCGAAACCATGATAGCTTGTAACCAGGAAGGCAAAAGAATGCGAACGCTAAGGTTTTTATTGGTTGCGGTTGTGGTAGCGATGAGCCTATTGGCAAGCGGCATGGCATCGGCTGCAACCCGGGGTGGCGGTGGTCATTCCGGCGGCTACAGTCGCGGCGGCGGCCATTCAGGTGGCTACTACCGCGGAGGCCATTCAGATGGCTATTACAGGGGTGGTGGCCATTCCGGTGGGTATTATCGTGGCGGCTATTACGGTCACCATCGAGGTTATGATGTCGATGTATGGTTCGGACCGTACTGGGGCTGGGGGTACCCTTACTACTATCCCTATTACTCTTATTCCTACCCGTATTACTATCCATATAGTTACCCTTATACTTATTACCCGTATGCGCCATCGTATACTGTGCCGTCAGAGCCCCAGGAATACATCGAACGAGACGAGTCTTCTTCCGAACCTTCGGATTTCTGGTATTACTGCCGCGAGTCAAAGGCCTACTATCCCTACGTCAAGGGATGTCCGGGTGGATGGCAGAAGGTGCCGGCGCAGCCGCCATCGGAGTCTGGGAGGTGATGCCATGCGTCGTGTGCTGATATTTTCACTTATAGTGGTGGTCGCAGCGCTTCAGGCCTGCGCGACGATGCCGACCGGCCCTAGCGTAATGTCGTTGCCGGGTGAAGGCAAAAGTTTCGAAGAGTTTCGCTCAGACGACGCTGATTGCCGCCAGTTTGCCTACAACCAGATAGGTGGAGTTACAGGTCAGCAGGCTGCACAGGAATCTGCGGTAAGGAGTGCTGTGGTCGGTACAATCCTGGGCGCTGCAGCAGGGGCCGCCATTGGGAGCGCTTCGGGCGATATGGGCGCCGGCGCTGCGATAGGCGGCGGTGCCGGACTCCTTTACGGCAGCGCGGTGGGCAGCAGCTATGCGGCCGGCTCTTACTATGAGGCCCAGCGGCGTTATGACTATGCTTATCTGCAGTGCATGTACGCGAAGGGCAATCAGATCCCGGGCTACAGGCGTTCCGCGCCCAGGAGGTCGTATACTCCACCGCCACCGCCAGACTATCCAGCGCCTCCTCCTCCGTCCGACCGGTATTGAAGGCTGAAGGCCGTCTCTCAGGGGTTATCCTGCTTTCATTCAGAGAGATATTCTATGAAGCGGAGGGCCTCAGGGTCAGGTGATAGTGTTTTTCTTTTTTCCAGTCGCTCCTCGTACATCTTTATCGTCTCTTCAATCTCCTTTGTCCCTTGCACAAGGAGGACCCTCTCGTATCCTTGACCCCCCGCAGTCCCGATGCTCCTCATGCGTTCCCTCAGTGTGAGGAAGTAACAGTAATAGAAAAGGTCTTCCCCGGCCGGATATCCCTTCTGGGCGACCGCCTCTTTCGCCTTCCTGAGAAAAAAGATCCTTTCCGGGGGTGTCAGCTCGCTCAGGAATTTTTCCTTTAGTGCCTCTTTCATCTATGTTATTTTACAAGTTATCTTTCACCGTTCCGATCTTACAGCTCGGCAATAAGAAACAGCACAATCTCTATTACGATCAGAATGACAATTATGAATTCAAGAAGCTCTGTTCTCCTGTTCGATATCTCCCGGCAGAGCATGTCATAGACCCTCGACGCTATGGTTATTTTTCTTTCTATGCTCGTCTCCCACTGCCGCACCTTAAAGAGTGAAAGGGCGGATGTGTAAACCCTTGCATAGTAGACATCCTCGGTCACCTTGAGGGAGTTGTCGATCTTTTCCGTGACGCCGGTGAGGTCCGTAACCGTCCGCATCACCCTCGCAGCCAGTTCCTCGTAATGTTTGATCTTCCATATGGACGGAGAGACCTGCGTCATGACACGGTTGTTGATGATATCAAGCTCCCTGTCGACCATATCGTCATACACCCTGAGCTCAAGAAGCTGCGCATTGGCAAACTCAAGAAGGTCGGGAATGTCCATGCTCCCGCTGGGCTCAATGACGATCGCCCTGTCCCAGCTCAGGACGACGAGGTCGTTGTCCGAATAAGAGAAGCTGAAAGAAAGCAGTTCCGCTTTTGTCTCATCGCTCGGGGGGCTTTCCCCCTCCTCGTAGAGAAGGAGGTTCCCGACGTCACAGGTCCTGCGGAAGTCTCCCGGGGTTCTTTCAGGGTTCAGCTGTTTGAGGTAATAGACTATGTAGTCTTCTTCAAACCTGCTCCGGCTGAGCTGGTGAAGGGCATTGCCGAGGTCCTCGATGAGACGTTCGAGCTCATTCGGGAAGTCTTCTTTTAAGGGGTCCTCCACATTTCTCGCCAGGGCCTCGAAGTCTGCCATTGAAAGTTCTTTGAACGGTATCTCGAATATGATGCTCAGGACCCCGTAGTCGTATGCCTTCGCATAGGTGTTGACGGGGTATTGCCTTCCATCGATGGTCTTTTCAAATGTCTTAAGTTTCAGGGAAAGCGGCGGGTTTGCGAATTCAAATGCCTTGCTGAAGCGTTTTCTGTCAATGCTCTGACGCTTGAACTCCGTCACCTTTTCTTCGACCTTCTTCAGGTCTATGTCCCAGGCCACATCATAAAGCCTGTATATGAGAATGCCGCCGGAGACTCTCAGTCCGATGTCGTCCATAAGGAGATTCTATCACATCAGAAGAAGGCGGCAACGGTGAACAGCGGCGGCACCTGACCGGCGTCTGTCGCCGGGCACAGGGGCGCCGCTTGCTGGCCCTCTCTTCTTTGGTTTGCAGTGCCCGGTATGGTAGCATTAAGGGAGAAGGACACCTATGATCAACCGAAGGGAGTTCATGATAGGGGCTTCGGCTGCGATGCTTTCCATGTCGGATCTTCATGATAGGGAACGTCCGGCAGCCGGCTCGCCGGGCCGGAATATACGGCAGAAATCCGCGCGGGTAACCCTCGTCTGCACATCCGACCGGGCGCACGGCGTGAAAACCGCCATAGACCTCCTCGGGGTAAACCCGGTAAAGGGGAAGCAGGTGCTGATCAAGCCGAACTTCAACACCGCCGATCCGTACCCAGGCTCCACGCACAACGATACCCTCGTCAATCTCATCGGCCATCTCAAGCGGATGGGCGCATCGTCGCTGATGATCGGCGAGCGCAGCGGGCCCCCGGCAACGACAGAGGTGATAAAGGGAAAAGGCGTCGTCGGGATCTGCAGGGAGCATAATGTCGGACTGATCAACTTCGAAGACCTTCCACCCGGTCAATGGGTCCGGATTCGGCCGGAGCAGATCCACTGGAACAACGGCTTCGATGTCGCCAAACCGGTCCTGGATGCCGAATGCGTTGTCTCGACCTGCTGCCTCAAGACGCACGGCTACGGCGGCGTCTTCACAATGTCCCTGAAGCTTTCCGTCGGAGTCACCCACAAGCGCAATATGACCGAGCTTCACTCGTCCTTCCGGTCGATGCGGAAGATGATTGCGGAGATCAACCAGGCCTATTCTCCCTCCCTGATCTTGCTCGATGCCGTCGAGGCGTTTGTCGACGGCGGCCCCATGACCGGGAAGCGTAAGCGGGCGGATCTCATTCTCGCGGGCACGGACCGGATCGCCATCGATGCGGTCGGACTGGCGGTCCTCAAGGACCTCGGCAGCAACGAGGCGATCATGGGAAGGAAGATCTTCGAGCAGGAGCAGATCAGCAGGGCGGTCGAACTCGGGCTCGGAGTAAGCAGGCCGGAGGATATAGAGATCGTTGCCGGCGACAACAAGGGCAGGGCCTATGCCGAAAAATTGAAAGGCATGCTTCTTCGGGGTTAGGAAGACCCCGGATGGCCGCCTTGCGGCCGCTCAGAACGGTATCCATCTCTTTCACGGTTGCGGGATGAACTGAGATATACTTGTAGTATGAAGACGACGGCGGGATACCTCTATGTGATCGCCCTCAGCCTCTGGGTCGGCGGCATGTCCCTTTTCACGTTCATCCTGACGCCCGTTATCTTCAGATCATATCCGCGGGACGCCGCAGGCGAGGTTGTCGGGAAGCTTTTCCCTTCCTACTTCCTCTTTACCCCTCCGCGCTATTCCACGGTGATCGCCCGGAACGGACAGCTATAGACAACATCCCTGTGCTTCTCGGCGACAAACTTCTCATGGTTTATCACCCATGCCCTGCCGTCTCTCATCTCGAAAAACAACGGATAGAGTTCGGCACAGGCCCCGCAGCCCTCGCATTTACTGTAATCGATATAGGGTATCAAGCATTGCCGCCTTCTCTCGCAATCGGAAAACTCCGTAACTCTATTATACAGCGGATTTGACATCGATCTTTTTGCTGGTATACCTCAGGTGTCATTGAAGCGACCTCTCTCCGGAATTGGTACAATAGGACTGGGCATAATGAAAGAAAAAATGGACAGGCAGATCGAACAGTACATCGCAAACTGGCGCGACGAGATGAACGGCGCCGAACTCTACCGGCTCATGGCGAAACACGAGAAGGACGAAAGGCTCTCGGCGATTTATCAAAGGTTGGCCGCGGTGGAAGAGGGACATGCAGAGACGTTTAAAGTGAGGCTCCAGGACCTCGGCATATCGATTCCTCCCTTCAGGACCTCATGGCGGACACGCCTGCTGGGTTGGCTCGTCACGCGTCTCGGGGTGGAATCTGTCCTTCCTACTCTCTCAACAATCGAGAAGAACACCTCCGGCGCATACCTCAGTCAGGGGGAGACCGGTGAGATCGCAGCGACCGAACTTTCTCATGCGCGGCTTCTCCGGCACCTCGCGGTCACGACGAAGGGGGGCATGGAAGGAGGGATGCTTGCGAGGATCGAAGGCCGCCACCGCGCGGCCGGAGGAAATGCCCTGAGGGCCGCGGTGCTCGGCGCGAGCGACGGGCTTCTCTCGAATTTCGGCCTCCTAATGGGCGTGGCAGGCGCGTCGGTGGCCTCAAGGAGTATCCTCCTCACAGGGATCGCCGGCCTCTTCGCGGGCGGCATATCGATGGCCCTCGGAGAGTGGATATCGGTCCAGAGCTCGCGGGAGCTTTACGAGAAGCAGATCCGGACCGAGGAGGCGGAGGTAGAGGCTGCCCCGCAAGAGGAGATCGAGGAACTTGTCCTGATCTACGAGTCCCGCGGGCTCGATGAAGCGGCCGCCAGATCTTTTGCCACCAGCATCATGAGCGACAAGGAAAGTGCGATCAAGACTCTCGCCCGGGAGGAACTCGGCGTGACGCCAGGGGAACTCGGCGGATCGGCCTGGGAGGCGGCCTTCACCTCTTTTCTCCTCTTCGCCCTGGGGGCCTTTATTCCTCTGTCCCCCTATCTCTTTCTCGCGGGGACACCGGCTATCGCGGCCAGTGCGGTCCTGAGCGGACTCGGCCTTTTCTTCCTCGGCGCCTCGATCACCCTCTTTACCGGCAAGCCGGTCCTTTACTCAGGCCTCAGGCAGATGCTCATAGGGTTCGCTGCAGCGGCGGTGACCTTTCTCATGGGCCATATCATCGGGGTGAGCATCGCCTGATGCATCGTCAGCAGGCGGAGGTGCCGGCATTGAACAATGAATCAGACCATGGTAAGGTGAAGGCATGAAGATCAGAACGTGCTTGATGGCGGGAATCATCGGGATTGCAGTGGTAGCCGGCGTATTCGAAGCCCTGGCGTCTCCGCGCAAGAAGGAAGAGACGGCGGAGAAGAAGAAAGAAGAGGGGGCTTAAACCTGCTTCGAAGGGACTCCGAAGCCGTTCCGGCATAATTTTTTGAAGACATCCGGGACAACTATCTGCCGAACAAGGCTTTTGCATAATGAAAGGAAATTTCGTGGGCTATAAAATCCACTGGCACGTATTCCTGACGCACTTCCCCATATCCCTGTTTGGGGTCTCATTTCTCTTCCAGGTTCTGCATCTCTTCAGTTATCCCGATTGTTTTGAGATGTCCACCAACGTCGCGCTTGCGGTCGGCGTGGTCTCTCTGGTCCCTACCACGTGGACCGGTTGGCGGACCTGGAAAGACAAATACAAAGGTGCCCAGGTGCCCCTGTTTCAACGAAAAATTGCCATTGCCTTTGCTCTGCTGGCGACAAGCGCCCCTCTTGCGATCTGGCGGCTTACGTATCCCGGCATGTTTCAGCATGGTTCCCCGGGTTTCGGCCACTGGGTTTATCTGGCCGGCAATACCCTTTTCATAGCCGGAGCAGCTGCGGAGGGATTCTATGGCGGGCAGCTGAATCACCGGTAAAACAGTTGGTGTTTGCTATGGCCGATCCCATACCGCCTGGACCAATTTTATATCCTTACCGTGTTAAAATGGCCCATGTCTTACGAAGAATTAACACGGGTCGACTCCATAGACAAAGCGCTCCCCTTCGAGGATGCCCGGGACAACCGGTCCCGGGATGTGCCTGATCGCAGGGGCACCGGCTTTTATGAACTGATAAATCCCTTTAATCGGAATTCATAACTGTGCAGATTCCACCTCATCTGGTGAACGAACATTATGATGACCGCTACTTCGATGTTGTCAATGCCATTGAAGAAGCCAGGTATATCTATTTTCAGGGCAGCGGCATAACGGATGTCCCGGCCGGGCAGGGAAGGAAAGAATTCAGAATAGGTGAAACAGGCTTCGGCGCAGGCCGTCTGCTCATTGCCCTTATGGATTTTCTGGACAAGTCCGGCATCACGGGCAGGGCGATTACCTACAATTCCGTTGAACTGCATCCAATCACTTTTGAGCGAATGGCGTCCATTCTCGGGGGGTTCACAACAGAGGCAGGTCCGCTTATTGATCTGCTTGTCCGGGCTTACAGCCGCATCGAAATTTCGAGACCGGGGTGGCACCGGATACAGCTAACCCGGCCTTTCGGCAGCCTGACCCTGAATCTCTGGATCGGGGAGGCCCTCGAAATGGTCCACGCACTCACAATTCCCTGTGACGCATGGTTTCTGGATGGTCATGGACCAAAGAAAAACCCTGCCATGTGGCGGCATGAGCTTCTTATGGCGATCGGAGAAAAAACAGTGACCGGTGGGACCTGTGCAACCTTTACTGTTGCCGGAGCTGTTAGACGGGGACTTGCCGCTGCGGGGTTTTCTGTGGAGCAGCGCCCTGGTTTTGGTGGGAAAAAATCAGTGCTCAAGGGAGTAAAACACCGGTCACCTTGAAACGGTCAGTAAATTTTCGAGCTCTTCCTCAAATTCTTTTGTCCTGCCTTCGATCTCCGTTCGCAAAAGGTCAAGCTTTGCAAAAAGAGAGTCGAGTTCGGATTTTGAATGTTGGAGCTTTTTTGTGAGTATTTTAATGGTTTCCCCTTCACCCCTGAGGGAGGCCTCTCTAATTTCCCTGTTTTCAAGTTCGATCTTTTCTTCCAGCGTTAAAACTTCTTTTTCCGCTTCATCGATGCTTTTTTGGAGGGCGCCCATTGTTTTTGATTTTTTATTCAGCAGCTCTGCCCGCTCACGCCGGAGTTGTTTTTTATTGATAGAATTGTTCCGGGAGTTTTTTTTCACACGCGACGCACCGGATTCATTTTCACTTTTCCAGCCGACACGGTCAAGGAAGTCCTGATACGTTCCTTCAAATAAAGTTACTTTCCCGTCATCAAAGACTATCAGACGGGTGGCGAGTGCGTGGAGCATCATTTCACTGTGAGTGACTATAATTGCCGCGCCGCCAAACTCATCTATCGCCTCGACCAGGGAATCATTGGATTCCATATCCAGATGGTTTGTCGGCTCATCGAGCATGAGCATGTTTGAGGGGCTGACGAGCAGCTTGCCTAATAGCACACGGCTCTTTTCCCCTCCGGAAAGGACGCTGATCTTTTTCAACGCATGGTCCCCGGGAAACATCATAATGCCGCATATTTTGCGGGCCGCACCCCGGCTGCCGTCGGGATGCACGTCCATAATCTCTTCTTCAACGGTTTTCTGCAGATGAAGGCGGTTTATATTGGTCTGGCCGAAATAGGCGGTCTGCAATTGATCATGATGCCTCACAGAGCCGGCTTTCGTTTTCAGTTCTTTTGCGAGCAGATTCAGCAGTGTCGTTTTTCCCTTGCCGTTTTTCCCGATGATGGCGATACGGTCCTTTTTCCCGACTGAAAAAGTCAATCCGTCAATCAGGGGAGTGCTGTCATCGTCAAAAGAAAAAGAGATGTCATTCACTTCCATGAGCACCTTCCCGGTAAAGGATGCTGATCTGAACGCGAAATCAAGGTCCTTTATCTCCGTCAGTTTTTCGAGGCGCTCTTTTTTCTGCAGGGCCTTTATCCGCGACTGAACAGCCCTGGCCTTCGTTGCCTTTGCCCTGAACCTGTTTATGAAGTCCTCTGTTTCCTTGCGCTTCTTATCATCGTTGACCCTTGTCTTTTCGTGTATTTCTTCCTCCATCAGCAGTTGCTGATATACTTTTTCGGTCGGGCCGGCTTCTTTCCGCAATTTGCAGCGGTGTATTGCCATAGTGTGCGTAGTCACCCCATCCATGAAATCACGGTCATGGGTAATAATGATGAGCTCCTTCTTCCAGTTGCGCAAAAACTGTGAAAGCCAGCGAAGAGAGAGGATATCCAGATAATTGGTAGGCTCATCGAGCAGGAGAAGATTAGGGTCTGAGACAAGCACTTTTGCGAGATTAAGACGGACCTGGTATCCCCCTGAGAGATCCGATGGATTGAGCGTTAAATCTTCCGGGGTAAAGCCGAGTCCCATAAGAATGATTTCCGCCTTATATGTCTCATCGATACCGTCCTCGTTGTCCCGGAGACTCAGACACGCCTCCTTCAACACAGTGTCTTCCGTGAAGCTGATATGCTGTGAAAGATGTCCTACCTTATATCCGCTGGGAATACTGATACATCCTGAATCAGGGTGCTCCTGCCCCAGTATCATTTTAAAGAGAGTGGTTTTGCCGTGCCCGTTTCTGCCGACAAGGCCGACTCGTTCACCCGGATTGAGGGTAAAACCCGCCTTATCAAAAATAACCTGACGGCCATAACATTTATCTAAGTTGTTTACCTGGATCATTTTAGTAACCCTCCTGAGCTCTCGGAAAATGAGCAATCCGCGTATCAAATGTTATTTCCGACATGCTGCTCTCATACCTCTTTCTTTAGGAACAAGTGTTATCGAT
Source organism: Nitrospirota bacterium (assembly GCA_021811105.1). Lineage (GTDB taxonomy): Bacteria > Nitrospirota > Thermodesulfovibrionia > Thermodesulfovibrionales > UBA6898 > Sulfobium. The sequence goes on along the minus strand of JAJZPM010000008.1, from coordinate 36,845 downwards.
TTAAACAGCCCAAGGCGGTTGAATCAGAGAGGAGGTCCTTATCTTTCAGGCTCTTCCGAACATTCGCACTTTAATTCAGGCAGGATAATAATATACATCAAATCTCGCAAAAAAAGAAAATACCGGCGTCTTTCTGCCGTGCTGCGCCCTCCGCGTAAGGAGTAAAGGGCAAAAACAGGTAGAGGTAGAGATGGAAGCAATGACGGTTAACAGGTTAAAGGTGAAAAGTTAAACGACAGAGAAAGGTGAATGGGAGGGGACTAACTCGGGCAGGTCAGCCAGCCTTCTTTATTTTTGACAAATCCAGACGCACCGCTTCCCTGACTATATCCTGAATAGGCCGCCTGTCCTGCCTGATATAATTACGAAGCGCCTGATTAATGGCTGTCTGATAGCCCTGGCCCTCACGCTCGGCTTCATCCCTGAACCACTCGAGTATATCAGTGTCAATGCAGATAGTGATCATTGTTTTTCCCTGCTGGGGTATTACCGGCCCCCTCTTTCCTTTACTGAAATCATATTCCTTCTGCATCTCCTCACTTTTCTTCATATATTCTCCTTTCCCGCGGGCTTGCCTTTCTCGCCGAAATAAGCCTTATCTCTTCCCTTTCGGCGTATGCATAAACAACTACCAGCACCCTCCCCAAAAGGTCGCTCCTATCGTTACAAACCGCTGATCTATCCGACTGTCGTGTTGTATCACACGCCGGCGTGAAACGTGAACGGTGACCAGTTTAAAGAAAGAAAGGTATCGGTAGAGGTAAAGTGAGTAACTGAAGTAAATAGTGGACTGCAGTGAATAGTAAATAGTGAGGAGTAAGGAGATCGGCGCTCAGCAAAAGTGCCTGGGGTTTGGGGCGAAGTGCCGGCGTGAAATCTGCCTTACGCAGACACTCACATCCTGCGGATATCTGATAAAATGATAGAGAAAAGAGGACAGTATGCACCATAGAAAAGGCAGAGTCTTCAGTGCCGGAGAGGTGATCGGCAGGGTAAACATGCCGGCACCAGGCATAATACGGTTCAGTTAAGGGAAGGGGAATGGAAACGCTCCTGAGTATCTGTCTCGGCCTGGGACTGAGTGCTGCGTGCGGCTTCAGAGTGTTCATTCCTCTTTTGGCCATGAGCATCGCTTCCCTTTCCGGGCATATGACCTTATCCCAGGGCTTTGAATGGATCGGCACCTACCCGGCCTTTCTGGCCTTTGCCGCTGCGGCCGTCTTTGAGGTAGCGGCGTATTATATCCCCTGGGTCGACAATATCATGGACACGATCGCCGGGCCCGCGGCGGTTGTAGCCGGCATTCTGGTTGCTGCGTCGGGCATGCTCCGTATGGACCCTCTGCTGAAATGGTCGCTCGCCATTATCGCCGGAGGCGGGACAGCTGCCCTTTTCCACAGCTCCACAGCGGTGGTAAGAGCTGCGTCAACAGTACTGACAGGAGGGACCGGCAATCACGCCGTTGCAACTGCCGAGCTGGGCATTGCCTCGGTTCTGAGCATCCTTGCTATCACCCTTCCACTCCTGAGTATCATCGTTGCCGTTGCACTCCTCTTTTTCCTGACAAAAAAGGGATTCCGGAAACTCCTCAACTCCAGGAAGACGGAGGACGCATCTTCGCAGACGTGAGAGGTGAGAGGTAGGAATTTTTGCAAAGCACTATACCGTCGGGGAGTATATCGAGCTGCTCGGTGTCTACGGCCGGGTGACCGATATAGCCCTCTTTTCAACTACTCTCCTGCATACGGACAATTCCCGTGTCATTGTTCCAAACAGGAAGATTGTGGGAGAGATACTCCATAACTATGGGAGGGTCCGTCAGCTTAATCTGTCGGTCGGTATTGCCTACGGGACAGATACCGCTCTTGCGCTCGATACAGTCGGTACGGTCCTGCAGCAGAACCCCCGTGTCCTGAAGGACCCTGCGCCTGTCATCGGTATTGCCGAACTGGGGGACTCATGCATCACCCTGGCGATCAAGCACTGGGTGAGCGTCGAAGATTTTGTGACAGCCCAGGCTGAGGTTTACCAGTCGGTGCTTGCGCGCTTTCATGAGAAGAAGATCGAGATCCCCGGTCCCAGGACCGTGGTGCGGCTCGTCAACAATCCGTGACCCCGTTGTCCGCTAAGCCTCGTGAATAGTGAACCCGGATGTAGTCCTCTAAGCCTTTGCTCTGAAATATTTTCTGTAAAAAACTGATCCTGTGATGTTATCATGAAATGCAGTCGCAGGGTATTGCCGGTCCCGAAAAACGGGTGGTAGAAATCAGAGGCGGGAAGGGTTTCCCAAAGAGAGAGGCATAACATGTATGTAGCTTCCAAAATGTTCCTAACGAAAGGGGTCGGTCAGAACAAGGAGAAACTCGTGAGCTTCGAGCTCGCGCTCCGTGCCGCGCAGATCGCCCCTTTCAATATTGTCAGAGTATCGAGCATCTTTCCTCCCCGCTGTGAAATTGTTACCGTGCGCAGCGGGCTAAAGGAGCTGACGCCGGGACAGATCGTCCATGCGGTCCTTGCCGAGGCATCGACGAACGAACGCCACCGTCTCATAGGCTCCTCCGTAGGCGTGGCTATACCCAGGGACCGGGACCACTTCGGTTATCTCTCGGAGCACCACAGCTTCGGCGACGACGACAAGACGACCGGCGACTATGCCGAGGACATTGCGGCCCAGATGCTGGCGACGATCCTCGGGCTTGAGTTTGACGTCGACGAGAGCTACAACAAGCGTCTCGACCAGTGGAAGTTGAGCGACCAGATAGTCAAGACGCGCAATATCACACAAACGAGCGTCGGCAAGAGCGGGGTCTGGACGACCGTCGTGGCTGCCGCCGTCCTGATACCGTGAGTGCATGGTGAGCGGGAGCGGCTACCTCAGGACAAAGCCGATCAGGCCGAAGAAGATCGTCAACGGGATCTCTGCCGCTGAATTGATCGAGGAGACTTTTTTGGCCTATAACGCCGGCCGCCTCCGTGAGGCATGCAGGCTTTTTACGCGCAAGATGCTCGAGCCCGATGTGACCGTTGGGCTGAGCATCACCGGCGCCCTGACTCCTGCCGGGCTCGGCATGTCTTCTCTTATTCCTCTGATAGAGTCCGGGTTTGTCGACTGGATCGTGAGCACCGGTGCGAACCTCTACCATGACACCCACTTTGCACTGGGGCTCACCATGCACCCTGGCAGTCCCTTTCTCGATGATCGGAAACTCCGGCAGGAAGGTGTCATCCGCATCTACGACATCCTGTTTGATTATAAAGTCCTGCTGTCGACCGACGCCTTTTATATGAAGATCCTGAAGGAACCTGAATTCAACAGGGATATGTCGACGGCTGAGCTCCATTACAGGATCGGCAGATACGTCAACGAGCTGGAAGCCCTCCCCGGCGTGGGCAGGGTGAGTGTTCTGGCAGCGGCTTACAGGGCGGGCGTGCCGATATACACGTCATCCCCCGGGGACAGTTCCATCGGGCTGAATGTTGCCAGACTTGTGCTGGACGGCAGCGGGCTCCGGCTGGACGTGGCCAGGGATATAAACGAAACCGCCGCAATAGTGCTCGGTGCGAAGGAAAAAGGAAAGAGCGGCATCCTCATGCTTGGGGGCGGATCTCCAAAGAATTTTGTGCTCCAGACCGAGCCGCATATTCAGGAAGTTCTGGGGATTGAAGAGGCGGGCCATGATTACTATCTGCAGCTCACTGACGCCCGTCCTGATACCGGCGGCCTCTCAGGCGCCACGCCGAGCGAGGCTGTGACCTGGGGCAAGGTCGACCCCGATCAGCTCCCGGATGCCGTTGTCTGTTATGCGGATACGACCATAGCCCTGCCGCTTCTGACCGCGTACGCCGTCGCCTCCCGGGTGCCACGGCCTCCTTCCCGGCTGTACGACCGGCGCGGGGACCTCTATCAGCGGCTTCTCGAAAAATATTTGGAAGTGAAAAAGAAAGAGTGATTCTCCTTCCGCCGGACAATTTTCTCTCCCTGCCGGAACAATGGTCGGGACTCGAACGGTCCAGGGTGATGGTCCTTCCCGTACCGTATGAGCACACAACAAGTTACGGAAAGGGCACGGCATCGGGTCCTGAAGCGATCCTGGAGGCTTCCGGACAGGTGGAGCTGTACGATGAGGAATTGGATGCCGAAATTTATACATTGACGGGCGGGATAGCCACGCTTAAACCCATGGACCCCGGCGGCAATGATGCCGTTGCAGTGGAAGCGATACGGAAACACGTCCACGGCCTGATCGGAGGAGGCAAGACCGTCGTCTGCATCGGCGGCGAGCATACGATTTCCATAGGCTCTGTCCGTGCCCACTCTGAGCGATATCCCGACCTCTCGGTCCTCCAGTTAGACGCCCATTCAGACCTCAGGGAAGAATACGAAGGGAACAGATACAGCCACGCCTGCGTCATGGCCCGTGTATACGAGTTCAATAAAAATATCGTGCAGGCCGGCATAAGGAGTCAGTGCAGGGAAGAGGCCGATTTCATAAGGCAAAAGAAGATCAATACATTTTATGCATTCGATCTCAATCTCAAGGGCGCGCGTTACGGTGCGGATCGATATGCATGGCACGATGCCGTCATCGGTCCTCTCAGGGAAAACGTCTATCTCACCATCGACTGCGATTTCTTCGATCCCGGGCTTATGCCCGCAGTGGGGACACCCGAGCCGGGCGGGTTCGGATGGCAGGAGACAGTCTCTTTCCTTCGCCGTCTGTCCGAATGCCGGAGGATAGTCGGGTTCGATATCACGGAGCTGTCGCCGATACCGGGCCTCATACATCCACAGTTCGTCATTGCGAAACTGATCTATAAGCTGATAGGTTATATTTTTTCCCGGGGGTAGCAAACAGTGCCCGGTTTTGTTTCTTGATTTGCCTGGTGTTGCACATCATCTCGACACCCCTGCTTTTCTCCAACCTTCCCGACAATCCTGGGCAGCCGTTAAAGGTGATAGACGTAGTTTGCGTGCAAGACCTTTACCCTATACAATGGTAACAGATACCCTATCTGCGCGGAAGACGTTCACGGACAATGCCGGGCGGAGAAAAAGTATAGGGCAAATGGCAAGTGAAAAACGGCAATGGGGAAACGGAAAGGTGAAAGAAATGGAGAAAGAAAAAATGCCGGAGGAAAGCTTACATATCATTAAACAGGAATTGATAACTGTGACGGAGAAGCTCGATGAGTTGTGCTGCATGGAAAAAGATGTCCAGGACTTAATGCTGGAGATGAAGTGCCTGAAACTCTTCCTGGGGAAGGCCTTCCCCGGGTTTAAAGATCAGTTCCCCAGCATCATGAAAAAACTGAGTAAAAAGACCTGAGCGGCATGCTTCGGCAATCTCATCAACAGTGGCCGAGGATGAGCAGGCGGCCACCGGCAGAAGCATTGACCCCTGTCGGCAAGCCTTCTGATGCGATCGTGATAGTTCAATTAATAGGGATCCTCGCAAAAGGGAAGGGAATTTTTGTGCGAAATCCAGCCGGAGAAAGTTGATATGGAGAGAAATGACATACTCGCTTGATCTCGATGTTCTCAAATCAGGGGAAGGCGATATACCCGCACCCTGCGTGCGCGTATATGTGAAGGCTTATGGCAGTGATGAACGCGGTCTTATATACATAACACCGGAATGCGTAAGCATCCAGGAAGTGGAGTCTGAAATAGACAGGCTCAAAAAGGAGCTCGAGGAGATTGGAATAAGAGCGAAGCGAGAATTCACAAAGATATGACGACGCCTGCGGAACCGGCGGCATGAAGAAATGGAGACCTATTTTATAATTTCTCTGAGTTCTTTTTAATATTTTTATGGCTATACTCACTCGAAGCGAAATTAGAAAAGCAATTGACCGGGGACTCATCAAAATAGAGCCGTTGGATGGGTCACAGATAGGTGCCGGCTCAGTTGATCTTACGTTAGGAAACCAGTTCAGGATTTTCAAAAGACATAGAGGCATATTCCATATCAGGGATGACTCCAACTTCGAGGATCTCACCGAATTTGTCTCATTACAGGATGGAGATACAATCATCATCAAGCCCCAAGAGATGATTTTGGGAATAACGAGAGAGAAGATTACATTAGCAGAAAATTATTGTGGATGGCTTGAAGGGAGGAGCAGGTTTGCCCGTTTTGGTTTGGCTATCCATGTGACGGCAGGATTTATGCATCCCGGCATATCGAACCATCAGGTTTTGGAAATTGTGAACCTGGGACATAGTCGTTTAGCCTTATACCCCGGAACGAGAATCTGTCAGTTCATTTTTGAAAAATGTATCGGCAGGGCGAAATATGCAGGAAAGTTCGAGGTGCAGGATAAGCCATAATTTGCCAGGTTGTGGTCAGGGTGCAGGAAATGAGAAAGGGGCTGCTTCCGCAACCCCTTGAATTTGTTGGCGTCCCCAGCGGGATTCGAACCCGCGTTACCGCCTTGAAAGGGCGATGTCCTAGGCCGGGCTAGACGATGGGGACATCTGGTGAGCCGCGATGGATTCGAACCATCGACCCACGCCTTAAAAGGGCGTTGCTCTACCAACTGAGCTAGCGGCCCCGAAATAACAGACTATTAAAATACAACGTACCGCGTTTTATTGTCAAATTTCCCGGGACCGTACGCTGCGTTTCGCCGATGAACACAAACCCCGGTTAGGCGCCGGCGTGTTCCCTCGTGTACGGCAGAAGTCCGCCCTTCCTGATGATCTCCTTCTCCCTGCTGTTGAGGTTCGACTTGACATTGAAGGTGAGGCCTTTGGTCGCATTCTCGACCACATACATCTGCCAGCCGTCAAGCGAGGCGAAGAGGTTCCCGATCACGAGCCGGTCGCCGGTTTCTGCCTTGCCGTAATCCTCCGGATTGTCGAAGACGAGCGGCAGTATGCCGAAGTTGATCAGGTTCGATCTGTGTATCCTCGCAAATGATTTTGCGATCACCGCCTGAACGCCCAGAAACATCGGGGCGATCGCGGCGTGCTCTCTCGAGGACCCCTGTCCGTAATTCTCCCCGCCTATGAGTATCCCGCCTCCCCTGGCCTTCGCCTCCTGAGCCCTCTTGCTGAACGTGCTGTCGATATTCTCGAAGACAAACTCGGAGATCGCCGGGATGTTCGACCTGAAGGGAAGGACCTTCGAGCCGGCCGGCATGATGTCGTCCGTCGTGATGTTATCGCCGAGCGTAAGAAGCACCTCGGCCGCGATCGTGTCTTTCAACGGCTCTTTGACCGAGACCTCCTTGATGTTAGGCCCTTTGATGACCCGCACCGAAGAGGTATCTTCTTTCGGCAGGATGATGAAGTTGCGGTTGATCAGGTATCTAGAAGGTTCTTTGAAGGCCTTGACGTCGATGCCTGCTTCGCGCGGGTCGGTCATCTCACCCTTGATCGCGAAGACCGCGCACGAGACGGGGCTCGCAAGATAGACGAGGGCGTCTTTGGTGCCGCTTCGTCCCTTGAAGTTCCTGTTGTAGGAGCGCACCGCCACCTGGCCGCTGCCCGGCGCTCCGCCCATGCCGATGCAGGGCCCGCAGGAGGATTCGAGCATCCGCGCCCCCGCGGCGATCATGTCGGAGGTAAGCCCTTCTTTCGCGATCAGCTCGTAGACCTGTTTGGACCCGGGATTGATCAGGAGGTTCAGATTTTCCGCAACGGCCCGGCCTTTGAGCAGCAAAGCAACAGTCTTCATCGCCTGATACGAGGAATTCGTGCAGCTGCCGATGCAGACCTGATCCACCTTCGTGCCTGCGAGGCTCTTAACGGTCACGACGTTGTCGGGGCTGTGCGGCTGCGCGATCATCGGCTCTATACTGCCGAGGTCGATGTCGACCCTGTCTTCGTACCTGGCGTTTCTGTCGGCCGCGAGTTCAATCCAGTCGGAGGCGCGGCCGATTGCGGCCAGATAGAATTTCGTCCTCTTGTCGCTCGGGAATATCGAGGTCGTCGCCCCAAGCTCAGCTCCCATGTTAGTGATCGTGGCACGCTCGGTGACGTTGAGGTCCCTGACGCCCGGGCCGCCGTATTCCATTATCTTGCCGACTCCTCCTTTGACCGTAAGTCTTCTGAGGACCTCCAGTATCACGTCCATAGCCGTGACGCACGGCCGGTTGAGTCTGCCGGTGAGGTGTATCTTCACGACCTTCGGCATCGTCAGTTCGAACGGCGAGCCCCCCATGACGGTGGCTGCATCGAGCCCTCCGACTCCGATAGCGATCATCCCCATGCCGCCGCCGGTGGGCGTGTGGCTGTCCGTGCCGAGCGCGACCTTGCCGGGCGCTGCGAACTGCTCGAGGTGCACCTGGTGGCATATGCCGTTTCCGGGTTTAGAAAAATACGCGCCGTATTTCGCTGCTACGGTCTGAAGGAATATATGGTCGTCGGGGTTCATGAAATTCTGCTGGAGCATGTTATGATCGACATATGAGACCGCAAGTGGGACTTTTACGCGGTCGAGTTCCATGGCCTCGAACTGGAGCCACGTCATGGTGCCGGTGGCGTCCTGGGTGTAGACCTGATCGACCTTCAGGCCTATGGGAGAGCCCGCACTGAGCTCGCCGTATGCGCGGTGCGCCTCGAATATCTTCTCTACTATGTTTTTTCCCACGGAATACCTCGCAAGTGAAATTAGTAACACAATATTTTACCTGTCCCGCGCGGGATGAATCAACATCGTCGCCCGCCGTGTATGCAACGGAGTGTAGGGTCGCATCGCGATACACCCCTACTGCACACTGGCGCGCTCTTTTGACTTTCAGTCGGGGCTTATGGTAAAAAATATAGTAAAATCAAGCGAAAATAGGATTTCCGGAGAGCAATATGCATTTTTTCGAATATAAAGGAAAAGAGCTTTACGCGGAGGACGTGCCGGTCAGGGTGCTTGCGGAGAAATACGGCACGCCTCTCTATATATACAGCTATCGGACTATCGAGAGGCACTTCAGGGCCTATGATGAGGCATACAAGGCGTTTCCCCATATCATCTGTTATGCGCTCAAGGCGAACACCAACGGCGCGATATTGAGGGCCCTTGCGAAAAACGGCGGGGGCGCGGACATCGTGTCGGGCGGGGAACTCTACCGGGCGCTCCAGGCCGGCATTCCTTCCGACAAGATCGTCTATGCCGGGGTGGGCAAGACCGAGGATGAGATCCGCTTTGCGCTGACCACGCGAATACTGATGTTCAACGTCGAATCCGAGGACGAACTGAGGGAGATCGACAGGGTCGCAGGCACGATGAAGAGGAAGGCTCCCATCGCGCTCAGGATCAACCCGGACATCGACCCCCAGACCCACCCCTACATATCGACGGGACTGAAGGAAAACAAATTCGGGATCGCGATCGGGCATGCGCTCGAGAACTACCGGCTCGCCTCAGGGCTGAAACATGTCAAAGTCGTCGGCGTACATAAGCATATCGGCTCCCAGATCACGAAACTGTCGCCTTTTGTCGATGCGATGAAGAGGATACTCGATCTCGTCGACGAACTGAAGAGGCGCAAGTTCGACATCCGGTATCTCGACATCGGCGGCGGTCTCGGGATCCCTTATCTGGATGAGGCTCCGCCGGAACCCGGAGATCTTGCGAAGGGGCTGCTTCCGCTTGTCGACGGACGAAAGATCACCCTTGTGATGGAGCCGGGCAGGTCGATCGTCGGCAATGCCGGAATCCTCGTTACGAAGACGCTCTACCTCAAGAAGGGCGGAGGGAAGGACTACGTGATCGTGGATGCGGGCATGAACGACCTTATGAGGCCATCCCTCTACGGCGCGTATCACCACATCATACCGGTCGTCAAAAACAGGCGTGGAAAGATCACGGCCGATGTCGTCGGCCCGATATGCGAGTCCGGCGACTTCCTGGCGAAGAGGAGGCATATCGAAAAGGTGAACAGGGGAGAATACCTCGCGGTGATGAGCGCAGGGGCATACGGCATGTCGATGAGTTCGAATTACAACAGCAGACCTGCAGCAGCAGAGGTGATGGTCAAAGGCAGGACTCACAGCCTGATACGAAAACGCGGCACTTACGAAGACCTCGTCAAAGACGAACAGGTCCCGGGATATCTCAGGTGAAACTCGAATTCACGAAGATGCATGGTCTCGGCAACGACTTCGTCCTGATCGACTGCAGGGACAAGGCCGTCAGTGAACGGCTTCCGGCGATGGGCGACCTCAGCAAGAGGCTCTGCCACAGGCGCTTCGGAGTCGGCGCGGACCAGGTGCTCCTCCTGTATCCTTCAGAGATCGCTGATTTCAAGATGAAGATCTTCAACGCAGATGGAGGAGAGGTCGAGATGTGCGGAAACGGTATCCGCTGTTTCGCCAAGTATATATGGGACAGGAAGATCTCGCAGGGCGACATGCTTTCGGTCGAGACCGCCGCAGGCATCATACGGCCCGAAAGGCATAGGGGCATGGTGAGGGTGGACATGGGCGAGCCGGTACTTGAACCGGAAAAGATACCGGTGAAGATAGCTCAAAGCTCAAAGCTCTTAGCTCATAGCTCAAAGGACACTTCACACCCGACGCCCGAGGACCCACGAATTATAGATTTTCCTTTAAAAGTAGAGGACAGAGAGTTTGCAATTACCTGTGTCTCGATGGGTAATCCCCATGCGGTGATCTTTGTTCGCGACGTCGGCTCCTTCGAGGTAGGCAGGTACGGGCCGGTCATTGAAAGGCATGACCTGTTCCCGAACAGGATAAACGTCGAGTTCATCCAGGTGCTCGGGCCCGACCGGCTGAAGATGCGCGTATGGGAAAGAGGGGCCGGCGAGACCATGGCCTGCGGCACCGGCGCGTCGGCGGCCGCGGTCGCCGCGAACCTCAACAGATTCACCGGGAAAAAAGTGACGGTCTCGGTCCTGGGAGGCGACCTCGAAATCGAGTGGGGCGCAGACAATCACGTATACATGACGGGTCCTGCCGAGGAAGTATTCGAAGGCCGGATGGAGATATAAATAATCAGCTTTTCACAGGAGGACGTATGTTCAAAGGCTCAATTGTCGCGATAGTCACGCCGTTTAAGAACGGAAAGGTTGATGAAAAAACCCTCGGAGACCTTATCGAATGGCATATCAAGGAGGGGACCAATGCAATCGTCCCGTGCGGCACCACCGGGGAATCGGCCACGCTCGATTACAAGGAGCACGACAGGGTCATCGAGTTCACGATAAAGAAGGTCAAAGGAAGGGTCCCGGTCATAGCCGGCACCGGCGCGAACTCGACCGACGAGACGATCATGATCACGAAGCATGCGAAGAAGGCAGGAGCCGACGGCGCGCTCCTCGTTGCGCCGTATTACAACAAACCTACCCAGGAGGGTCTCTACCGGCATTACAAGGCGGTCGCCGAGGCGGTGAAGATCCCGATCGTCCTATACAATGTCCCGGGCAGGACCGCGGTGAACATGCTGCCTGCGACCGTGGCGCGTCTTTCCGGGATCAAGAACATCGTGGCGATCAAAGAGGCGACGGGCGACATGAAGCAGGTGAGCGAGGTGATCCGTCTCTGCGGTGACCGTATCACCGTGCTTTCAGGCGACGACTTCACGACACTTCCTCTCATGGCTCTCGGCGGGAAGGGCGTGATCTCGGTCTCTGCGAACGTCGCCCCCAAACTTGTATCGAAGATGTGTGCCTTATGGGAACAGGGGAAGTTCGATGAGGCCAGGAAGATCCATTTCATGCTCGAGCCTCTGAACGCGTCGATGTTCATCGAGACGAACCCGATCCCGGTGAAGACCGCGCTTGCGATGATGGGCAGGATCAGGGAGGAGTTCCGGCTGCCGCTCTGCGAGATGTCGGGGCCGAATAAGGAGAAGCTGAAAAACGTGCTGAAGTCTTACCGGCTTGTTAGATAAAAGAAGGAAAGCCGGCAAGCTGCTTGAGAATCCCCCCTTGGACAAAAAGGGGGGATTCTTTCTACAGGTATTTCTTCAACGTCTCGATATCGAGGTTCTTCATCGCCGCCCTGGCGATCTCGTCTTCGTCGAGGTTCTTGAGGTAGGGGAAGCTCCCCAGTATAGGGACCGGACAGATCTGTCCTAGGAGTTTCGGGTTTGTCTTCTCCGCGAGACTGTTGTCGGGAGGCTGGCTGTAATTGATGATGATCCCCGCGACGTCGAGCCCCTCATTCAGCGCGCACCTGACAGTGAGCATCGTATGATTCACGGTGCCGAGGCCGGGTTTTGCGACTACCAGCAGCGGAAGACCGAACTCCCGGGCGACATCCATCACGTAATAGCCCTCCCGTATCGGGACCATGAGACCGCCGATGCCCTCGACGACCATCGCCTCATACTTCTTCTCAAGCAGGGAGAAAGACCGCCTGATCTCATCGATATCGATCTCTTTCATGTCCCGCTCGGAAGCGGCCAGGGGAGCGAGGGGACTTTCCAGACAGCAGGGCGTGACACACGTGATCGGCTCCTCGATGCGGGCGGTCTGCTTCAGGAACATGCCGTCGAACGGGATGAGCACGTCGCCTTCACGGCCGCATCCGCTTTCGATCGGTTTCATTACGCCGGTGCGGAACCCGAGGAAATTGAGGGCCTTTATCAGTGCGCCTGCCACGATCGTCTTGCCGACCCCGGTATCGGTGCCGGTTACGAAAAAACCTTTTGCCATTCTTTCCTCCTCTCCGAAAACCTACTGCACGCGACTGTCGAGGCTGAAGACCTGTCCCGTTACACTTTCGGTACCTACCAGGTATGCAACAAAGTCAGCGACCTCGGCAGGGGCCGATAGTCTCTTCAGGAGACTCGCTTCCTTTGCCGTCTCGATCGCCTTTTCCGCCGACGTTCCCATTTCCGTCTTCATGTATCCCGGCAGCACCGCGTTGACGCGTATATTATACAGGGCGAGTTCCGCAGCAGAGGTGCGGGTGACGCCGAGCAAAGCGGCCTTGGCAGCGCTGTATGCAGCCTGACCCGCTTTGCCGATAAGCCCCGAACGCGACGATATGTTGACGATATGTCCGCCTCCGGATTTTACCATAAGCGGGGCCAACGAGCGTATCACGTGAAAACAGCCGTTTAGGTTTGTCCTGATCAGCAGGTCCCATTCCTTCTCGGATTGTCTGACGAGGAGGTTGTCTTTCGTGACGCCGGCATTGTTCACGATTACGTCGAGTCTGCCCGCCTCTTGACTGATCCGGTCGGCCATCGCCTGTACCTGGCCGGGGTCCGTCACGTCGGCTTTTACGGCGACCGCGTCCGGACCTGCCTTCCGGACTACTTCCGCTGCCTCGCGTTCCGCGTACAGATAGTTTACGAAGACGGCATGACCCCTGCCGGCAAGCGCGAGGGCGATCTCTCTTCCGAGTCCCCTCGAAGCTCCGGTGACAAGCGCTACCCGCACCGGTAGAATGCCGTATTCATGAGGTCAGTGCTGCCCCTTGTGTGGTGAAGCAAGCTGTTGATCCGGGTCTTGTCATATCAATTCATGCGCGAATAAACGATATCGGCATCTCCATAAGGTATTAACAAATTGTGCGCGGCCGGCAGATTATTTTAAGCATACCATAGAAGGAGCGGAGATAAGAAGGGAAACCCTGATGTTGCACGATTGCATCTCCTTCCGCCGGTCTGGTATCATAGTCCATGAAACGCCGGACAACTGTTTTCCCGCGCAGATGATCTGCACGCGATCAAGACTTTTTTTGCTGTTGCTGACCTTCCTTTCCGTACTGTCCTGTGCTCCCAAGGAATATGTCGAAAAAGTGCCCGAAATGTACTGGCCCCTTCCGCCTGAAAAGCCGAGAATAAAGTTCGTCAATCTCGTCCTGGGCAGTGCAGATGCCAAAATGGAATCCGGCAGGATAAAGAGCCTGCTGTTCGGTGTGCAAGGAGACGTCAGGTTCGTCAAACCATTCGGGGTGGCGTTCGCCGGCCAGAAGTTGTTCGTGACCGACATCGGAGGAGTGTATTCGTTTGACTTTGCGAAAGGCGAATTCAAGATCTTCGGCCGTGACGAACTCAGGGTCCCGGCGGGAATCGCCGCGACCGACGAGCGGGTATATGTAGGCGACGTGGCGAGAAAGAGGATTTATGTGTACGACACCTCCGGGCGCGCCGTCATGAACTTCGGCGCAGGCAAGTAGACACGCCCGGCGGGATTGCAGTAGACAAAATAAGGGGCAGGCTGATCGTGTCGGATGCAAGAAGGAATGTCGTCGATATTTTCAATACTGACGGCGGGCTGATCTCCTCGATAGGCAGCCGGGGTCGTGAACACGGCGAATTTAACATACCTTACGGAGTGGCGGTCGACAAAGAGGGCCGCGTCTATGTGGTCGACTCCGGGAACTTCAGGTTGCAGATATTCGACCAAAACGGAAAGTTTTTGAAGCAGTTCGGCGGGGTGGGCACCTTTCCGGGGAATTTTGCGAGGCCAAAAGGCGTTGCCGTCGATTCCGACGGCAATATTTACGTCCTCGATGCCGCTTTTGGAAATTTTCAGATATTCGATTTTGACGGCAACACGCTTCTCGCTGTCGGGAACACCGGCGTCGACCCAGGGGAGTTTATGCCGCCTTCCTCGATTTATACCGACGCCCAGGACAGGATTTATATAACTGACCAGATAAATAAGAGAATTCAGATCTTTCAGTATCTGAAGGACGAGCCTAAGAAGGAACAGTCGGTAGCCCGGTAGCCCTGCCCCAAGAGAATCTCCCTTCCCTGTACGCGGTTTATTGATGTTTTCTGCGCGGACAAAAAACAGGTAGCCAGGGGGGACTGGCTACCTGAAGGAGGGATTCGAAAAAGGGTTTTTTCACCCTGTTTATAGCATAAAACGTAATAGTGAAGAAATTATGAAAAAACCCCGTCATGTTCCTCATGCGGTTTTTTTGCTGCGGTTACTTCCTGTGGCAGTATGATATTCCCCTGGTAGTTACCTTTTAGCGCGAAAACGGTCCCGCGTCAACAATCCCTAACCCTACGGAACACGCTGTGGACGAATAGGATCCTCCCGTTCTCCTTGACAACAATGAGGGCTTGCGCGAAAATTTGACCATAGTGAGGAAACAATAAAGAATCGCTCAAATTTTCCGGCCTGATCGCGGGAGGCGCGCAATGGAAAAGACGGTGCAGAATTTTATCGGGGGTGAGTGGACCGACTCCGCTACAGGGGAGACCTTCGAGAGCATCAATCCGGCTGACACATCTGAGGTGGTTGCGGCGGTCAGCAAGTCCTCCCGGACCGATGTCGACAATGCGGTGAATGCAGCCAGGGACGCATATCGGATGTGGCGTCTCACCCCCGCTCCGAAAAGGGGGGAAATACTGTATAAGGCCGGTGAGATCCTTACAAAGCGGAAAAGGGAGTTAGGCGAGCTTCTCACGAGGGAGATGGGCAAGGTACTGGCAGAGGCGTTGGGCGACGTGCAGGAAGCGATCGACATGGCGTATTACATGGCTGGCGAAGGGCGTAGGCTTTCGGGTGAGACCATACCTTCCGAACTGCCCGATAAGGACTGTAAGTCAATCCGAGTCCCTATAGGCGTCTGCGGTCTGATCACTCCGTGGAACTTCCCGGTCGCGATACCTGCATGGAAGCTGATGCCGGCCCTTGTATCGGGTAACACTGTTGTCTTCAAGCCGAGCAGCCATACGCCCGCCTGCGCCGCGATGCTTGTGGAGATACTCCGCGAGGCGGGTCTCCCTGCAGGGGTACTGAACCTGATCAACGGCAGCGGAGAAGAGACGGGTGACTATCTCGCGTCCCATGACGGCATCGACGGGATTTCCTTTACCGGTTCGACCGCAGTAGGTCTGGGCATAGCGAAGACCTGCGCTGAACGAGGGAAGAGGGTTTCCTGCGAGATGGGAGGCAAAAACGCGATCATCATCATGGACGACGCCGACCTCGCCCTTGCCCTCGAGGGCGCAGTCTGGGGAGGCTTCGGCACGAGCGGCCAGAGATGCACCTCTTTGAGCCGCCTGGTAGTCCACCGTGCGGTGCACGATAAATTTCTTGAGATGTTTGCCGCGGCTGCGGGGAGGCTGAGACTGGGAAACGGGCTCATACCGGAGACAGACGTGGGGCCCGTCATCAACAAGGCCCAGATGGAAAAAGTGCTGAAGTATATCGGGACCGGCAAGGAGGAAGGGGCGAAGCTCGTCACCGGTGGCCATGCCTGCAGGGAAGGCGGCTGCGAAAAGGGCTATTTTATCGAACCTACGATTTTTTCCGGGGTGACGCCGGAGATGCGGATCGCGCAGGAAGAGATCTTCGGGCCGGTCGTTTCGGTACTCAGGGCGGAGGACCTGGAGGATGCCGTCCGGATAGTGAACAATACGGCATATGGCCTCGTTTCGTCTATATATACGCGGGACGTGAACAAATCAGCGTTCGCGGAGAGAGAGCTCGATACAGGGATCGTCTATATCAATTCATCCACGATCGGGGCCGAAATCCAGCTGCCCTTCGGCGGTACGAAGAGAAGCGGCTTCGGACACGAGGAGGCGGGCGGAAGGGGCGGCAGCCTCGACATGTTCACGAAGTGGAAGGTCGTCTACCGGGACTTCAGCGGAAGGCTCCAGAAGGCCCAGATAGACAGATAGAAGGAGGAAGGGGAAATGGGCGACCATGTCATGAGGGCGAAAGGCGTGCTGACGAACGCCCTCGTGATCCACACAGACATCCTTGTAAAGAAGGCTGATCGAATTTACCTCGAGGACATCCACGGCAAGAGATACATGGACTTTACTTCAGGGCTTGCCACGACGAACATAGGACATAACCATCCGGCGGTGGTCGGGGCGATCAGGAAACAGGCGGAGGCACTCATCCATTCCGGATGCATTTTTTATTATGAACCGCTCCTCCTGCTCGCCGAAAAAATGAGAGAGGTGACGCCGCCGGGGCTCGATATGTTCTTCTTCGCAAATTCCGGGGCCGAGGCGGTCGAAGGCGCGCTTAAGCTGGCAAGGTTCAGCACGGGCAGACAGGGCATTGTGGCCTTCACCGGCGGGTTCCACGGCCGCACCTTCGGTTCGATGAGTCTCACGACGTCGAGCATGCGGTACCGGAAGAGCTATCAGCCCTTCGTCCCTTCCGTGTACCATTCGCCCTTTCCGTATTGCTTCAGATGTTTTTTCGGCCAGAGGCCGGCCACCTGCGGCATGGACTGTTATACGCACCTTGAGCGGCTCTTCAAGCACCTTATACCTCCGGATGAGGTCGCCTGTATCGTCATCGAGCCGGTGCTCGGCGAGGGAGGATATGTGGCCCCCCCGAAGGAGTTTCTCAAAAAACTGCGGGAACTCTGCAACCGGTGGAATATCCTCCTCATACTCGACGAGGTGCAGGCAGGCATGGGAAGGACGGGAAGATGGTTCGCATCGGAGCATTTCGGGGTGGTCCCCGACATCATGACCGTGGCAAAGGGGATCGCCTCGGGAATGCCGCTGAGCGCGATCGTATCCACAAAGGAAATCATGGAGAAATGGCCGAAAGGCGCGCATGGTACGACATTCGGCGGCAACCCTGTCTCCTGTGCCGCTGCAATCGCGACCATAGAAGTGATCCAGAAAGAGGGTCTCCTCGAAAACGCACAACGGATGGGGGAGCATGCGATGAAAAGGCTGCGCGGCATCCAGCAGAGGTTCCCTTCGCTCGGCGACGTGAGGGGGCTCGGGCTCATGATCGGAATCGAGTTCGTCGGGGACGGGGACCAGCCGGACACCGAAGGACTCAGGAAGGTGATGGACTTCTGCCTTGAGAGGTGCCTGATATTGCTTGAATGCGGCGTTGACAAGAACATCATAAGGTTTTGCCCTCCTCTTTCGGTGAAGAGTGAGGAGCTTGACGCGGGACTCGATATACTGGAATCGGCGCTGAAGGCCGTCTGCGGAGGCGGCTGATGAAGAGGCAAAAAATACTCATCATGGGGGCCGCCGGACGCGACTTCCATAATTTCAACATGGTGTACAGAAACAACCCCTCTTATGAGGTGGTTGCCTTCACCGCGGCCCAGATCCCTTTCATCGAAAGAAGGACCTACCCGCACGAACTTGCCGGTTATCTTTACCCCAGCGGCATACCCATCCATCCCGAGGAGGAGCTCGAGACGCTTATCGGAGGACATGGGGTCGAACAAGTGATATTCGCATACAGCGACGTCTCCCACGAATATGTGATGCATAAAGCATCACTTTGTCTTTCGCTCGGGGCAGATTTTGTCCTCCTCGGACCGGAGAAGACCATGCTTGCGCCGGAACGTCCCGTGATATCGGTCTGCGCGGTCAGGACCGGCTGCGGGAAGAGCGGCATGACGCGGTATGTCCTGGGGATACTGAAAGGGAAAGGCCTCACGCCGGCGGCGATTCGCCATCCGATGCCATACTGCGATCTCCTGAAGGGCCGCGCGCAGCGGTTCAGTGCAATGGAAGATCTGGACGCATGGAACTGCACCATAGAAGAGCGGGAAGAGTTCGAGCCCCTTGTCAATGCGGGTGTCACGGCCTACGCCGGGGTCGATTATGAGATAGTCCTCAGGGACGCTGAGAAAGAAGCGGATGTCATCGTCTGGGACGGGGGGAACAACGATATGCCGTTCATCAGGCCGGGACTCGAGGTCGTTGTCCTCGACCCTCATCGGCCCGGCCACGAGCTTCTGTATCATCCGGGAGAGACGAACCTCAGGAGGGCCGATATCGCGGTGATCAACAAGGTCGACAGCGCGGAAAAAGAAAAGGTGCGGCTCGTGGCGGACCATGTGAGGATGGTCAACCCCGACGCAATCATCGCCTATACAGCTTCGCGGATTACCGTCGATGCCGGAGAGAAGATTGCGGACAAGAAGGTCCTTGTGATCGAAGACGGTCCGACCCTGACCCACGGCGGCATGACATACGGGGCAGGATATCTGGCTGCGGAGAAATATTCCGCCAGGGAGGTTGTCGATCCCCGGCCGTACGCGAAGGGATCTATAAAAGAGACATTCGAGAGATATCCGCAGCTGAAGAATATTCTGCCAGCGATGGGGTATGCGCCCGGGCAGATGCAGGAACTCAGGGAGACGATCGAGAGTGTGCCGTGCGATCTCGTCGTCGTCGCCACCCCCATAGACCTGAGAAGACTGCTCGGACTGAACAGAGATTCGGTCCACGTGGGCTACGAGATCGAGGAGATGGACGGGAAGGAACTCAAGGGGAGTATCGAGGGTTTTGTCGACAGCCAGTTCCATGAGTATCGGTAGCGGGACTCGGACCGGGAGACTTTGCGTGATCTCTCTAGGGGGAAATGCGCTCATCAAGCGCGGCGACAAGGGGACGATCGAAGAGCAGTTCGAGCACGTCCGGTCATGCTCAGCCCAGATAGCCCGCATGGTCGGGGAAGGGTGGAGGATCGTCATCACCCATGGCAACGGTCCGATCGTCGGCAATATAGTCATACGGAACGAGGCTGCGAAGAATACAGTCCCGCCGATGCCGCTCTATATCTGCGACGCGGATTCCGAGGGCGGCATCGGGTTTATGATCCAGCAGACACTTTATAACGGCCTCAGGAGTATTCATGAAGTAAGGGACGTGGCCACGATCATCACCCAGGTGATCGTCGACCGCAACGACCGCGCATTCGAAGACCCTTCGAAGCCGATCGGCCCTTTTTACAGCCGCGAAGAAGCGTTTGCTCTGGAAAAGACGAAGGGGTGGACGTTGAAGGAAGACAGCGGCAGGGGATACCGGAGAGTCGTACCCTCCCCCCGGCCACTCCGGATCGTCGAAACGGATGTCATCAGACAACTCGCATCGCTAGGCGTGGTGGTGATCGCGGCAGGGGGCGGAGGCGTGCCTGTGATTGAACTGCCGTCAGGCGACCTCAGGGGTGTGGACGCGGTCGTCGACAAGGACCTTGCCACTAGCCTCCTCGCTGCGGAGTTGGGAGCGGAGTGTTTCATTAACCTCACGCAGGTCGACTGCGTCTACCTGGACTACGGGAAAGAAGGGCAGAAGGCATTGCGGGACGTGGGGCTGGAGGAGCTCGTCGCGTATCACCGGCAGGGGCATTTCCCCGAGGGAAGCATGGGCCCGAAGATCGAGGCGGCGATCGGGTTTCTGCGGGCCGGAGGCAAAGAGGTGGTCATCACGAGTCCCGAGCTCGTCAATGAAGCAATGCAGGGAAGGGCGGGGACGAGGATAAGGGCGGCTGGTTGACTGCAGACGAGAATATCGGATAATAATTGTTGAACTTATATGAAGGGAGAAACGACAATGCCTGAAAAAAGAGCAAGCCGGGGGACAAAGGCGGAAGACGGGCGGGCCTTTCCGTTCATACGGCTCAACGAACGCGAGACAAAACCGCGGAAGCAGGGAATCACCGAGATACGCGGGCCTTACTATACGCCGATGGGAAGGCGCTACCTCGAGGATATTCTGGAGACGATGGGCGTCTATGTCGATATCCTGAAGTTTGCGGGAGGTTCTTTCAGCCTGATGCCCCGCAAGGCGATTAAGGAGCTGATAGACCTCTGCCACAGATATGACGTGAAGGTGGACACCGGAGGGTTCATCGAGCACGTCCTCACGCAGGGGAATGATGCGGTCGTCCGCTACATCGAGGAATGCAAGCGTCTCGGGTTTGATATCGTCGAGATCTCCTCGGGATTTCTCAGCGTGCCGGCCGACGACCTCGTCCGCCTGACCGAGAGGGTGAGGAAGACGGGAATGAAGGCGAAGGCCGAGGTCGGAATACAGTTCGGCGCAGGCGGCGCCAGCAGCATCGAGGAACTCGAGGCGGAAGGGCTGGGCGACGTCGACTGGGCGGTGATGCGCGCAAAGAAGCACCTCGATGCAGGCGCGTACATGATCATGATCGAGTCGGAGGGCATCACCGAGCAGGTCAAAACGTGGAGGACCGATGTGATCGCGAAGTTCATCCGTGAGCTCGGGACCGAAAAGACGATATTCGAGGCTGCGGACCCGGAGGTCTTCAACTGGTATATCAAGAACTACGGTCCCGAGATGAACCTCTTCATCGACCACAGCCAGATCGTGCTTCTGGAGTCGCTCCGCTCGGGCATCTGGGGGACGAAGAATGTCTGGGGCCGCGTAGCGACCTACAAGGGGTGAGGGGAATGGCCGGAGGAGACGGATATTCGCCGGGCGCACAATTGCGGCGGGCCCTTTCTGAAGAAAAGCCGCTCCAAATCGCCGGGAGCGTCAATGCCTACGCCGCGATCATGGCGGAGCGTGTCGGTTTTCGCGCGATCTATCTTTCCGGCGCAGGGGTCGCGAACGCCTCTTATGGACTTCCGGACCTCGGCATTACGACCCTCAGCGACGTCCTCACCGACGTGAGGCGGATTACCGGCGTTACCAAACTGCCGCTTCTTGTGGATGCAGACACCGGCTGGGGCCATGCCTTCATGGTTGCAAGGACGGTGCAGGAGATGATCAGGGCGGGCGCCGCCGGCATCCATATCGAAGACCAGGTTGCGGCAAAACGCTGCGGCCAGAGGCCGGGCAAGAAGGTAGTAAGCCTCCAGGAGATGGAAGACAGGATCAAGGCGGCGGTCGACGCGAGGACTGACCCTGAATTCGTAGTCATCGCGAGGACCGATGCGGCCGCCGTGGAGGGGCTCGAAGCAGCAGTCGCGCGTGCGTTGAGATACCGCGATGCGGGAGCGGATATGATCTTTCCCGAGGCCCTCGGCCGGCTCGAAGACTATAAGAAATTCGCCGATGCCGCCGACGTCCCTGTCATGGCAAACATCACCGAGTTCGGTGTCACCCCGCTTTTTACCCGCGAAGAACTCGCGGGCGCCGGCGTAAGCGCGGTCCTTTATCCCCTGTCCGCCTTTCGCGCGATGAATGCGGCTGCGCTCAAGGTCTATCAGGCGATCCGCGAAAAGGGAACGCAGAGAGATGTCGTTGGGACCATGCAGACGAGAGAAGAGCTTTACGACTTTCTCGGCTACTACGGGTATGAAAAAAAACTGGACAGGCTTTTCGGGAAAGAAGAATAAAACCGTGATGCGTCATACAGACAGGCATAGAGTGCGTAAAAATTTATTATGGCGACAGAATTACAGTAAGGAACGGCGCCAATGACATCGCCCACCGAAGAGCAGAACATTAGACCCGATCCCGACAGGGAGATGGTCGATATCGCCGACTACGTGATGAATTATAAAATCGAAAGCGATCTCGCCTTCGACACTGCACGCTACATCCTGATGGACAGCATCGGCTGCGCCCTTCTCGCGCTCAAATACCCCGAGTGCACCAAACTCCTGGGACCTGTTGTGCCGGGCAGTTCCGTGCCGAAGGGCGTCCGTGTCCCCGGGACAGCATTAGAGCTCGATCCGGTCAAGGCGGCCTTCGACATCGGCATGCTTATCCGGTGGCTGGATTTCAACGATGCCTGGCTTGCGGCTGAATGGAACCACCCCTCCGACAATCTCGGCGGCATCCTCGCCGTCGCCGACTACGTGAGCAGAAGGTCGACTTCCGGAGGCAAGGCCCTGACGGTGCGCGATATCCTCGTCGCGGCGATCAAAGCCCATGAGATCCAGGGCGTGATTGCGCTTGAGAACAGCTTCAACAGGGTTGGACTCGACCACGTGGTCCTGGTGAAGGCAGCGACCGCAGCGGTCGCGACGGCAATTCTCGGGGGCGGCAAAAAAGAGATCATTAATTCCCTTTCGCAGGTCTGGGTCGACGGACAGAGCCTCCGCACTTATCGCCACGCGCCGAATGCCGGGCCGCGCAAATCCTGGGCAGCCGGGGACGCGACAAGCCGGGGTGTGAGACTGGCGATGATGACGATGCAGGGCGAGATCGGGTATCCGTCCGCGCTCACCGCAAAGACATGGGGGTTTTATGACGTCCTGTTCAAAGGAAAACGTTTTACGTTTCCGCGCCCCTATGGGTCGTACGTGATAGAAAATGTTCTTTTTAAGGTCTCCTTCCCGGCCGAATTCCATGCGCAGACCGCTGTGAAATGTGCCTTTCGCCTTCATGAGAAGGTGAAGGGCAGACTGAAGGAGATCGAGAAGATCGTCATCACGACGCAGGAATCGGCGATAAGGATCATCAGCAAGACCGGCCCCCTCTACAACCCTGCGGACCGCGATCACTGCATCCAGTACATGACGGCGGTCGGCCTCATCTTCGGCGAACTCACCGCAGACCACTACAGCGATTCCGCCGCATCCGACCCCCGTATAGACGCGCTGCGGAACAAAATGGAGGTGGTCGAGGACAAGCGCTACAGCAGGGAATACCTTGAACCGGACAAGCGCTCGATCGCCAACGCGGTCCAGGTGTTCTTCAGGGATGGGACGCAGACGGAAAAGATCGAGGTCGAATATCCGATCGGGCATCGGAGGAGGCGGGAAGAGGCGATACCCCTGTTGATTGGGAAGTTCAAAGACAACGCGGCCGCATCGCTTCCGGAGAAGAAGGTCGAAGAGTTGACCGGACTCTTCCTCGACCGCGGCCGTCTTGAAGCACTTCCCGTCGAGCAGTTCATGGAGATGCTCGCAGTCCCGTAAAGCGCTCCTATGCGATGCCGCGTTTTCCTGGTAATATCTTCTTAAGGGGCGTCCGCAGAAGGCCGAACAATCGGGGTTTCTGGCTTATGCATTCGCGTAGAGCGGCCACCGGAAATAATCTCTGTCAGCAAAGGAGCAAAGACATGGTGAAAGTAGCGCTGTTTGTTCGGCTCGAGGCGAAGCCCGGAAAAGAGGCTGAAGTGGAAAACTTTCTTCGCGGCGGGCTTGCCATAGTCCGGGAGGAACCGGCTACGACCGCCTGGTTCGCGATCCGTCTGGGACCGTCGACCTTCGGTATCTTCGACGCCTTCCCTGACGATGCCGGCAGGCACACCTCTCCGGCCGTGTTGCCGCGGCGTTGATGGCGAAGGCCGCTGAACTGCTTGCGCAGCCGCCTGTCATCGAGAAGATCGACGTGCTTGAGGCCAAGCTGCCCGGGTAGACGGGATTGTTGTATTAACCGTAGGGGCAGGCCCCTGTGCCTGCCCTGATTCAAACAGCGGGCAACCACAGGGGGGTTGCCCCTACAAAATTATCGTTATCGGCTGTGGTCCATCATTACAAATCGTTTACCACAGTTAAATATCGCATCGGCGTTGAACAACAGGATTGGCCGGCGTTTCCCGGCAGATTACGGCAACGAAATTATTACGAACACATCATCGGGGATGACCTGGGAGATCTCAGAAGGTGTTTCTGATCCTTGTGATGGCTGAAATCTCGATTCATTTCACTCTTCACGATTCACTTTTCACGATTCACGGTCTTTACTTTTTTCGGTTTTGCAATAAACCATGTGAATGTGCTTTCAAAGGTGATGTTCTTCCCTTCATCCACGATTTTTACCATGACGTCCACAAGGGTCCGTCCCTTTTTCGAGAGTTCTTTCTTTGCCTTCATGGCTCTGTCTGCGTCAATAAAGCCCGTTGAAAATAGTCTTCCCTTTGCCGGGTTTTTATATTTGACTTCAACTCTCCTTACCACGGGGAAATAAGCTCCGTTCCAGTCGCCGAAGTTTCTTTCCAGGATCTCCCCGCAGGCATCAACGTCTAAAAAAAGCAAGGCTGGCGGACGATAATTGCATGGGAATGTCAAATTAAGAAGAATTCAGATAAGATTATTGATAGGCTGAAAAAACAATTTTAAACAGGGACACATCCCATTTTTAGATGTGCTCTACAAAGGAAATTAAGTCGAGTCGAAAAAAATGGGATGTGTCCCTATTAATTATTAGTGGCTGCAGAGAGTAAACATGAGTATGGATCACGCAAGAAAGTAAGGACGAGGAAATAGATGCCATTAAAGGCACAACAACTCCACCTTATTGTCATCGCCGGGCCCAACGGCGCAGGCAAATCAACGACAGCTCCGTCGTTATTAAAGGGCACTCTGGAGGTTGCCGAGTTCGTGAATGCGGACCTGATCGCCCAGGGTCTTTCCGGATTTAGGCCGGAGAGTGCGGTTTTTCATGCGGGACGTGTGATGCTTGAGCGCATACATTACCTCGCAAAGAAGCGCTTAAATTTCGCTTTCGAAACAACACTGGCTAGTCGTACTTTTGCCCCTTGGATCTCTGATCTGCGAAAATCCGATTATGACTTTCATCTTGTCTTTCTTTGGCTTCCCAACGAAGAATTCGCTATCAGCCGCGTGGCTGAAAGGGTGCGTATGGGCGGGCACAATGTACCGGAAGAAACCATCCGGCGGCGTTATCATGCAGGCATTCGGAACTTTTTTCAGCTGTATCGTCCTATTGCAGATACATGGTATTTTTATGACAACTCGGCGGCGAGGAAGCCGCGATTACTTGCCTATGGTGAAAAAGAAAAGAGCCTGCTTGCAAACGATTCTTCCCTCTGGCATAATATTGAAGACACTTATGGCAGTCAAAGAAGAACATAGAGACAAGATCACCGAGGCCTTTGCCGATCCTGACAGGATCACCGAGGCTCTGGCGCGCGGCGTACGGGATGCTTTGTTAAAGCACAAAAAGGCAGGCAATCCTGTTGTGGTTTGGAAAGAAGGGAAAGAAGTCTGGATCGGGCCAGAAGACATATCAGTAGATTAATAGTCTGATTTAGAGACAGGCGCCCCGTGCAACATTCCGGAGTTAAGTGTTCTGGGGCTGTACGAATTATCCGAAGTGAAAAACAATCGTCAGTTACGAAAAGTAGAGGAAAGGGCTCCCCGTTCTGCTAATATACCCTAACGTTGCATTAAAAACAGATCATGCAGCGTGTTTGAGTCGATGGAGATAATGCAAAACACCCTTTTGGACTGTCGGATTGCCGCTCATTGTGAGCGTAAGCGTACCGCCGGGTTCGGTAAGGCGTCCGGCCCTCTGCAAAAGCGTCCTTCTGAGAGTATTAGCTTCCGTGAATTCCCAAAGGGCGGTCCTTTTTCGGTAGTTCTCCTGGTTCTTTCATGCGCGAGCATATGAAGCTCCCTAAAAAGGTTATGCGTAAGGATGGCGGACATCATATAAAGGTGATTGCCGTGAAGCCTTCTTACGGCAACGTAATCCAGATTGCATTGCGACTTCAATTCGCTGAAAGTATTCTCCTGAGAACCTCGTCCATTATGAAAATACATTTTATCAGAAGCCTTGTCCTGCTGATCAAAGCAAATTGGATCTCTTTCTTAAAGAGTTCTTCGGCAAACCCCATGGCGCGCTCGATTTCTCTTCTTTTGATATTGCTGTCGATAAGGTTCAGAAGCCGCTGCCTCTCAAAGGCCGCTATCTTATCGGGAAGGGTTCTCTGAAGCGATTGAAGTTCTCTAAAAACCAATGACTTCCTCTGAGTTGCCGGATGAAATAATGAATGCCTACATCTGTAAGCACCTAAACTAATCTACACCATGAGAACAAGTTTTGAGAAATTAAAATAAGTTTTCGATTTATAAACTTTCGTAATTCCTCGAAAAACATTTCCCCGGGCGCTTTTTATTAATGCGAAGCGCGCCTGCCTGCCGGCAGGCACCCCGACGAAAATTTGATACGGCTGCGACCGGCCGGCCGCGTGTGTATAATAAAAATATGGAGCCGGCGGAATCGACAATAAAGGAGCGAGCAATTCATGGAGTGGACTGAAGACCTGGCCGTGGGCATAATTAAGATTGACGAACAACACAAGGAACTCTTCAAGCGGATCAACGATCTGCTTCTTGCGATCAGGGAGCAGCGCTGCCGGGCCGAGATCGACAAGACCATCGAGTTCCTCGATGACTATGCCCGTTTCCATTTCAGCGAGGAGGAGCAGCGGATGGAGGAGGCCGGATACAAAGGCCTTCAGGAACAGAAGCTCCAGCATGCCGTCTACTTGAAGAACATCGCGGAACTAAAGCATCAGGCGTCACTCCCAAGAGAAAGCGGCATGTCCTACGAACTCTCGGTGACCGCAACCCAGATCGTTGTGGACTGGATCGTGAACCATATCATGAATACGGACAAGCTGTTCGGAGTCTACCTAAGGCAGCTAAACGCCTAGCCGGACGCGAAAGGAACGTCTCATAGGGTGCATTTTCTTCCCGCAATTATTTTCCCGGCGGAGTATTGCTCCAGTTTTCTTTCACTATGTACCACGCCTTTTTCTCTCTTGCGAATTCCACAGTCCCATACTGCTTTTCCCCTTCCTGAGTGCCTTCAAGATAAAGCACTGCCTTGTCCCCTTTGACGTATCCCCTGGTCACCTTGGCATCGGCGGGTGTCATGGCCGCCAGGAACTCAATCCCGCGCTTCAATTCTTCGTCGGTTGCATTCTGCATCTTTGAGGCAAGGTTCGTCTTACGAAGGGCAGCAATGTCGTTGTCCCTGATTGCCTTGAGATAGGCCATGTATGCCTTGCCCGGCTCGCCGCCGTCCCTCGGGAGTGCCTTTCCGGTCTTTGCATCCGGCAAGGGCTCGGGACGTTTCGCCTGAAGGAGCGGTGCGGAAAAATCGACCTTGATCTCATATTTGTGGCCCACAAAGTCCTCGGCTTTGCTGGTCGTGAAAGAACCTGCCACCTTGCTCTTCTTCATTTTTTTGGGTGCAAATTCTGCATGGGTGAAGCCGGACATCATGAGGACGTTGCCGCCGGCGGCAGGATGATCGATCACCTCGTGGATAGGCTTGCCCTGATCATTGATCTTGAAATAGGCCCAGCCATGTATCTCGTGCGTAGCATCCCGAAGGTCCTCGATGTCTTTCAGCGCATCCCCGGCAAGCGGATCTTCAGTCAGCAGGACGGCGATGTCGGTTTTTCCCTTATCGAATGTGTTGGGCTGCGCCATCGCGTAGGAATACCGCAGCGCGATGCTCTTGCCGTCGACAGTTAAGGTGCCTGAGGCTTCGCCCGCTACAGGACGCGCCTGGGCGGCAGAGGAATGCGGCCCGGCAATAGCTGCAGCAAATATGACGATTGCTGCAAAGAGAGTGATAAGGCCCAGGGGGGTTGCTTCTTGCGGATGATTTTTCAGGGTAAAACGTTTGTAGCACATGTGCTGCCTCCTTGATAAAGCCTCTCACCCCTTCGCCGACAGATCGAAAAAAGGTGATCCGCGAAAGTTATGATGGTTGGAAGCCCAAAATCATGAATGTACATCCCTCTGAATGAAAATATAATAGGGCAGAAAACGATAAATGGCAACAAAAG
This sequence comes from Nitrospirota bacterium, assembly GCA_021811105.1. GTDB lineage: Bacteria > Nitrospirota > Thermodesulfovibrionia > Thermodesulfovibrionales > UBA6898 > Sulfobium. Next base: position 8,711 of record JAJZPM010000008.1, on the reverse strand, counting down.
AATTGTCCATTGTCATGTCGCAATGCCTCGGCCCGCAACCGGGACTAATTCCAAACTACCTTTAACGGCAGTGCTGAAGGCAGAAGTGCGGACGTGCAGAAGTCAACTGAAGGGGACTTGGGACCAGGAATCGGGGACTGGTTTAAAAAAGCGATTAGTGATCAGCTATCAACCGTGAGCAATCAGCATAATGACTGTGGACAGCAATTTAATGGTAAGATAGCTGGGGGTGAAAACCGATGAAGGTGCGTGATATTATAAGGCTAATAGAGGCAGACGGCTGGTACCTCGTGGACACGAAAGGCAGTCACCGTCAATATAAACACCGGACAAAATCCGGCAGGGTGACTATCGCAGGTCATCCGAATGACGATTTGGCCCCTGGCACTCTTAACAGTGTTTTTAAACAGGCGCAACTCAAGGAGGTGAAATAGATGCATCGATTTCTCATCGTAATTGAAAAGGCAGAGCGCAACTATTCGGCTTATTCGCCCGATTTGCCAGGTTGTATTGCTACAGGCTCAACACGGGAGGAAGCTGAGAAAAACATGCATGGAGCAATCGAAATGCATGTGAAGGGTTTGTTAGAGGATAATCTGCCTATCCCCCCATCAACTTCTATTGCTGAATATATCGCAATTCCTTGACCTTTTGTGAAAAAAAGGGGGTGGCCCCTTGTGTTCCAATAATATGAATATTGGGGCAATAAAAAACAAGCTCGTCTCATTTGCGACAAACCTGGCGTTGATATCCTTGATACCGACCAAGCCATCCCCGATAAGACCCGCGTAATAAAGATTTTTTTTTGTTAGTCTAAAGTACTGCCTATAAGGAGACGGAAAATTAAAGTTTGAAGTTGACAGTCTGTCGTGAAAAGGAGTATGGTGAAGATAAGAGAAGCTCACCAAGTGGTGGCCTTTCTCTTTCCGGACCGGCAAAAGGTTTAGGAAGCAGAGACGCTACTGTCTCAGATGCACGAAGCAAAGTACTAAAGCCGTCGGGCAGGGGAGAACAGTCACCACTTTTTTGTGGATAAATTGCCCTTGCCGCTACATTACCGCACCCTGTTGTTTGGTCTTCGGATAGTTCCCCTTCGAAAATTTAGGCGGGCAGGGCCGCCCCGGCCAATACTGCGTGAAAGGCGGTGTCAAATCATCCGTCTGTGGGTGTGCCTTGATCTCTTATTCTTTTTCTTGCTCTTCTTTGTATAGGAGGCCTTGGTGACTACTGGGGGATCGTAATCGGACTTTGTAAGATACACCTCGGGTTCCTCCTGGTTGTTAATCACCTTCGAACCAAAGGCCATCAAATTCTCCGACTCTTTCCATAACATACCTCTGCTCGGCGCGCCGAGAACGGCGACGATAATAGTCTCGTTCTCCCTCACACCGACACAGACAAGACAGTGTCTGGCCTGCCTGGTATATCCTGTTTTCCCTCCCACGATATCTTCGTCATGCCATAAGAGCTTGTTCGTATTGGTGATCAGGACCCTCCTTCCGGATTGGGTCGACACCTCCGTCACCCGCTTATTGAGTATCTCCTTCAGCACCGGTGACTGGATCGCCACCCTCATGATCTTCGCGAGATCGTAAGCAGTGATATGCTGGCCTTTGCCGGGAAGGCCGTTCGCATTGATGAACCTTGTATTCTCCGCCCCGATCTCGGCCGCCTTTTTGTTCATCAGGTTCACAAACTCCTCTTCGGTACCTGCCACTGCCTCCGCAAGCGCGACCGCTGCATCATTCGCTGATCTAACGAGGGCGGCTTGAAGGAGTGCCTCTATGGTCACCCGGTCTCCTTCTTTCAGTCCGACCTTCGTTGGGGGAGTTATTGCCGCCCTTTTGCTTACGGTGACCACGTCGCTGAGACTTGCATGATCGAGTACCACAAGGGCCGTCATCAATTTAGTAGTACTTGCTGGCATAAGGAAATTGTCAGGGTTCTTTGCATAAAGCACCCTCCCTGTCACCGCATCCATGGCAACTGCCGCCCTCGATTTTATTTCACCAGCGGAAACCACGGTGACAAATGACCAGCACCACATGATGAGAAAAAGTAAAAAAAATGCAGGTATTTTGATAGCCTCGAAAGGTGCCTCGTTACTATTTATCCGGAGTTCGTGAAATTTCATAATTCTTCTCGGAGGTGTTTTGTAAAATTACTTATAGTTTAGCTGAGATTACGATAAATTCCGTAATCCGTATCACATATAAAATATTATATTTAGTAGGGGCAGGCCCCTGTGCCTGCCCTGGTTCGAACAACAGGCAACCACAGGGTTGCCCCTACACGGCGATTTTGAATATCACGCCCCTACTGATAAACCGCAGAAGCCACCTTTACCGTCAAATCCCCCAGCATGTTGCAGTAGCTCCCGAGTTCGTTGTCGTACCAGCCGTAGGTTACCGCCTGGGTGATAGGGATATTCAGGCCGGACTCGGTCCCTTCGGGGAGTTTCTCATACCGCTTGCTCAAATCCAGAGTGACGACGGCTGTCCGCGTGTGCGTCTCGTTCCCTTCGATGATGGCGGCTGGACCGAAGTATCCTATTATATCGGCAGAGACATTCTGTTCTTCCGTATATTTCAGATACCCTCTTTTTTCCCTCAGGGCCGCGTCGCGATAAATGCCGTTGATAAGATTTCGATTGATAAGAGGATTGTCTTCTTCATCGTGAAAGGCGATCACCAGGATTATGAGGGACCCGGTCGAGATCGGGATCCGCACCGATTCCGCAATAAATCCTATGCTGTTCATCTCGGGGATGACCTGCCCGAGGGTCTTTGCGGCGCCGGTACTGGTAAGGATTATGTTATTCATGACGCTTCTGCTCTTCCGTAAATCCGCAGCACCGGCCTTGGGCAGTCTGTCGAGAACCTCCTGCGTCCCCGTGGAGGCATGGACCGTGGCCATCGAAACACTGAGGATCTTCTTCGGAGCGAAGTAATCGAGGAGAGGCTTGATCATATAGGCCAGACATGTAGTGGTGCAGGATGCCGCCGAGACGATCTGGTGTTTGGCATGGTCATATACCTCATCGTTGATTCCCATAATGATAGTTCTTGCATCGTCAGGGAGGGCGCGTCCCTTTTCCCTGACCTTGAAGGGCGCCGAAACAATGACCTTTTCAACTCCCGCCTCGATATGGCCGCGAACGGAACCCTCCTTGACATCGGGCTGGATGGTGGGGTCGACATAATTACCGGTGGCCTCCACAACCACCTTCACCCCGTGAGCGTTCCAGAGAATGTCCCTGGGGTTGCGGCTCTCCCTCAGGATTGTTACAGGGATGCTGTCGATAAGCATGGTGCCTTTGTCCTCATCGAGGTTTTCGATTACCCTTTTTGATCTGTAACCGTAGAGGTATTTATGCAACGTCCCATAGGTGGAATCCTTCTCGATGTAAAGCGCGATATCTCCCAGGCTGGTCCCCGCCTTTCTGCCGATATTCACGACGACCTCTGGAAAATATTTTCTTCCTATGTGGTGCCAGAGAGATAATTTCCCGATCCTTCCCAGACCGTTTATGCCGAGTACGGGTCTTTTTTCCGAGATCACTTTCATCCCTTGTCCGGCCATCTCAGTATGTCCTCCTTCGAAGTGATTTTTTCCTTCCTATTCCGTCAGAAACTTCATTTCTTCCACCGGATGACTGCCAAGGTAGACCGAGCCGTTTCTGCCGTCGATGCTCAGGAAATCACCGGCCTTGATCACCCTGTTGTTCAGCCGGAACTTCTTATCGTCTTCCAGTACGACCAGTTTATTGCAGCCCACGACACAGGTCTTTCCAAGCTTCTTGGCGATAATGGCGGCGTGCGAGGTCGCCCCGCCGCGTGCAGTGAGCAACCCGTCCGCCGCCGAAATATACCCGATGTCGTCCGGGACCGTATCAGACCTTACTAAAATCAGCTGCACGGCCGGATCTCCCCGCCTGAACTCCTCTATGTCATCGAAATCGAAGACGACCCTTCCGCTGAGTGCGCAGCCGCCGACCCCGATCCCGCTCGAAAGATAACTTGAGGCCAGCTCAGGGGAAGGGGCAAAAGCCGAAAGACAATCTTTCTTTGCTATGGCCATGTCGCGGGCCTGCAGGATGTAGAGGTCCTCCTTTTTCTCGCCCTCAAAGGTAAACTCTATCTCCTGCGCCCCCCACTTCTCCGTATAGATAAGGTTTTTGACTATCTTCAGAAGAGAACTGTATATCTCCGGGAAGCGGTCCTCGAGTGAGGTGTCGGACGTCCGTTCCTCTATACGTCGCTGCTCGTTGGATATGCATAGGGTCTTGACCAGCCCCGATACCACGTCCTCCCCCTGTGCCTCCGTCGTGTAGTCGCCCCATAACATTGCCCTGTCGCCCGAACCCCGCGGATTGCGGGTAAAGAGGACCCCGGTACCTGAAGCGGAATCGAGGTTCCCGTATACCATGGCCTGGACGATCACCGCTGTGCCCCAGTCCTCGGATATCCCGAGGACCCTGCGGTAGGTCTGTGCCTTCGGGGAGTTCCAGGACCTCAAGACAAGGGAGACCGCGGTCTCGAGCTGCGTCTTAGGGTCGTCGCTTACTGCCACCCCGTGGTCTTTGATCGCGTCCCGGTAGGCGAGGGCGACTTCTTTCATCTGTTCCGGCGTAAACTGGACCTTGACACCCACATCATATTTCCTCTTGAAGGAATCGATGACATCGTCGAAGACGTCTCTGTCGATGCCGAAAAACATTCCCCAGCACTGCAGAAAACGCCGGTAGCAGTCCCACGCGAACCACGGCCTGGCGTTTCGGCTTATGAGCCCCTCGACCGCGGCCTGATTCAGCCCCACATTCAAAAAAGAATTCATCATTCCGGGCATGGAAACGGCAGCGCCGCTTCTGACGGACACAAGGAGGGGGTTATCGGGCCCTCCGAATCTTTTTCCCGTCAGCCTTTCGAGTGCCCTCATCCGGCCTTCTATTTCTTCGTTCAGATGGTCCCGGACGGGCCCAAACTGAGAAATCGCCGCCATGCAGCGAAAGGCCTCGGTCGTGATAATGAAACCGGGCGGGACAGGCACGCCCAGTGGTGCAAGCTGCACGAGGTTGTACCCTTTGTTCCCCAAATGGATACGGTCATTGGCGGCCTTGTTGGGGGAATGGATCACGGACAGGGACTTCCCGGGGTCGTAACTGAGCAGCAGATCCAGATTCCCGACATCCAGGCCCTCCGCCTGTTCGAAGAGGGTCTTGAGGACCCTGCCGATAAAATTATCGAACTGCTGAAGCCCGAAGGACCCCGATACTACATCCCTGAGAAACCGCTCGGTTACGGTATTGACAAACTCGAACTCGTTGCGGCCGTTGCCGGTGTCACGGTATCTGGGCAGTATCTTGTCCTTACCCATCTGCAGGATGATGGTCTTTAGGTTGTTCCTGTGGATGTCGCTGTAATAGGTGCTCATGATATCCTGCACCCCCTCGGAGAACCCCCTGAAGATGTCTATGTATTGCGAGAAGGAAAACCTCATCTCCTGCAATGCGCATGTGAGGAGTTCCAGCATATTTTCGAGCCTGTTCGAAGAGATTCCATCCAGCTGCAGGGCACTGATAAATAAATGCATCCACCTGCTGATTCCGAAAAGGGTGGCCCGGGTAATGAACCGGTGGTTGAAGGTATTCATCAGTTCCTCAAAAAGGATGTTCGCAAGATTTTCGAGGCGGTACGTGAGCGACAGGGCATTGAATTTTTTCTCGCTGTAACTTCCGTACATCGAGGGTATCCCGGCGGCGATATGTCTTTTGCGCCAGATGTCTTCGACCGCTTCATACCGCTCCGGGGAAAGGATAATTTGTTTCAGGACCTGCAGATAATTCAGGATCTCATCGAGACGCCGGTAGGGGTCTCCTTCCTCCAAAACAGCGATGAGGGCGTCGGCATTGGGAAGTCCCATCGCGCCTACGCGCCTCAATTCGCCGACGATGTTCAGGGGGCTCAACCGGTACTTCTGGTGAAGAAGCCGGTATAACTTGACAGTCAGGTATGCCCGTTCCTTTTCGCTTTCGGGGACCCCCTGTACCGCCTGGACCAATGCATGGACATCCTTCTCTTCCAGGCCGAGGAGATCGGTCACGCGATGCATTCCCCGCTCTCTGAAGAGGGAAAGAAAGACCGTGCTGATATCATCGACAAAAGGGCCCGACGTCCGGACCCGGTGAAAGACTTCTTCGGGCAGGAAGCGTTCCAGTGCCCCCTTGTCCCTGGTCAGAAAGAACGTGAGTATTTCCTCGATGAGATCAACGATAAGGGAACTGCTTTCGACATGGCAGTATTTGCGCAGGAAGTGGACAAGAGGGTCGGCTGTTTTTGCCGCGTTGTCCAGCGCGGTAGAGACGTCCCGCAATTCCCCTTCGGCATTGATCTCATTGAAATAGGTGGGGAATACCTGGGCCAACTGCTTGACGAACCAGTAGACAGGTCTGATATCGTTGTTCAGGAGCGTCGTGATGTCCTTCTGAAATAGGTCGGTGTCGTTGATATGGACGCCGCCGAGCCTGAGATTGATTATCAGGGCGGATATAAGCGACTTCGACCACTTGGGGTTCTTTCCGATCAACTCCAGCCACACGCGAATATTTTTCAGATGGGCCTTGTTCGACCTCACCTGCCACTCGTCGGTTAGACCGGCGACCTCAGGATACTGGAATCCGATCGAGATCAAGTTCTGGATGAACCATTCCACGAGGTCGCTGTCGCCCGAGGAGAAAATCTCGTTGCCTACCACCTGAATGCAGAAAAGGGTTGTCTCCGGGTGGATGGCGAAACTCTTTTTCAGCACGCCCAGAGGTCCGAACAAGAACTCCCTCAGATGTTGAGGTTTCTCTGCTTTAACCGTCCCGGCGAGCGTCCGGCCCATCTCCCTGAGCGTATTTTCGTGGATGCCCGAAAGACCGTCTGTTTCAAGGACCCTCGAAAGCAGGATCATTTTCAGTGTCCGGTTCTTTCCTCCGTCCCATTTCCTGGGCAAAAGGCCGAAGAGGTCTTCGTAAAAGCCGGCCATCTGCATATAACCCGGTAATTTTAAGAGCTCTTCCAAATATCCCAAGGGGTCCTTATTTCCGGGGCCTTCAAGGTCCTTCAGATGGACGACCAATTCCCTCAGGTTGGCATGGGATACGGGATAAAACAATTCCTGGAGTTCGAGATATTCCTTCTCACCGAGTGCAAAATCCATCTTTTCCGTGCAGTAAGTCAAAAGGTCTTCTTCCTTCAGCCAGCATTCGTATGTCGTGGAGAGATACCGATAAAGAAGTTTGTTGAAATTCCGGATATCGGGGCTCCCGGGCATTTTTTCGAGAATGTACTTGCCGAGTTTTTTTACCTGCCGGGAATTGGTCGTAAGTAGGAGGAAATGATCGTCGGGCAGCCGGGAAAGCCGTGAAAAACATTCGGACAGTACGGCCGAATACTTCTGAAGGTCCTGCCCGCCGTCTGAAAGGACCTTTTCCAGGTAAGCGAGGAGGCTGTCTGCGGCAGCGGCCCGGACACGACTCTCGGGAGAGGTTATGGCCTCCAGAAAAATGCCTGTAATGACCATGACCGCCTCCGGCCCTTTTTCGTGATGATCATGGTGATAGAAGTTCCTCAGGGCATAGTTGCGGAGTTCCTCCAGGACCGTCTCCCGGCCGTCCTGGAGTGCACTCAGCTCAATAAGCAGTCGGTCGGTACTGTCGAGAAGGCTCGGATAGTCTTTGACGACTTCACGCAAGATTTCATATGCCGTGGGAAGTAGTGCGGGAGCGTATGAGGCCTTTTCTTTACCCATCTCCAGTCCTTATCGAACCACAAAGACCCTCTTATTTATCATTATATATCATTACAGATGTCCCGCATAGATGAGTATCCCTTCCGTGAAACAGACAAAAGGCCGCCAAGACCCGGCCGAAGAGTATCTATTCGGGGATATAAGAGACCAACCCATAGAAGAATATGGGAGGGGAGAGATTATAGGGATCTTGGAAATGAAGTAAAAAGGGACACTTTCACAATGACCATTTTTCTGGAAGTGCGGATACACGTTCTAAGCGATGATGCTCAAATTCGCCGGAGCCTAAACCCCGGATTTGATAATTCCAATTTTGATATAGATAATTTTGATATGTTCACCTTCCAGTTGCATAAAGATTGTAAATTAACAGCCACAAAAGCTTGATTGACGGGCTCTTGAGCCTGATGACACTCCTTATGCTGGAGTTCACCGAATGTTACCTCCAGGTCATAGTTCTTTTTCCGTCATGCCCGAGGTTCTCAGTCGGGCATCCATGTTTTCTTAAGAATGGATTCCCGCCTAAAGACTGCGGGACGGCCTAAATACACACACTTTATGCAACGTTAGGGTTCATTTTTCTATTGACAAAGGGTTTCCCGTGTTGCTAAATTAGCGACGGTACACTCCCGGGGATCAGACGCCGGAGAGGAAATCAGCAGAGATATTGGAAAGACGTTTTGTACTTGGAGGGGGAATTCGTGCAAAAGGGGATAATTAAACTTTTCATCTTCATCACAGTGCTCTTTGTGTCCGGGCCTTGCGGGGCCTCTGACACAGACCTCGAAAGAGACCTCCAGGATAAACTGAGACAGAGCAGGGGCCTTTTGGAGAAAGCCGGGGAGAAGCTGGAATCCGGCAATCCAGCGGGCGTGGAGATCTCGAAGCTTATCCTGTTATCCGAAGACATCAGGGCA
>JAJZPM010000060.1 GCA_021811105.1 Nitrospirota bacterium | reverse complement strand
CCGGCACCTGGGTATTCTCCCACGGGGCCGTCGAGTTGCTGTGCGTCCAGTGACAACTCCCGCACTCGATCCCATAGCCCGGAGTATTCGTATGAGGCGCGTCAAGGGCAAAGGCGTAAAAGGCGTAACTTAAGATCGGAATTACAAGGGTTAAGACCAGTTCTGTCGTTCTGCCCGGCAACGGCAACTTCAACATATGTCCCCCCTCGCGCAAAATGAAATAGCCCGATCTGTACTTATGTGAAATATCTAAATATCAAAGTTTAATTTATCTTATATAAATAGCAAGTAATATGCCGAGAATCTCGCTACTTCCCTACACGTCTCTTTTTTGCTTGCACCCGTTCTACTGAGCCATTCAAACCCCTCATTGGGTAATTTAGTAACGTTGAATATCTCTTTCCTCAATGCAATTATTGGTAAATCTCTGCGCTCTTAACAGCCTTAACGCTTATTACAACAGCTAAATCGGGCAAAATGACACTAATGCTGTGCCATTTTACTCACAAATCAAGAAAATCAAACACCGGGAACCTTGATACTAACCGTCCTGAAACCTCTTCCATCTGCGGTGAATCCAGAGCCATTCGGCAGGATTTCTCCTGACGTAATCTTCCACTCTCTTTGAGAAGTTCACTGTATTTCGCAATACTGCTTCTTCTGCGTCTGCGCTAGCGTCGAGTTCTATTACCTCGCCAATCTCAATGACGTGGCCACCATTTGTGCGTTTGATGAATGCCGGCAACACCGGAGCTCCTGTCTTCACGGCGATAACAGCCGGAGTCTTCATCGTATAGTCCTTTTTCCCTAGAAATTCTGCGACGACACCTTCAGAGCTGACGACACTCTGGTCCATCAGGATCGCCACGATCTCTTTTTTCTTGAGCGCAGAAAGTATTCTCTTGAGGGCGCCTCTCTTATAGATCACGCTGCTGCCGTATTTTTCCCGCGTTCTTTCTATCAATCGGTTGAGATACGGATTGTCGATGGGTCTTGCAACGATATTAAGTCCCGCCAATTTCTTTGCGACGGCAAGGGCGTTCAACTCCCAGTTGCCACAGTGACCGGTGATGACCAGAATACCCGCACCCTTCTCCCTGGCCTTAAGAAACTGCTCGACTCCCCTGATTTCGACAGACCTGATGATGCGATCCCCGAGACCATAATATATCTTGACGACTTCGACAAAAGATTTTCCAAGATTACTGAAATTCTCTCGGATGATTTGTTCCGGAGTAGAGTCGATGGCGACGGCATTCCTCGCCACAGCTCCTTCAAGGTTCCCGATCGCTATCCTTCTCCGGCTTCCCCAGAAAAAAAAGAGCAGCCCGCCCAGGCATTCGCCCAGCTTCAGCGCTATCCTAAAAGGCAAAACAGCTACGGGCAGAGTGACCAGCAGGACCAGCAGGAACTGAAGAAGCCACAGTACCCGCCTCATTTATCGTTATTTTCTTTATCCTTGTCCTTCGACTCTTCCTTCTTTTCCTTAATCGCCTGAGAAATCTCTTCCAGTCTCTTCGTCACCAGATAATTGATGGTGCCTTCGGGATAGGTCCCATCGTCCCTCATTTCCCCCATCGGCATGCCGGTGAATATCTCCATTCCATCTTCGACCCTGTCGATCGGATAGATCGAAAACTTCCCTTCCTTGACCGCGTCCATAACCTCCTGTTTGATCATGAGATGCTTGACGTTCTTCCCGGGGATCACAACGCCGTGTGTTCCGTCAAGACCACGGACCTTGCAGAGGTCGAAAAATCCCTCGATTTTCTCGTTCACGCCCCCGATCGGCTGAACATCGCCGTTCTGGTCCATCGACCCTGTCACCGCGATATTCTGTTTCAACGGCAACCCCGCAAGACTGCTCAGGATAACGTACAATTCGGCGCAAGATGCGCTGTCGCCTTCGATCATTTCGTAAAGCTGCTCGAAGGTGATCGAAGCCGAAAAACTGATCGGCTTTTTTCTCGCATACGTCCTGCTGATGTAATTCGTTATGATGAGTATTGCCTTTTCATGTATCTTGCCGCTCATTTTCGTCTCGCGCTCGATATTGATGACCCCCCCCTTGCCGGCAAACGTGCTCGCTGTAATTCTCGAAGGCTTGCCGAACATGTAATCACCCATGCCGAGCACCGCAAGGCCGTTGATCTGACCGACCTTATCACCCTCGGTGTCGATGATCAGGGTCCCCTCCACGATCATCTCCTGGAGCCGTTCCTCTATCCTGTTCACCCTGTAGACGCGCTCTCGCAGGGCCTTTACGACATGCTCGTCCCTCACGATCCCGCTCCCGGCCTTCTTCGCCCAGTAATTCGACTCCTTGATGACGTCGGCGATCTCGCTAAACCTCGAAGACAGTTTATTCTGGTGTTCCGCGAGCCTCGACCCGTACTCTACTATCTTTGAGACGCCCGATCTGTCAAAGGGAAGAAAGTCCGCCTGCTTGCAGGTGCTCGCGACGAACGATGCGTATTTTTGGACCGTCTCCTTGGTCCTGTCCATCCTGCTGTCAAAATCCGCCTTCACCTTGAACAATTCCCTGTACTCCTCGTCAAGGCTGTAAAGCATATAATACAGGTATGGATTGCCGATTAGGATAACCTTCACGTTAAGCGGTATCGCCTCAGGCCTGAGGGTCGCAGTAGACATAAGCCTGTACTGTTCCCAGACGTCCTCTATCTTGATCTCCCGGTTCCTAAGCGCCCGCTTCAGCGTCTCGTACGAAAAAATATTTCTCAGCAGGTCTAGTGCATTCATCACAAGATATCCGCCGTTTGCCTTGTGCAGGGCACCCGCCTTGATCATCGAAAAATCCGTCGTTGCCACTCCGTACTGAAATTTGTACTCCATCCTTCCGAAGATATTGAAATAAGTAGGGTTGCTTTCGAACACGCAGGGTGCGCCCTTCGTATCTCTGTTGTTGACGAGCACGTTCACGATATACCGCGTAAATGTCGGCTCGGCTTTCTGCATCTTCATGAAAGGCAGAGGGGGGGTCTGCTCCTCCTGGGCCTTAAAGTCGTCGATATGGTCAAGTATGTCTTCGGTCACACCCGAAAGATACTCCGTGATTTTCTCGTGGTCACTATACTTGCTCTTCATCTCTTCCATGAAATGCCCGACCGCGGCGAGCGTTGCATCTCTTTCGAGCTTGGACAACGCGTTCTTCACGCTCTTTTCGCTCTCTCTCACCTCGCGGACCACATCATTCAACTTCTCCTGCAGCCCCTTTCCGATCTCGTCTATCTTCGCCTTGGTCTTGTCGTCAAGGGCCTCGTATTCTTCTTCCGTAAGGGGTTCGCCGCCTTTCTTGACCGGTACAATCATCAGGCCGCTGACGGTCTTTCTGATCGAAAACCCCTTGGACTGCGCTTCCTCCTCCAGTCCGGAGAACATCGTCTTCTGCTTCTGCTGGAATTCCTCGAGGATCTTGTTCTTCTGTTTTTCGTACTCCTTCGATTCGAAGATCTTCGGTATCTCGACCCGCAGTATCTTTATCAGTTCCTCCATGTCCTTGTGGAACACGGACGCCCTCCCGGGCTCCATTGCTATTGCGAGCGGGATGTCGGGGTCCTTGAAGTTGTATACGTAGCACCAGTCCGCGGGGACGGGCTCATCCGCAGCCTTCTTCTGGAGGATAGATTTTATCGTCGTGGACTTCCCGGTACCGTTTTCGCCGAGGACGAAGATATTGAACCCCTTGCTGTCGAGGTTCAGTCCGAAATCTATCGCGTTCAGCGCCCTGCTTTGCCCGATCGTCTCTTCCAGTTCGGGAAGTTCATCAGTAGTATTGAACTGAAATAATGCGGGATCGCAGCACGAATATAATTCTTCACTGCTCAATGGTTTGGGCGGCATGATATTCCTCCGTTCTTATGATGATTGCAATACGACAATTATAAGTGAAAACAGATCCTTTTTCCACCGGCGAGGTCGTCTCGCGGAAGGCACAGACGGGCTGCTAAGACTTCTTGCGCGCAGCCAGCTTGTTCAGCGCATCAATATACGCTTTGGCGGCGGCCACAATGATGTCCGTATCGGCACCGTTTCCCCTGACGACCCTGCCTTCCTCCTCAAGGGAAACCGACACCTCCCCCAGCGCATCCGTCCCGCCGGTAATGCTCTTTACGTCAAAGGACCTCAGCGTGCTCTTCGTATTGCTGATCGCCACGATTGCCTTATACGTTGCGTCCACCGGTCCGTCGCCATGCTCCATTCTGTCGAATATCTCCTCCCCCACCTTCATCTTGACCGTCGCAGTCGGTTTTTGGGTCAGCCCGCTCGTGATGCTGAGATCGACCAGGCTGAACAGTTCCGGAGTCCTGGCAGTGGCTTCCGAGACAAGCGCCTCCAGATCTTCGTCGTAGATGTCCTTCTTCTGGTCCGCAAGACGTTTGAATCTCTCAAAGAGGCCTTCGATCTCCTCCTGGCTCAGCGTAAACCCCAGTTCCTTGAGCCTCGTCTTGAAGGCGTGTCTTCCGGAATGTTTTCCCATGACGAGCTTCGTGCTCTGCAGTCCGATATCCTCCGGTCTCATGATCTCATAAGTCGTCTTCTCCTTCAGAAGCCCGTCCTGGTGGATCCCGGATTCATGGGCGAAGGCGTTCGCTCCTACGATCGCCTTGTTCGGCTGGACAGGGATCCCGGTGATCTTCGATACAAGCCTGCTTGTGCGGACAATCTCTTTCGTATTTATATCCGTAGAGACCTTGAAAAAGTCCCTTCTCGTCTTCAGCGCCATCACCACCTCTTCCATCGAGCAGTTCCCCGCCCTCTCTCCTATTCCATTGATCGTGCATTCCACCTGGCCGGCGCCGTTCGCTACCGCAGCCAATGAGTTTGCGACCGCAAGCCCGAGGTCATTGTGACAGTGCACGGATATCACCGCCTTATTCCCGATGCGCTGGCGGATCGCACCGATGAGCGCCCCAAATTCCTCGGGGGTGGTATACCCGACCGTATCGGGAATGTTCACTGTTGAGGCACCCGCCGCAACCACCGCCTCCACGACTTCAAGCAGGTATCCGATCTCGGTCCTTGTGGCGTCCATCGGCGAGAACTCGACGTCTTCAACGTAACTCCTGGCCAGTCCGACCATCGCCACGGACCGTCTGAGCGCCTCCTCCCTGCTCACCCTGAACTGGTATTTCAGGTGAATATCGGAAGTGGAATGGAACGTGTGAATCCGCTTCCGGGGTGCGTCCTTCAGCGCCTCCCACGCCTTCTTGATGTCCTCCTCCCTTGCCCGCGCAAGGCTGCAAACGACAGGTCCTTCCACCTCGTCGCCTATCCTCTTTATCGCGTCGAAGTCGCCCGGCGAACTGATCGCAAAGCCCGCTTCTATGATATCCACTTTCAGGTTCGCCAGCTGTTTGGCCAACTGGACCTTTTCCTCCACATTCATCGATGCGCCGGGTGATTGCTCTCCGTCGCGCAGGGTGGTGTCGAATATTTTTATTTTCCTCATCTCTTAACCTCAACCGGCCGTTGTTTGTATTTTTTATAAAGCAGATAGCTATTTTCAAGAATGCCCCAGGCAAGGTAAATCATCGCAAAAACAAACAGCGAAATCGGCGGATGGATCACGATGGCCCCGAAAACAACGACAATCGCCACCAGCAGCCAGAATGGCTTTCTTCTTCTGAAGTCAATCTCCTTGAGCCCGTGGAACCGCAGCGTGCTGACCATCAGGATCGAAAGCACCACCGTCAGGACCAGCATGAGTATGCTCTTGTCCGGAGCGGTTTTCCAGACGTCGTGATAGAAGAGCACCACCGCCGCGATGACCGATGCCGCTCCCGGGATGGGCATGCCGGTGAATGCCTTTGACTCGGTCGATCCCATCTGCACGTTGTACCGCGCCAGCCTGAGCGCGCCGCAGGCGGTAAACACAAAGGCGGCCGCGAAACCAATCCTTCCGAAAGGTGAGATTGACCATTCATACACAAGCACCGAGGGCGCGACGCCGAAGGCCACGAGATCGGAGAGCGAATCGAGTTCGATGCCGAACCTGGTCGTGCTGTGTGTAAGCCTTGCAACCCAGCCGTCGAGCCCGTCAAATACATCGGCGATCATGATCGACCACGCCGCATGTTCGAAATTCCCCTTTATCGCCGACAGGATGGAATAGAAGCCGAAGAACATTCCGCAGAGGGTCAAACTGTTCGGCAGTATGTAAATACCTTTCTTCATATTATGTAATTATAATGGAAATTATGAATATTTTCTCGAAATATCATATATTTCAGATCTACATGTCGATCCGGGAAAAAAAAAGCTTGACATTATATGCACTACTCATTATATATTTATTCATGCATAAATCAGAGACAGGGCTTCGCAGTACCATTGACAGAATAGAAATACTGAAGGTCATCGCCCACCCGGTGAGGATCAAGATTCTTAAAGAACTTGCCACCGGCGTAAAATGCGTAAGCGATTTTGAGGAATTTCTCGACATCAGCCAACCGAATGTCTCACAGCACCTTTCCCTCCTGAGAAGATACGGGATAATCGATTATTACGTCGACGGGAGACTCAGGTGCTATTTCCTCAGGGACCCGATGGTCCCTGATCTAATAGAGATTTTGAAAAAGGAATACCCGGAGGATTTGCCTGTTCCTGCGTGCTGTTCGATAACAAAGAAGGGAAAATATCCGGGAGAGAGGAGGAATTGATGAAAACAGGAATTATTATTTATTCAAATGACTCAGAGACAGTATGGAATGCTTTCAGGTTCGGCAACTTCTCCCTGAAGGCCGGAGATACAGTAAAGGTCTTCCTCACAGGGAGAGGGGTCGAGGCCGAGTCCCTTGATACAGATAAATTTTCTGTTACGCAGCAGATCAAAGAGTTTATCGCTGCAGGAGGCAAGATATTGGCCTGCGGTACGTGCCTTAAGATAAGGGACATGGGGGCAACGGATACATGCCCAATCTCCACCATGAAAGACATGCATACATTAATAAAGGAAAGCGACAGGGTTTTAACGTTTTAATTTGAATTAGTGGAAGGAGGTTACATTGCAAAAGGAGTTTGTTTTTTTCTTTTCGACTACGCCGTACAGCTTCGAACATACGCATACATTCATCAGACTGGCCGACGCAGCTCTCAAAAAAGGACATAAGGTAAGGTTGGTAGCTTCAGGCGACGGTGTCTTCTCCATTGTCAAAGGACAGGTTCCCCAGTCTCTTACAGCCCTTGAGGACCTTGTGGGAAGAGGACTCAAAGTGGATATATGAACCGGCTGTATGAAGACCCGCGGTCTTGCGGGCGAGGACGCTATTGAAGGCGGAGAAATGAGCTCGCTGAAGGGCCTTTTCAATGTTATTAAACAAGAACCGATATTTATCAATATGGGCATTTAGGAGGGACCATGACGAAGATAAGCATAATATTGAGAAAGGCCCCTTACGGCTCTGTTGATGCGCCTGAGGCGATCCGTCATGCTCTTGGCGGTATCAATGACGACATGTCCGTCAATCTGGTTTTTATCGGCAGTGGAGTGAATGCCGCACGACGAAATCAGGACATCTTAGGGACAAACTACCTAAGTGTTGAAGATGGTATCAGGGACTGCATTGATATGGGCGTCGCGGTTTTTGCCGAGGCTAAGTCTCTTGACGAGGAGCAGATCTCCGATACAGACCTGATCGAAGGGGTTCTGCGTGCGGGCCTTAACAAAATAGGCGAGGTTCTGAAGACCTCCGATACGGTAATGATTTTCTAAAAGGAGGTCAACGACGATGCTGATTATAATAAAGAGTTCTCCTGATACACCTGAAGCCCGACGGGCGCTTGATCTTGCACAAACGATGAATGCCGGCATATGTCTTGTACAAAACGGCGTTTACCTCACGGTTAAGGAAGAAAGCAGGGACATCGCCGGTGCTGTATATGCACTTTCCGAGGACATGACGCTTCGCGGACTGAAACCTGCAGGCAATGTAAGGAGCATAGATTATGAGGAGTTGATAGATATTATGAACGGGAGCGAAAAAGTCATGGGAATGTTCTGAGCAACCGGTAAAAAATAAAAAAATATATCGGGGAGGTAAAAATGAAAAAGATAGTAGTGTTGGGAGGCTCATTCGGCGGGCTTACCGCCGCCTTTGAGCTGAAAAGACTTCTCGGGAAGGAAGCTGACGTAACCGTCGTCAGCGATGACGACAGGTTTGTATTTCTCCCGTCGCTCCCTTGGCTCATCATGGGATGGAGAAAGCCTGAGGATATCACGCTCAAGGTGAGCGACATACTAAAACCCAGGGGGATTGAGTTTATCCATGAAGCTGCAAAACAAGTCGATCCGGAGAAATCAAAGGTCATAACGGCAACTAAAGAGTTGCCCTACGACTATCTGGTGATCTCCACAGGCCCGTTCCTTTCGTTCGATGAAATTCCAGGCCTCGGACCCGACAAGGGGCATACAGATTGCACCTTTACCCTTGACCACGCAACCGGTACGGCGCAAAAGTGGAAAAGAATCCTTGCGGAACCAGGCCCGATAGTAATCGGGTCATCCCAGATGGTGAGCTGTTTCGGGCCTTCCTATGAACTTGTCTTTGAAATGGACGCCGAACTGAGGAGGAGGAAGATGCGCCATGAGGCTCCTATCCTTTATCTCACATCCGAACCTTATCTAGGACATATGGGAGTAGGCGGCCTCGGCAGATCCAGGAGGTTATTTGAGGACGAGTTTGCGGAACGGGATATAAAATCGCTCGTCAACCAGGCAATCGAGGAAGTTACCCCGGGTGAAATCAAACTGAAAGACGGCACAACGATACCCT
The DNA here is from genome assembly GCA_021811105.1 of Nitrospirota bacterium. GTDB lineage: Bacteria > Nitrospirota > Thermodesulfovibrionia > Thermodesulfovibrionales > UBA6898 > Sulfobium. The sequence goes on along the minus strand of JAJZPM010000060.1, from coordinate 11,905 downwards.
ATAAGCTCGCGATGATTGCTCCTCCGTTTAAGGGAGTGCCTGCTGTAATGCCTTTGGGCAACCCGAGAGGCTTCATCCCGGTCGACAAAAATTATCGGCACACAAAATACAAGAATATCTTCGCTGTGGGGGTAACAATGGCTATAGCCCCGCCCGAGCCGACGCCCGTTCCAGTTGGTGTGCCTAAGACAGGCTTCATGACGGTGAAGATGGCAAAAACGGCGGCGGCAACGATACACGCCGACATCAAAAATATTACGCCGCCAGCCGCGGCGGAGATCGATGTCGTGTGCCTCATGGATATGGGGAATACGGCGGCTTTTATGAAGGCGTCGCCTGTACTTCCGCCAAGGCAGACGTCCGTCACAAAGAAAGGGATATGGGCAAAATGGATGAAGGTCGGCTTTGAGAAATATTTCCTCTGGAAGATGAAGAATGGCATGAGTAATCTGCCGTAATGGAGGATAAGTGCGCATGACTCAAGATCGCGTCCTAGAACAAGTATGGCAACAGCCCGGCAGTACTGAAAAAAGGCAGGAGATGAAGAATGAAATATCGGAGAATCGGCTGTGAAGAAAAACATCTTTGACTTTCACGCCGAGTTCTGCAAGGCTTTTTCGCACCCCGCGAGACTTGAGATACTATGCCTCCTAAAAGGGGGGGAGCGTTCTGTCAGCGCTATTACCGAAAGGCTTGGCATGTCAAAGGCCAACGTATCTCAGCACCTTACGGTCATGCGCATGGCAAGAATCCTGAAGACAAGACGGGACGGCGCGAACATTTACTACAGTCTGGCAAACAAAAAGTTTGTTAAGGCCTGTGGTCTAATGCAACAAGCGCTTGTTCAACTCATGGAAGGGGCCCTAAGTCTCGAAAAAGAGGCAGTTGACGCCATGAAAGGAGATATACGACCATGACAAAGATAACAAAGAACGTATCCGTCATGTGTTTCCACGATGAGCTATGCCAGGTGTATAACGCGCTTATGACGGCGTTGAGTCTGCTCAGGGAAGGCTCGAAGGTCACCCTCTTCTTCGGCTCGCGTGGCGTAAATGCGATCCACAAGGATAAGGTGAATACTCTCAAATGCCTGCCTGATCAGCCGAAAGAAATGGGTGATGCGGTAATAAAGAGGATGGAAGAAATGGAATTACCTTCTGTCGAGGAATTGCTCTTCATGCTGTACAAAGAAGGCGCTCAAATGCTCGCATGCCCACTCAATGTCCCTCTTTTCGGCATGTCAGAGTCGAATTTTGTCGAGGGTGTGAATCTAGCGAACCCTGCAACCTACTACAAGGAGATCATGGTTCCGGCGGATATGAATCTGACTTTCTGATCATGGTATATGCAAAGATGCCGATTCTATTAAATATGGGAGGTATACATGCGGAAGTTTTCTCTCGTTGAGTTTTCGGTAGATCATCCGAAACTGGTCGTAATACTTTCTATAATTATCACCCTTGCCTTCATGACCCAGTTCCCAAAAATGAGGACCGACACCGACCCTAAGAATATGCTACCTGCAACATCGGCGGTGAGGGTATGGAACGACCGCGTAGAAAAAGACTTCAGCCTGTACAAGGACATGATAGTCCTCGGCATCGTGAACGAGAAGGGTATATTGAATCCCGACACTTTGGGGAAGATCAAGAAAATAACGGATGAAATCCTCACGATCAAGGGTGTCGCCGCAAGGGACGTGTCGAGCTTCACCACGATAGATAACGTCACGGTCGATAATGCGACGCTCAAGGTAGCGCCTTTGATGACGGACGTCCCCCGGGACCAAAAAGGGCTTGAATATCTCCGCAAAGAACTTTATGGCAATCCTCTCTTTATCGACCGTATCATTTCCAAGGACGGGAAAACGGCCGCCATTTACATCCCCCTCGAAAAGGGCGCAAACGGCAAGGAGATCGCCGACAGGATGCGAGAGATCGTAAAGAAAGAAAAAGGCGACGAAAAGTATTACATCGCCGGAGATCCCGTTGCCAGGGACACCTTCGGCGCCGAGATGTTCAAGCTCATGGCGGTTTTTGCGCCGATTGCCGGAATGATCATGCTTATCGTCAGGTATCTGATGTTCAGGGACCTCTTCCTTTCCATTACCCTTATGATGGACGCCATGATGAGCATCGTCTGGAGCATGGGGCTGCTCATCGGGCTGGGCTTTCCGATTCATATCATGAGCTCGATGGCCCCGGTATTTCTCATGGCGATCGCAACGGACAGCATCCATATCTTCAATGAGTTCTATTTCAGGTACAGGGAGACAAAAGACAAGAAACGGGCGATCATCGAGACGATGCGGGCTGTAAGCCGTCCGGTCAGGTATACCGCATTGGCCACAGCGGCAGGCTTTGCGGTTCTGCTCTTCATGAACATCATTCCCGTTAGGGTCTTCGGCGGGCTCGTGGCTTTTGGGACACTCTCGCTCAGGATTCTGAGCTTTAGTTTTATCCCCGCGATGTTCACCTTCGTAAAAGAGGAAAAAATCGCAAAGATTGCAGCGCAGGAAGGCGCAGGCATGGGCAAGGCGTCGCAGTTCCTCACGAGGCTGGCGGGATTCGGGGCGCATCACCCGAAGAATACGGTTTTCGTCGGATTTGTTCTTTTTGTAATTGCGGTCACCGGCCTGACAAAAATAACCGTGAACAACAATCTCGTCGAATGGTTCAAGAAAAGCAGCGATGTGCGGATAGCCGATTCAGTAATGAACAAGGCCCTTGGCGGGACTTCCCTCGGTTACGTCGTGGCCGTTGCAAAAGATGACGACTACATCAAGACCCCCGAAGCGATGAGGTATATCGAGGGACTTCAGAGGCGCCTTGAAAAGCTCCCTGTCGTGGGCAAGACAACCTCTGTTGCGGATTACGTCAAAAGGATCAACCGTGTGCTTCACGACGACGATCCGAAGTACGACGTTGTGCCTGAGACCAAGGATATGATAGGCCAGTATCTCTTCCTGTTTTCCATGTCCGCCAAACCCTCCGACCTGGACAATGTTGTTGACTATCCTTTCAAGAGGGCAAACATCTGGGTGCAGTTGAAGACATGGGATGCGCAGGCGATGAAAGATGTCATAAGTGCGGTGGACGACTATAAGAAAACCAATCCCATGCCGATGGAGCTGAAACCTGCCGGGATCGCATATTTCAATCTCGTATGGAATCATGAGGTTTTGTGGGACATGGTAAAGGGCTTTGTCCTTGCTCTCATCGTGGTTTTCGGAATACTCGCGTTGGATTTCCGTTCCGTAAAGTGGGCGATTGTGGGTTACACACCGCTTTTGTTCACGATTCTGCTTATTTACGGCGTCGTCGGCTTCACCGGAAAGGATTTCGACATGCCGATATCCGTGCTTTCTACCCTGTCCCTCGGCATGGCGGTCGATTTCGCGATTCACTTTGTGAGCAGATTGAGGCAGCGACTGAAAGAAGCGCCTGGTGACCCATTATCGGATGCCCTGCTCTGGACAGCGGCGCGACCGGGAAAGGGAATAATGCGAAATGCGATTCTTTTTGCCGCCTCTTTCGCAGTGATGATCTTTGCTCCGCTTACGCCTTATATAACAGTCGGGGCTTTTATTGTCAGCATGATGCTGCTGAGCGCGATTATGACATTAATTTACCTGCCCGCCCTCGTGACCCTCATGCAGGGCTGGCTTTTCAAAGGAGGCTTAAAGTGAGAAAACTGCTTTTTGGCGTTGCCGTCGTTTTGTTGTTGTCGCATAACGTTTTTGCAATGACCGCGGATGAAGCCATGAGGAAATCGCAGGCCGCCTTTCTCTATCCGGGAAAGGATTTCAAGGCCCGTGTCCTGATGAAGCTCATCAGCGAAGGCGGACAGGAAAGAGTAAGGGAAATGACCATGCTCCGGAAAAACTATGGGCCGCCCGGCGGCGAGCAGAAGTATTTCATCTATTTTTTCCGTCCGGTTGACGTAAAGGATATGACCTTCATGGTCTACAAGTATCCCGGAAGAGACGCCGACAGATGGCTCTTCGTCCCCGCACTAAACATGGTCAGAAGGATTGCAGCCAGAGATAAATATTCGAGTTTTGTGGGCTCAGATTTTACCTATGAGGATGTCTCCGGCAGGGACCTCGCGGAAGACACTCACGCCATGGTCAGGGAAGACAAGTACAACGGCAAGGAGTGCTATATAGTGAAGAGCACTCCCAAAGCGGCGGACATGGAATACAGCTACAAGCTTTCGTGGATAGACAAGACCGACTTTCTGCCGCTCAAAGAGGAGTACTACGATAAAAGGGGAGAGCTTTATAAGGTCTTCACCGCTGATGAAATCAAGACCGTGAAGGGTTTCCCGACGGTCATCAAAAGGACCATGAAGAACCTTCAAAGTCGTCACATGACCCAGGTGACGTATCTCAAAACCGATTACAACATCGGGATAGAAGACAGCCTTTTTTCCGAGCGCTTTCTCAAGCAGCCGCCCAGGAAGTGGATCGAATGAAGCCAGTTGCTGAAGTTTTTGACTTTAACGTAAAGGATTATGACGGCTGGTTTGACACCCTGCAAGGCAAGCTACTGTTCAATATAGAAGTCGATGCCGTAAAACGTCTTGCGAAGAGAATGAATCATCCCTTTCTCGAAATCGGCGTAGGGACTGGAAGGTTCGCAAAGAAAATCGGAATCGATTTCGGTATAGACCCTTCGCAGGAGGCGTTGAGGCTGGCAAAGAGACGGGGGATACAGGTAAAGAAGGCGAGCGGAGAACGGTTGCCCTTCAAAGACGAATTTTTCGGTTGTGTATTTATCCTTTTCACGCTCTGTTTCGTGGAAGATCCCGGTAAAGTCCTGGCCGAGGCAAAAAGGGTGTTAAAACCTGACGGGGGACTGATAGTAGGGCTGATCAACCGGGAAAGTCCGTGGGGGAAGTTGTATCTGAAAAAGAAAGAGGAAGGTCATCCCATATACAAACACGCAAGGCTCTACAGCGTTAAAGAGGTTATTGAAATGATGGGGGTAGCGGGAATGCAGATAGAAGCGTATTCTTCGGCTCTCTTGCAGCCTCCTTCTGAATCGCCCTATGAGGAGGCCGCGTATAGTTGGTTCAGGGCAGGCGCGGGATTCATCTGCATTCTGGCAAAAAAGGCCTCCTCGTCAGTCAACGTCAGTCGGGAAACATCCAAGGATGCGTGATATTCGTTATGTCTTTATTGCCGTCTTCATTTTCTGTTATTCCATGTATGTTTCAATTTCATACGCGGAGGCGGCTGATATCTCTCTCCACGGTTTTTTCCAGGAGAATTATTCATTCGATGTCCGAGCGTCAAATCCCGACGGCGGCGACTTCAAGTTGGCCGAGGAAAGACTCCAACTGAAGCTTGAAGCATCGAAAGACCCTTTTCACCTTTTTGTGAAGGCCGACGGATGGTATGATCATATCGACCAAAAATGGGACTCTGCCCTGCGGGAAGGCTACGCGGACTACACGTCGGCCAAATGGGATGCACGGATCGGCAGACAAATCATCACTTGGGGGCTGGGCGATTTGATATTCATAAATGACGTATTTCCGAAGGATTATGAGGCTTTTTTTTCCGGCAGGCCACTTGAATATTTGAAAAAGGGCGTTGACGGAGCCAAGGTAGGCATATATCCGGGTTTCGCGTCTTTCGAGTTAGTTGCTGTCCCCTTTTTCACACCAAATACATTTCCATCCCCTAATAGGTTTTGGATGTTCGATCCAATGCCTGGCGTCACAAACAGAGAAGAGGTTAAGCCTGCCGTAACGCTTGGGAATACGGAGTTTGCCGTCAGGGCATACCGTGAAATAGCGGGATTTGACGCCGCGATCTATTTCTACCGGGGGTTTTTCAGACAGCCGTCTATGATGCCCGATAATCCGCTTATGCCGACGCGTCTTACACTCTTCTTCCCCAAACTTTCAGTTTATGGCGCGAGTGCCCAAGGGAGAGCGCTCGACGGCGTGATAAGCCTTGAGGCCGGATACTATGAATCAAGAGAAGACAGGGGCGGTACTAACCCGATGATACCGAATTCACAGACGAGGTTTCTGATCGGCTATCAAAGACAGATGTGGGAGGACTTTACCATCGGCCTGCAATACTATGTCGAGTATATGCATAATTACTCGGCTTATGTAAGCAATCTACCTGACGACTTTCCAAAGGACCCAAGGTATTACGACCTGACGTCAGTAAGGCTGACGCAATTTCTCGTACACCAGACTCTTAAACTATCCTTTTTCGCCTTCTACAGCCCCGCAGTCGGCGATTACATTTTGAACCCCGAGATCAAATACAATTTCACTGATCATATTTGGGCGGCGGTCGGTTCCAATATCTTCGGCGGTGGAAATCAGGCAAGCCAGTTCGGACAGTTTGCCAAAGACGATAATGTCTATGTACAATTGCGGTATGAGTTCTGAGATGGGGATGAAACGGCATCTGTGAAAACGGACATAATCCTCGATTCAATAAATGACGGGCTTTTTACGACAGGTCTGGATTTCAAGATTACCTTCTTTAATAAGGCCGCCCAGGAGCTTTTGGGGTATAAACCAAATGAAGTTCTTGGCAAGCATTGCAGGTCGATCCTTAAATGCGAGGCATGCAAACAAGGCTGTGCATTGCAACATACCTTTGAAACCGGTGAGGTCCTCGCAAACTATGAAGCGATTGTAAGGAATAAGAAGGGGGAGCCGATTCCCATCAGTTTCAGTACTGCCTTATTGAAAGGTGAAGACGGCAAGGTTATCGGCGGAGTGGAAATTTTCAGGGATTTGTCTCTTGTGAAAAATCTGATAGAACAGCTCCAGGGTAAATACTCCTTCGATAACATCGTCGGAAAGAATCATGGGATGCAGAAAATATACGCCCTGATTCAGCAGGTCGCCCCTACCGATGCAACCGTCCTGATCACCGGGGAAAGCGGGACGGGAAAGGAAATGATCGCAGGGACGATTCATTATAACAGCGCCCGCAGGGAGAAGCCCTTTGTCAAAGTGGATTGCGCATCTCTCGTCGAAAACTTACTTGAAAGCGAGTTATTCGGACATGTAAAAGGCGCCTTCACAGGCGCCATCTCAGACAAGGTCGGGCGTTTTGAATCAGCAGACGGAGGGACGATATTTTTGGACGAGATAGGAAATATCGGTCTTGCCGCGCAAGCCAAGCTCTTGCGTGTTCTCCAGGATGGCGAATTTGAGCGGGTGGGAGAGTCGAAGACAAGAAAGGCAGACGTGCGAATCATCGCGGCCACGAATATCGATCTGAAAAAGGCCGTGCGAGAAAAAAGATTTCGTGAGGATCTCTTTTACCGGCTAAAAGTAATCTCTATCCATTTGCCTCCTTTAAGACACAGAAGGGACGACATTCCTCTCCTGGTCAAACACTTTGTGGACAAATTCAACAAATCCATGGGGAAAGAGGTCGTCAATGTTTTCCCGAAGGTCATGGAGATGCTCATAAAGTACACCTATCCCGGAAATATAAGGGAGCTTGAAAATATTATCGAACACGCCTTTATCCGCTGTAATGGCAATACGATTTTCCCGCACCACCTACCCGACGACTTTTTTCATGATGAGACAGATTTTATTGAAAACATTTTAAAGAGCAAGAATCCCCTTGATGCATTAGAGAGAAAACTGATCCTCAAAGTCCTTGATGAAACTGACTGGGCATATCAGGAAGCTGCATCGAGACTGGGCATAAGCAGGGCAACGTTGTGGAGGAAGATAAAAGCACTTGCAATCAAAAAAGAGGATGTTGCAAATATGTAAAATGTTTCAATAGTGAGACGCCATTTTCCTGCGTTAGTTTGCCTCAGTAAAGCCCACCCAATTGACGTTCAGATTATAACCTTGCGAATTATTAACGCTTTTTGGAACTGCCTTCGAAGTGGCATGGTTATTGTTATTCCCTCGAAGCAAATGATCTGTGAAGGAGAATTTCAATGACAAAAGCGTTTCTAGAAATCACAATGAAAATTACCCCGGAAAACAGACCTTCCGCGGGAGAAGTCTATGCGAAGTACAAACAGCCTTTTCTCTCGGACATTCCCGGGGCCAAGTCCAAAGAGTTATTGTTGAGGCCTGAAGATGTCCAGGTGATCCACGGCTTTGACTCCAAGGCAAATGCCGAAAGCTACCTTCAAGGCAATCTCTTTCAAAAGGAAGTGGTCCCTGCGCTGACCCCTTACCTTATGGAGAATCCGGATATTCGGATTTATGAGTGCGCTTAACAGGCTTTCTTTTAGCCTGCTTTCGCTCATGAATCTTTACGGAGGTGTATATGATGGAGCGCTTATTGAGGTTAATAGCCGGCGTTTTTATCTTGATCAGCCTTGCTCTCACGTATTACTTCTCGAAGTACTGGCTCATAATGACAGGCGTTGTCGGCTTTAATCTCTTCCAGTCAGGCTTTACCAACTGGTGCCCTACAATGACGATTCTGAAGTTGTTTGGAGTCAGAGAAAAATAAAAAATGACCACGGGATCACCTGTCGAAATGGAACAGGATTTATGGAATGAGCTCTATGAAGTGGATTCTGAACATTTCGGGACAGCCAGGAGCGACTTTGCCGTCAAATGCAGCAAGAAAATGAAAGCCCTCGGGCTTAATAGAATTCTCGATATCGGATGTGGCTACGGCCGGGACAGCATATTTTTCGGAAAAGAGGGCTTCAGAGTCGACGCCATGGACTATTCATTAAGAGCCCTTGCTATATTACGTGAACGGATTTCAATCGCATCTGTGCAGAAAAATATTGAAGCAATTCAGCACGACATTCGCAAAGGAATACCGTTCGATACTTTTCACTTCGACGCCATATATTCCTGCCTGCTATTCCCTGTGGGTTTTACTGTTTCGCAGATAGAATATGCATTTTCCGAGATCCGTAGGGTATTGCGCGTCGGCGGCCTTTTTCTCGCCTGCGTTCGCATCGATGTCAGAGGCTTTTTTGATGAGCGTTTTCTCCGCTCACGACTTAATACTTTCAGCATAGAAAGTCTTATTGCCGAAGATATATCTGTTGGAAGTTACAACTTTCACGTTATTAATTTCGTTGCAAGAAAAGGAGAACGAGATGGGAGCAATTAAATTGGATGCGGAGAAGTTTTACGAACGAAAGAAGGTCGATAAGATCAAATCCGACATCCGGCAGCGGTTATTTCAAGAAGAAGAGACCCTGGGGATAGAAATCCCTTATCCCCCGATGGAGGTGTGGGAAGATGCAAAGATATCCTCGCCCGAGGACATATGGGACTTCAGCAAAGGCCGTTATGACCACGACAAGGCCCATCTCTATATTCATATCCCCTTCTGCGTCTCTGTTTGCGAGTATTGCATTTTTGTCACCGCCGAAAAGAAATCTGCGGTAGAAGCAAGAAGATATGCAGACCTCGTAAAAAAGGAGGCATCCCTCTATAAAGACGTTCTGAAATCGCGGCGGTTCGATTCGGTGTATTTCGGGGGCGGCACACCCACCTATCTTAGGACTGAGGATCTAACCGACCTTCTCAAATTCATTCTTGACAATTTCAATTTTGCCGAGGGAGTGGAGATAACAATTGAATGCTCGCCCGATACCGTCAACCATGAAAAACTGCGCACCATAAGAAACATCGGCGCGAACAGGCTGAGCATGGGTGTGCAGACCTTTAACGACACGATACTGAAAATTCTTAACCGGCGGCACGGTGGTGAAAAGTCGGCTGGCCGCTGTCGATAAGACAGGCTTTAAAAACCAATTCGGAATATTCCCCGAAGAGATATTTGGAGATATGCTTCAGGCCTTGAAGGAGCTGGGGTTGATCAGCATCAGCGACACGAATATAAGGTTGACAGCGGAGGGAATCAAATATGCGGATTTCATTGCAAGGCTTTTCTACAGTGAAGACATACGTGATAAAGTCCAGAAGTCGGGGTTCAGCAGAGACAAGAAATTACCGGAAGGAGGACGTTCATGATCTACAACGTAGAGCTCAAGAAACTCAGAGATACCATTGATAGCGTAAAGAAGAATCCGGAGACGGCAAAAAAGGTAGCGAAAATAGAAGGAGTCTGCAACATAGATGAGGGCAACGGCCCGCAGTTTGAGGCGGAGATCATTTTTGAGAAAGGAAAGATGAATTTTGAGATGGCGCAGCCAACGTTCCTTGGCGGAAATGGGTCAAGGCCCAGCCCCATGCATTACTGCCTCTTTGGATTAGCCTCATGTTATGCGGCTACCTTTACCACAGTGGCAGCGATGGAAGATTTCCCCCTCGACGGCTTAAAGATCGTCGCGGAAAACAGGATAGATTTCTCAAAAGTTCTCGGACTGAGCGACACCCCTCCCATAGAAGGGGTTAAGATAACTGCCTACGTGAAAAGTGACGCGCCCGAGCCCGAGATAAGAAGGATCGAGCAATTGGCAAAGGAGAGATGTCCGGTCTCTTTTTGCCTGACAAATCCGATAAAATTGGAGACGGAATTGGAGATTCGAGGCCGCCAAAGAGATGCCGCGGCGTGAATGATCAGAAGTCGGCATTTCTGCTGGATCTTCGAGATAGCTGAAGGTTTCTCTGCTATTTCAGAGGGAGATCGCCTTTTGAATCCCGAGATCCAGTACAATTTCACAGACCATATTGGGGCAGCCATCGGTTCCAACATCTTCGGCGGTGGCAACCGGGCAAGCCAGTTCGGACAGTTTGCCAAAGACGATAATATTTATCTGCAGGTAAGATACGAGTTTTAAATAATCCTGTAGGCAATCTTCTTTTTTTTGAGCTCAGCAAAAGCGGTGTGTCCACCTTCCCTCCCGCCATTCGTATCCACAGGCTTAGCTGTGAAAGGGCTTTAATTCTTTTTGAGCGCCTTGACAAGTTAAGGTCGGCGGGTCTACTATATGAGTAGTTATTTATATGAGGCTATTTTGATATGACAAATAACGACACTATCAATAATACGGAACGGCTTGCCCGCGTCTTAAAGGTCCTTGGGGATTCAAACCGTCTTGGCATCGCCCTGTCCATCGGGAAAGACTCGCGATCTGTTACGGAAATTGTAAATGCCTCCGGCCTTTCTCAAACCCTCGTCTCTTTTCATCTGCGGATAATGCGTGAAGCCGATGTGGTGCGGACAGAAAGAAATGGTCCTTTCATCCATTACAGCCTTTCTGACCCCGCTTTATTAGAAGTTCTCTTTGAACTGTCCCGGATGATTAATGGCAAAAGATTACGTATAGAGAAGACGCCCGAACCTACAGTAAAGAGGGCGGCGGAATTAAAAACAGGGAAAGCCTTAAAGTAAAAGAGGAAGGAGGTAATAGCTATGTGGAATGGATGGGGTCCGATGTATGGATGGTGGATCATGCCGTTCTTCGGAATCATTTTTTTGGTGCTCATGCTTCTAATTGTGGGCCGGTTTTTTGGTGGCGGAGGTTTTTGCGGGAGACCACCTGCTGACCGCGACAGTAGCGTTGAAGAGCTAAGGAAAGAAATAAAGGCCCTGAGGGATGAGATAAAGGAACTGAAAAAATAAAGGCGGAAAGGGGAGCGATTGATGCTGAAGTCTCGACCGTCTCGGTCTTTGTCCTGAGCAGTGATGACGACATCAGGAAGTTCGTGGAGACCTACAAGATCACCTTTCCGGTCGGAAGGGAAAACGGAATTGCAGAAAAACTCGGCGTCAGAGGCATACCTGTCACGGTATTTCTCGATAAGAACGGAAGGGTCGCAAAACGGATCATAGGGGCCATCAACTATGTGGAGTTATCTTCGAACGTCGAGGCGATCTTGAGATAAATAGAGTCTGTGTATAAAGTCTAATCCCTCATGGCATAAGGGAAAATGGTACAATTACAGGAAAATCAATCCTGGGGGAAGCGTTGAAACTGCTGAATGATTTGAAACTGCAATTTGAAAAGCA
>JAJZPM010000059.1 GCA_021811105.1 Nitrospirota bacterium | reverse complement strand
AATACTACACCCTTGGCCTGAACAGCGGTTTGCCGTCATGACCCAAGGTAGGAGCCGTATGAGGTAATGCTTCATGTACGGATCTGTGCGGGGGGTGTCGGGTAATCGGCATCCCTACCGCGACCATGCCTGTCCTGTGACTGCATCAGATGCAACTGCCCTTCTTCTTCGGGGCTTTATCGCAGCGTAGCACCTCCGTCGACGTAAAGGGTGCTTCCGGTGGCATACCCGTTGCTCATCAGGTACAGGACTGTCTTGGCAATCTCCTCGGGTTTCCCGATCCGCTTGACGGGTATCGACGCAGCGACCTCTTTAAACATCGACTCCTTCGCGTCCGGCGGCATCGTCGAAAAGATGGGCGTGTCCACGATCCCGGGGGACACGGTATTGACCCTTATGGGCGCGAGTTCCATAGCCAAAGCCCTGCCGAGGCCCTCTATCGCGCTGTTGATCGCAGTGACGACCGTCCCTCCGGCCACCGGCCGTTGACTCCAGATGCCGGCAAAAAGGGTGATCGACCCGCCGCTGCGCAGCCTCGTTGCCCCGTATTTCGCCGCTTGGTATTGGCCCCAGAACTTGCTGTCGAAGGCAGCCCTCGCCGTCTTTGTGTCCATTTCGAGAAACCTTCCCATAGCAGCCTCGTTTCCCGGGGTGGTGAGGTGATCGAACTCTCCTACTTTGTCGAAGAAGGCCTTCACCGATCCTTCGTCGACCACATTCACGGTGAGGACCTCCACGTCTCCCTCGATCCCCGACTTTGCCCTTTGCAGCCGCTCTTCCGAGCGACTGGCGATGACGACCGCAGCCCCTTCGGCCGCCGCCATCTTTGCTGTTGCTAAACCAATACCCGAGCTTCCTCCGATAATTACAATCTTCTGTCCCTTAAATCTCATGATCGTATCCTCCTGTTCCGAAACATTTCCTGAATAAAGGAGACGTCTTTTTCCAACATGTTCTATTTCAAATTGCCCAGCGTCTCCGTTATCAGATTCGAAAGCGCGGGGAATATATGCATGCAGCCGGCGACGGATTTTACCTCCTCTTTGCGTATCACGGCATTGACGACCTCCTGGATCAGCATCGCGGCATGAGGACCTATGATATGAAACCCCAGAATTCTCCGCGTGGCCTTGTCCACGACCGCCTTCGCCAAGCCTTCCTGCTCTCCGATCGCCGCTCCCATCACGGTATCGGAATACTTTGCCCGGCCGACTAGCAGGTCGTGGCCTTTTGCCGCCTGCGCCTCTGTCAGGCCCACAGAGGCGATTTGCGGCCAGGTATAAACCGCATGCGGCACAGACCCGAAATCCATCGCGATCTTCTTCCTCTGCGTGGCGTTATGCCACGCCAACTCCGCCTCCTTGTCTGCTGCGTGGGTGAACATCGCCCTGCCGATCGCATCACCGATCGCCCAGACGTGTTTCTTGCTCGTCCCGAGAAAGTCATCGACTTTTATGAAACCGGCAGCGTCAGTTCCTATCGCGGCGTTTTCGGTCCGCAGGAGGTCTGTATTCGACCTTCTGCCGGCGGCCGCCATGACCGCCTCCGCGGAGATCTCTCCTGCGCTGTCTTTTTTCAGGCGCACCGTATAGCCGCCGCTGTTCCGTATCACTTCTTCTGTTTCCGCACCGAGGCGAAGATCGACGCGCCTCGCAAGCTCCTTCTGCAACACTTCGGAGATCTCGGGTTCTTCGAAGGGCAGGAGAACATGATTTCTGTCTATTACGGTGACTTTTGTGCCGAAGGCGGAGAAGAAATGTGCATATTCGAGTCCTACGTATCCGCCTCCGATAATGATAAGGCTTTCCGGTCTCTTGTCGAGCTTCAGCACACTCTCGTTGGTGAGATAAGGGATTGCGTCGAGTCCCTTTATGGGAGGGACCGAGGGCCGGGCACCCGTGGCGATGAAGATCTTCTTCCCTCTTCTCTTCTCACCCCCGGCATCGATCGTATGGTCGTCTATAAAATGACATTCGGCGTTCACAAAGTCGATATTCGGAGTTTCCGTTATCGCGTCTGCGACCGCATTGCGTCCGCCGGCAACAGCGCTCCTCATCCGCTCCATGACAGCCCTGAAATCGATTTCGCGGATGTCTGCGCTGATGCCTAACCGTGCGGCCTCTCTGATCTCGATCACCCTGTCCGCCGCGGCGATCAGCGTCTTGGAAGGAACGCAGCCGCTGTTGATGCATGTCCCCCCGACGTTCCCCTTTTCGACAAGAGCAACCTTCAACCCTTCAGACGCAGCGCTGAACGCGATTGCGAGTCCTGCGTCGCCTGCTCCTATGACGATCACATCATATTTTTTCATATACCGCGACTTGAAAGCTTTGCAGCCATATATTGACAAGGTATCATATTTTTGTCGGAGTCCCTAATCCCTCTTTCTCGTGATCACGGGGAATCCACTTTCAAAAGACTCGTGGCCGGCAACGGGTGTATAGTTTCGCACCGCTGAAACACAAATATTGCTATTTATTAATATTGGCAGTTTCGATTACACTATGACAGCGAACTTGGCCGGGGGAGAAAGACGGGCTCATGAGAAGAAAAATTACTCTATTCATGATGTCACTGATCGTATGCTTTTCCTGCGGTGCGGTACTTGCCTCCCTCTCCATCAACAGGACAATATCGGAATTCAGCCGTCTTATCGAGCTCCATCAGATAGAAGACCTCAGAAAGCATCTCGTGATACGCATTCAGGCTGTCCAGTCGGACCTCTATACCGTCCGGACGCCGCTTGCGCATACGCTTGACTCGATCGTGACGAACGTCTCAGAACTCGACAGCGCCTCCAGGGGGTGTCTCGGTTGTCACCATATTCCCGAGGTGTCCGACCGCATCAACGGGTTGCAGCGGCATATCGAGGTCTATCAAAACGCATTGAGTTACTATATTACCGCCGCTTCAAACGCTAAGCATGTGGAGGAGTTGAAAAATGAGGCTGCCTCCATCGGGAATAAGCTGATAATCAGTACGGAAGAGATGTCTATGGACGCCAGCAACCGGCTGAAAACGATTACGAAAAACGCCCTGCTGAAGGTGAACAGGGCAAAGACGATCCTTTTCATTACGGTGATGCTCAACGGTGATGCTCAACGGTGATGCTCAACGGTGATGCTCAACGGTGATGCTCACGCTTCTGTTTGGGACGGCTGTGGCCATCAATATGATCAGGTCTTTCACGCACCCGATGAATGAACTCTTGAATGCCACCAGGATGATCGCCTCGGGCAACCTCGGATACACGATCTCCCTCAATGACAAGACCGAATTCGGCGAGCTGGCCGATAATTTTAACACCATGAGCGTTTCGCTGAAGGAAGGGTATACGAAGCTTCAGGAAGAGACGAACGAGCGGAAAAAAATGGAGCAGGAACTTATCAAATCGCAGAAACTGGAATCGCTCGGCGTGCTGGCCGGAGGGATCGCCCATGATTTCAATAATCTTCTCACTGCAATCCTCGGTAATATCGACATCGCATTGAACGATTTGCCGGCCGAAAGTGAAATCTTTGATTACCTGAAAAGCGCCGAGACCGCATCGGTCCGTGCAAGGGACCTGACGAGACAGCTGCTGACTTTTTCCAGGGGAGGCGCCCCGATAAAGAAGACGGTCATCATTACGGATACGATAAAATCCTCCGCTTCTTTTGCCCTGAGCGGATCCAATATCACCTGTGAGTTCATTATCTCCGATCTGCTCTGGCCGGTTGAGGCCGACGACGGACAGATCAGCCAGGTTGTCCACAATCTTGTCCTGAACGCCCGTGAAGCGATGCCTGCAGGGGGGGTGATCAAGGTTCGCGCGGAAAATGTGACCTCCGCCCAGATGGCAGATCTGCCTTTTGCGCAGGACCGTTATATCAGGGTCACAGTTGAGGATATGGGGACCGGCATCGCCGAGCAAAATCTTCCTATGATCTTTGATCCTTATTTTACGACGAAGAAAATCGGAACGCAGAAAGGGATGGGACTTGGCCTTGCTATATGCTACTCCATCATAAGAAACCATAACGGATTCATTACAGCGAATTCTGCGGTGGGGGAGGGCACCTCTTTCCATGTATTCCTGCCGGCCTCAGACAAGGAATCGCCGGTAGAGAAAGAAACCGACGAGGAGTGTCCCGCAGAAGTAGAGGGAAGGGTCCTCTTTATGGACGATGAGGAGATCGTGCGGAATACCGCACAGGGGATCCTGAAGAGGCTCGGATACGAGGTCGAACTTGCCAAAGACGGGGCAGGGGCGGTCGAAAAGTACAGGGCCGCCCAGGGGTCTTCCCGTCCCTTTGACGTTGTGATAATGGATTTGACCGTGCCCGGCAATATGGGCGGACGAGAAGCGATCGGGAAGCTCCGGGAAGTCGATCCCGGGGTCAAGGCCATTCTGTCGAGCGGATACTCCAACGATCCGATAATGACCAATTTCCGGGAACACGGTTTTTGCGAGATGGTCGTCAAGCCGTATAAGATCTCGGAGCTGGGCAAAACACTCCGCAAGGTTATAACGGGTCAGTCCTGCAAAACTTCCTGAGCCCTTTTTTGCATAACCCAAAGAATGCAATTACTGCGGAGACATGCGAAAAAATTGTATGCAGGCGCCCGTGCGCATCTATCATGTGGAAGTCTTCATGATTTTTTGCACAAGTTTCCCTAGATCTTCGCGCAGTCCCTCTTTCCCCTTCGGGAACCGGAGAGCATACGCCGGATGATAGGTGATGAAGTAAGTCCTGCCGTCTTTCCGGACAGAGCTGCCATGTTCCTTCGTAATCTCGACCTTCCGATCGAGGAGGGCAAGGCAGGCGACACTTCCGAGGAGCACGACGGTCTGCGGGCCGATGATCGAGAGCTGCTTCATCAGGTGCTCCCTGCTGTGCAGGACATTCTCCCTGGAGGGAGTCCCCCTGAGCGGCAGATACTTTACCGGACTCGTAATATACACCTCTTCCGCTCTCAGGCCGATCTCCGAAATCATCAATCTCAGTAACCGTCCCGACCTTCCTACGAAAGGACGCCCCGTCTTCGCCTCTTCCTTCCCGGGCGCCTCTCCTATGAAGACAAGCCTTGCGTCGGCGCTGCCTTCTCCGGGGACAGGCATGCCGGTTCCCCATTGCCTGCAGAGACGGCATTTCAGTATCTCTTCCGCAACCTGGAAGAGTTCCTTCTCCTTGTCCATCCTGCCGGTATTATAACTCATATACTCGCCCTTACTAAGAGTCTAATAATTGAATACACGTAATTACCAGAAAATCCCTCCTCTCTTCCCCTTGCCAAAGGGAGGAATATTACCCCTTCTGGAGTAACGCCCCCAGGCTCCGCCTCTCCCCCTCTTAAGATAAGAGGGGGTAAAAGGGGAGTTATGATCCCGGCGAGGGGTGTGGTCTACGACTCGTAGAGAGAGATTTTACTAAGACGTGCCCGCTATTTTGAAGTCGTTAATTCGATTCCTTGAGCTGCTGCCATTGCTGCGGTAAGATGGGTACTAAGGACCGGATCGACGGCAATAAAGGAGATGACCATGCCGGTGTATAGACCCCTGGCGGCAGAGAAAACGCACATAGACCGCATCATCGACGAGGACTACGGCCTTACAAGGCTCATTTACGCATATGCAGCATGCGCCTCGTACTGGCTGGTCTTCGGCAGCATACTTGGCGAATACCTCGGCATACGGTTCGCCTTCCCGGATTTCGGGGTCCACCCCTGGCTTTCCTTCGGGAGACTGAGACCTGCCCACACGAACGTGGTCTTCTGGGGCTGGGCTTCTCTCGGGATGATCGCGCTTGCGCTTTATGTAGTCCCCCGGACGAGCCAGAGAAAGCTTTATAATGAGCGTCTTGCCTGGATAAGTCTCGGGATGATCAACATTTCGGTCTTCGCGGGAGTTGTTCTCCTCCTGGACGGCGTAAGTAACGGCGGACAGGAATACCGTGAGTTCATCTGGCCGGTTATGGGGCTGTTTGTTGTCGCCCTCCTGCTCCTGACGTATACCCTCTTTCAGACCGTTGCAAATAGGATTATTCCGGAGATCTACATTTCGAACTGGTACATCATGGCCGCCTTTCTCTGGACAATCGTGCTTGCCGTGACCGCCTATCTCCCGTGGTACCAGTACGGCCTGAGCGAGACAGTGATCCAGGGATACTATATGCATATGGGGGTCGGGATGTGGTTCACTCCGATGGTGCTCGGCCTCACGTACTATTTTCTCCCGAAACTCCTGAACAAGCCGATATATTCCTACTCCCTCGGCGTCCTGGCCTTCTGGACGCAGATGGTCTTTTACTCCCTCATCGGGGCGCACCATTTTGTCTTCAGCCCTGTCCCCTGGTGGCTCCAGACCGTTGCGATCATCTTCAGCGTGGGGATGTTTATCCCGCTCGTTGCAGGCACTGGAAATTTTCTCCTTACCATGCGCGGCAGCGAAGGCACGATAGCCCGGAGCTATTCCCTCCCCTTTATCTTTGTCGGCGTAATCTTTTACTTTCTGGCCTCGGGACAGGGCACCTTCGAGGCATTTCGTTCCCTGAACAGGATCTGGCATTTCACTAATTTCACTATCGCCCATTCGCATATGACGATGTATGGATTCGTCTCGTTCCTGATCTGGGGAGGCACATACGGACTTCTCCCCCCGTCTGACAGGAAGGGAGCCGATGCATGTCCTCATAGGGGTGCATTTCTGGTTTGCCCTTGTTGGTATCCTGATCTACGGCTTTTCCCTCATGATAGGCGGCACAGAGCAGGGGGAAAGCTGGATTTCAGGGGCGCCCTTCATCGATTCGGTAAAGGTCCTTTCTTCATACTGGCTATGGCGCGCGATAGGAGGCAGTCTTATGCTTTTATCCCACCTGATTTTTGCCTACAACGTCCATGCCATGGGACCTCAGGCCGCTACAAAAGCGGTGGCCTGAGCGGAGGGGGCTGGATCATGAACCTGAACTTCCACGAGAACCACCGTCTTCTCTACGGGACTGTTTTTTCCGGGTTTGTTTTCTTGACCGTTATCATCGCCATCGGTCCGGCCCTCTGGGTGCAGGACCATAACAGGCCGTTACCGGGATCGAAGGCCCTTTCTCCGCAAGAGCAGCGCGGCCTGGACATATACGTGTCTGAAGGATGCCTCTATTGCCACACACAGCAGGTGAGGCCGCTTGACGTGGACAGTCCCTTCGGACGGCCTTCGGCTCCTGGAGACTATGCGCGGCTGAAACCCCAGGACCTCTGGCGTATGACACCGGGACTTCTCGGCACCGAGCGTACCGGCCCTGACCTGAGCGATCTCGCTGCCCGGCAATCGAGCGCGACATGGAATTACATCCACCTCTATGACCCGAGGGCGGTAGTGAAGGATTCGGTGATGCAGGCATATGCCTGGATGTTCGAGATCAAGGCGTCCCCCGGATCGGATGATATTGTTGTGCCGGTCCCCCCTGATTATGCGCCGCCCGGTGGTAAGGTGGTTGCAACGCAAAAGGCGAAGGACCTCGTCGCATATCTACTCACTCTGAAACAGGTGCCGATGCCGGGCAGCACCACAGAGACCGCTCAACCTCAAGGAGGGGCCGCAGGTCCCGCATCCGGGATGGGGGCGAAGCTATACGCCTCCCGCTGCGCGAGCTGCCACGGCCGGGACGGGGGAGGAACTCCAGGCGTCTTTCCGCCGCTCAAGGGCGATCCCGTAGTAACTGCCCCGGACCCCTCGCGCCATATCGCAATCGTCCTCTTCGGGCTTCAGGGCAAGACGATAAACGGAGTCAGCTATGCGGTTGCGATGCCGGCCCATAAGTCACTGCTGTCGGACGCCGAAATCGCAGCGGTCATCAACCACGAGCGGACAAGCTGGGGGAACAACGCCCCGACCGTTACTTCCGAGGATGTCGAAAAGATCCGGGAGGAAGGGGGAGGGGAGAGTGACTGATGCTGCATCTCTTTACCATAGCGCTGCAAAAAGGATGGAATCGGGCATGCTGAAAAACGCCATAGAATCGGCGAATTTATATCCTGATTCACGTAAACGCAGGCATAACCTTCTGTGCAATCCCGCAAGGGTTTGTCCCAAACGGATGGTAATTTAACGGAGCCTCGACTATGGACGATTTTCATCACACCCGGCTCCCTTTTTATAATTTTTTTTTGCAGCTGTATGGGTTCCCGGCTGATGTCAGCGGCAGTCGGCGGGATTGTTGATATGCCCAGCGAATTTTCGCAGTCTCCCCACGGACGCATGGCGGCGCCGACCGGCGTCTGGGAGCATGTTGTGGTGGCGATATCGGTCCTCATCGTGCTCTTCTGCCTCTACCTCTGTGTAAGATATTTCTTCCTGCCGCGGGAAAGGGAAGAAGACCATATCAAGAAAAAGATCCTTGACGACGAAGTCCCCGGAGACCGGGGTGGTGACACATGAACGCAAAGGAAAACAGGATAGATGTGTATCTGGATGACAATGCGGAGCCCGTCGCATCCTATAGTCCTCCCGGCAGCTTTGAACTGGATACCACAACGCTCGACGACGGACCCCATCGGCTGCGCATCGTAGCATTAGACCGGTACGCCCACCGCGGCGTCCGGGAAATCCCCTTCGAGGTGCGAAACGGTCCCGGTATTGCGGTTGACGGACTGCATGAAGGGGATATCGTCGAAGGAAAGATCGGCATTCTCATCAACGCCTACGGCGGGGCGTACGAGGAAAAATGGGAGCCGACCCGTGCCGAAACTCCGAAGCCCGTGCCGACCTGGGCATGGGTAGCCTTCATCGTTGTGGTTGCATGGGCGATGTACTATGCGGTCCACCGGAATTCGCGCAGACCCCCACATACAGGAAGATCTCGGAGGCGCAGGCGGGCCCGGAAAAAGGTGCGGCGCTGGGCGCCGATCTCTACCGGACGAGCTGCGCGAGCTGTCATCAGAATAATGGCCAGGGGGTGCCGAATGTATTTCCGCCTCTTGCGGGCAACCCCGTGGTGACCGCCGCCGACCCTACAGAACATGTGAAGGTCGTGCTCTTCGGGAAAAAAGGCGGCCTGATAAACGGGGTCGCCTACCGTGCCGAGATGCCTGCCTGGGCCGACCAGCTTTCCGATGAAGAGGTCGAGGCGGTCATTAACCACGAAAGGACAAGCTGGGGGAACAATGCCCCCACCGTCACGGCGGAAGAGGTCGGCCGGATCCGCCGCAGGTAGCAGGGAGTGCGTGATCGCTGATAGAATCAGAGTGTAACTGAGGTCACCCATAAATAGAACTTCGTGAGGCTGTGATACCTTTTTTTGCTGACTTGGAAGGGACATTCACACTTGCCGGCGGCCTTGTGAAGGTTTAATTTGAAAAGGAACAAGCAGTAGTTTTTCTCTCTTTCCGGCCGGACCTCAAATATTCTACAATAGACCGGTGAAGACCAAGAAGAATCTAATCGTCGTCGGCGACAGGGTGCTCCTCGACCCCGACGAGCGCACGGACAGGACCACGGCGGGGCTCTACCTTCCTCCGACCGTGAAGGAAAAAGAGAAGGTCCTTGGTGGGTATGTCGTGAAGACCGGTCCGGGCTATGCGGTGCATGATCCGGCATCCGAAGAGTCGTGGACTTCCGACAAGAAGAACCTGAAGTTCATCCCGCTGCAGGCCACTGAGGGCGACTATGCGATCTTCCTGAGGGAGTCGGCTATCGAAATAGAGTTCGAGGGCAAAAAATATCTCATTGTGCCCCATTCCGCCATACTCGCCCTTGTCCGGACGGAGATAGAGGAGGCCTGAAAATGGCAAAGAAAAAAAACATAGTGAAACAGGCGGAGGCGCTGATGAAGGACAAAGGGCTTACAGAGGCGCTTGCGGCTGAAATAGAAAAACAAAGGGGCGGGCTCGGGTTCCTGCTGGGCACGCTCAGGGAAAGGCCGCGCACCTTCAACCCCTATATCCTGAAAGGAAGGTCGGTCTACAACCCTGCTTCACTGGACAGGAAAACGGCGGAGCTCGTCGCGGTCGCCGCGGCGACGGCCCTGAGATGCGAGCATTGCCTTGAGGCCCACATGGAAAGGGCGATGCAGGAGGGCGCCTCACTCGAAGAGATAATGGATGTCCTCCTGATATCCGGGGCAATCTCGGAATCATCCACCTTGTCCGTGGCCTTCCGCAAGTTTAAGCAGAAAGAAGGCAGGGTAAAAAGAGGAAAAGGGAAGCTTCCCTAAACGGCCTCGACTGCTTTCACCCCGGGAATGCTCTTCCTGAGTTCTGCTTCTATGCCGCCCTTCAGCGTCATCATCGACATGGGACAATGCCCGCAAGCACCCGTGAGTTTGACCTTCACGATGTCGTCGTCGGTCACCTCCACGAGTTGCACGTCTCCTCCGTCGCGCTGGAGAAACGGCCTCACCTTTTCGATCACTGACTGGACCTTTGTTTTATCGAGCATGTTGCAACCTCCTGTATGGGATTGTGAATATTCCCAAAATAGTAACATTTGCATTATCAAATCCCTCCCGACCTCCCTTTGCCAAAGGGAGGAATAAAGCCCCTCTTTGGCAAAGAGGGGTGAGGGGAGATTTAATCATATTGCCAAATCCATTACCCGTTCAGTTGCTTTATATTACCTTTTTTTGGGGGAAGGGGTGAATGATCTGGATCATATACCGATACACGCACCGAAAAGGCATATAATAGAAAACGTATGAAGCGCTTCGACCAGTCATCGGCAGAATGCCGCATATTCACGTATAAAGAGGGATTTCTGTCGCCGCTCGCCCACGATCTGAGCATCAATGTCGGGTCGTTCGTGGTCGAACTCGACGACGACAATATGATCAACGCGGTCTTCGACGCCGACTCTTTGCGTGTGGACAGCGCCATTATAGAGGGTACCGATCGGCCGGACCTGTTGAGCGATGCCGACAGAAAAGAGATTGACAAGAGCATTCTTAAAGACGTGCTTCACGCTGACACCTACCGGAAGATTTCGTTTACTTCGCTGTCGGTGCAGAAAGAAGATTCGACGCACCGCGTCACGGGTACCCTGAGCCTTCACGGCATCGAAAAGGTGATAACCTTTACTGTGAGGCAGGAAGGGAAATACCGTGTCGCCGACGCCCGCCTCTATATGCCGGATTTCGGCATAAAACCGTTCAGCGCGCTTTTCGGCGCGGTCAGGATCAAGCCGGATATCCTGATACGGGTGATGCTTCCTGTCGAAGGAGAGTGAGTCGGCTTCCCGGTCCTGCTAGATTTGACATGACTGTTTTTTTGCAATAGCATGTTAGAAAATCCTGATATTGCAGAAGCGCCGGGCAAGAACGCCGGAAAAGTCTTGTAATGACGACATGAATTTGTTTGTCTTCCACGTGGCCGCAGTTTTAACGTCAGGTGGCTTTCAGAAAAAGGCTGGCTGGCATCCTGATAGGTCTGTAAGGTGTCGCTACAAGCCATTTTTCAGCGCCCCTGTCCGGCTCTGTAGAAATTTGTTTGTAACTGTAAGGTAGAAATACTAACGGGCAGACGAGGTGCGAAGATGTTTGCGATTTCTCCTGAAGAATTAAAGAAGCGGATCGATGCGGGAAAAGTCGGGTTCATGCTCGACCTCAGAAACGAGGACGAGTTCGCGGCCTGGCGGATAGAGGGTCGCTCGGAGATCGAAACGATCAATATTCCCCGGACCGACTTTGTTGGCGAAGAAGAACGTTATCTCGTGCGGCTTCCGCAAGACCGGCAGATCGTCACGATCTGCGCCCATGGCGATTCTTCACGGGATAGCGCCGAATATCTGCGTAATCACGGATTCGATTCAGTCAGTCTCGATGGCGGCATGGACGCATGGAGCGAACTCTACGAATCTCGCAAGATATCGGACAGGCCCGACATTTACCAGATTTTCAGGGTCGCGCGCGGCTGCATAAGTCATCTTGTCGTTTCGGGCAGCGAGGCGGTCGTCATCGACGCGGTCCGTCATGTCGACCGGTTCATCGGACTCGCCTACTCGCTCAGGGCCCGTATCGTGCATGTTCTCGACACGCACCTCCATGCCGACCATATCTCAGGTGGGCTCGAAGTAGCCGGGAGGACCGGAGCACACTATCACATTTCTCCGGATGATGCCGGCGCTGCCGCTTACAGCTACCAACCGCTTCGGGACGGGGATGTCGTCTCCTTCGGCAGGAGTCGCATCGAAACGTTTGTCTCGCCCGGGCACACACCCGGCAGCACCTCGTTCCTTCTTGACGAGAGGTTCCTGTTCACTGGTGACACGGTGATGAAGGCGAGCATCGGCAGGCCCGATCTCGGAGGCAGGGTCGACGAGTGGGCGCACTTACTCTACGACACCCTCTTCCAGCGGTATGAAAAATTTCGGGACGATCTGATCGTTCTGCCGACACATGCGGCCTCGCTTCGCGAACAGGACGCCGACGGCGTGGTCAGGACCACAATCGGCGATGCGAGAAAGTCGGGAGATCTCTATCAGAAGAAAGAGTTCCCGGAGTTTCTCGCCTTCATCAAGGAGAGTCTGCCGGAAAGCCCTGACCGGTATCAGGAGATACGGAAGGTGAACCTCGGGCTCCTCGATCCGGACGAGGCGAAGAGAAAGGAACTGGAGATAGGCAAGAACCTCTGCGGCATGGCTAAGACGGCCTGAGCGGCCTGCCTCTTCAGAACCGCTTCACGAAGATGATGAAGTAGGCGAGCAGAAGATAGAGCGCAACCCCCAACAGCAGAGACGGGACCACACCCAGACGGGACGAAAGGAATATGACCGAGAATATATATGCCAGCCATGGGAAGAGCATGATGACGAGTCCCTGGGCATACGGCACCACCGCCTTCTGGCCCGCCTCATAGTAGATCGTCAGAAAAGTGATCAGCGTCATCACGGGGAGGTTAGCTAAGAAGGCGGCGACGAGGTTTCTCGAATGACTCGCGAAATAGGTGACTATGCTGATGATCGATCCACCGATCAGGAAATAGAGAAGATATTTCAGTCCCACCATCAATTGTAACAGAATCCGTTTGGGCATTTACATCGCAATCTCACGACTAACCTCCTTCGGCAGACACAGCACCTTTTTACATTGTAAAATAAATTATGGGACCGAGGCTGTATCTGAGATTAGGCGATTCCGTTCGGCATCTCCGCTTTACCTTCTGGGGCAAGGGCGAGGTTGTCGAAGAGAAGCATTCATCGCTTTCCGGGGGGTTCTGCATGGTCAGGATACTCTTCGAAGACGGGGTTGAAAGGTCCTTTATCAACGACATGGATCACCAGCACTGCTGCTATTATTTCGGTCTGAGGCTTCTCTAACCCATCAGGGGCCGAACTGCTTCCGCGATAAAGTCCCTCACTGTCTTGTCAAAAAGGAGGGAGGCGTGATTCTGGGGATAATTTCTGTGCTCGTCGCCGTAGGGCAGTACGGAGCTTGCCGTGGACACAAGACCGTCGCCCAAACCATCCCGCATCTCCTCAGGGAAAATGCTTTCAGGGATTATCTTACTGAGCAGTTCGGGCAGGTGGACCGCAACGGCCTTCAGGAGGTCAGGGTTCGTGCCGCCGATCGAGACGTACCGCACGTCCTGTTTTTTTGCGTCCTTCAGTCCCGTATAAAATTCAGATCCGGGAAGCAACTCGCGAAGGCCGCTGCTTCCGAGGAACCGGAGTATTCTCCTGAAGACAGTGTCCGCTTCCCTTTTTCCCAGGTTGTCTATCACCTTACCGAGAGCGGATGCAAGCGGGGAAATGAATGCGGCCCATTTCGCCATGGATGTGCCTGCATGGGGTGTCGCAATCGTCATCACCATCCTCGGCGAGCTGGCGGAATCTTCCAGGTATTTCCTAGCAACGAGGCCTCCCCTACTGTGGCATATAAACACTACGCCGTTTCGGCCATGCCCCGAGTATTCCTCCAAAATTTGCCGGAGTTCGGTCACGGCCGTGCGTATAGGTCCCGCGGGTCTGGCCTGGCTCCAGGTGAGGACGCTGAAACCGAGCTGCGCCAAGTCGGCATAAGAGGTCACAGGTTCCATTTCTCCGGCCAGCAATATCTGGAGAGGATATTTTCCGCCGAGCACCTTCGCCCGCGACGGATCGGTCCAGAAGTCTGCGTTTACCCCCATACCGTGGATGAACACGGCAAGGGGACAGCGACTGTCGCCTTTTCTGAATCTGATGTCCGGCTTCACCGTAATCCGTGGCATAACTCTGCTTGAAATTATAGCAAAACGCGCGGGTGCGCGCTCGCGATTGTGTCTCATCGGCGATACTGATACACTTTGTACATGGGGCGGATACAGCCGCGCCCTTCTTATTTTCTGCGGAGGTAGAAAAATGAAAAAGTACGATGTGATCGTGATCGGTTCCGGAGCCGGTCTCCTCATAGTCGAAAACGCGCTTTCCCACGGCTTTTCCGTCGCACTCGTGGATAAGGGACCGGTCGGAGGCACCTGCCTCAATCTCGGCTGTATTCCGTCCAAGATGCTTATCTGTCCGGCGGACAGGCTCACGGAGATCCGGGAGTCCGCGAAACTCGGGATCACCGCAGAAGTGAAGGAAGTGGACTTTGCCGCCATCATGAAGAGAATGGCCGGGACCGTATCAAAGGGGGAGGCGCATGTCAGAGAGGGGATCTCGCATTCAGAGGTGCTCGATTTCTACGGGGGTACAGGCTTTTTCATTGACGACAGGACGATCGAGGTCAATGGCGAGCGGATAAAAGGGGAAAAAGTGGTCATCGCATCGGGCGCGCGGCCTCAGGTACCGCCGATCGGCGGAATAGAGGGCGTCGATTTTCTGACAAACGAGAGTCTTCTCCATCTGCGGAAAAGGCCCGAAAGCCTGCTCATCCTCGGCGGCGGATATATAGCCGCGGAATACGCGCATTTCTTTTCGGCAATGGGCACGGACGTGACGGTCTTGCAGAGAAACAAGCGTCTTGTCCCCGATGAAGAGCCGGAAATATCGGCGCTCCTCAGGAAGGCTCTCGGGAGACGGATGCAGGTCCTTACCGATACCGAGGCGGTGGCCATAAAGAAATCAGGCCGGGAATATCGCGTTACGGCAAAGGATCGGTCGACCGGCAAGGAAAAGACGTTATCCGCGGGCGCGGTCCTTGTAGCAACAGGCCGGACCTCGAATGCAGATATTCTGAAGGTCGGAAACAGCGGGATCGAAACGGACGCGCGCAATTATATAAAGGTGAATGAATACTTCGAGACATCATGCAAGAACATATGGGCTTTCGGGGACGCGATCGGCAAGAAGATGTTCAGACACACTGCCAACAGGGAGGCGACGCTCGTGTTTCAAAACGCGTTCCATGACGCAAAAGAGACTCTCGATTATCTTACCGTGCCCCATGCAGTGTTTTCCTATCCCGAGATTGCCTCAGTGGGGTTGACCGAGGATGAGGCGAGACAGCGGTTCCACGTCCGCGGCCTTCTTGTCGGAAAGGCGAACTATTCGGACGTCGCGCGCGGTGAGGCTATGAGGGAAGAGGAAGGTTTCTGCAAGGCGATCGTAAAAAAAGATGGAGGGAAGATCGTGGGCTTTCACATTATCGGCCCCCATGCGTCGATCCTGATCCAGGAAGTGGTCGTCGCCATGGCGAACGATTTGAGTATGTGGGCGCTGAACAGGGGAATCCATATCCATCCCGCCCTGCCCGAAGTGATTATCTCGACCTTCGGCAATCTCGAAGAACCGGAACCGGCCTGGGCACGCTGAGCGAAAAGATTAAACCACACGCAAGGCACTAATAGCGGCGGTGCCCCTCCATCCCCCTGTTTTCCCGGTCCTCGCGATTTTCATACCTGTTTCCCCTGTGCCCGCGATTATCTGCCCTATCTTCTCTGCGCCAATCCCTTTCCTCGTGCCTGTCGCCGCGCCGGCGTTCATGGCCGTATCCGCCGGCGTGTCTGTCCCAGTATTTTTCGCGCTCCCACCTTCTCCAGTTCTTCTTAAACTGGCCGTAAGGGATGCGCTCGTATCCGGGGCGCACGTGATGACGGTAATAATCAGGCGGCAGGTCCACGACGACCCTCGGGACCCTGCTCGGGCCGATATGCAGCCATGGCCCGTTATATCCCCTCGCCCTGAACCACCGTCCTTCGTAAGGACGGTACCAATAGCCCTGATAGAAAAAGATATCCAGGTCCACGTCCGGCGCATAATAAGCGTAGGTCCCGGGGATCACGACCATGGGCGGCGGCGCGGGGAACGCAAAGACCGGCAGATTGATCCCTACGTTCACATGCACGCCGGCATAGCTTTTCGGCAGCAGGAACAGACCGTAGGCGAGCGCTAAAACACCGAGCATGAACAATATATACGTCATTCTCTTCATTTGCAGACCCTCCCGAGCGGGTAAATAAGTTGTTTAGAGAACACTTTGCTGAACTATAATCGCATAACCGTATGAAAAAAACCAATTAATTTTTCTTAATCTCCGCGGTGCTTCTACAAAAATCATGTCTTCTACCCTGCAGTTGCAAATAGTCCGACCAAGATAGACTCGACGCCATCTTCAATGCTGTTGCTACTCTGCCCTGTTGCTGCTACACTGTAAAAAAACAAAAGGCTGGTGAGACCATATGCTTAAAAAGAAAAAGAGATCCGGAATCATAAAACCCTTCCTCCTCATCTTTTTTGCAGGGTGCCTGTTTTTCGGGTTGTCCGGCGGCTATGCCTATGGCGAATCTTCCCCGGGAGTCTTGCGCGCAACTCTAAAAAACGGCCTCAGGGTAGTCATTCTCAAAAATGACCTGGCGCCGGTCGTGACGACGGAGATGAATTACCTCGTCGGTTCGAACGAGTCTCCTGAAGGGTTCCCGGGGACCGCCCATGCGCAGGAGCATATGATGTTCCGTGGCAGTCCCGGCCTTTCCGCCGACCAGCTTTCGGACCTCGTTGCCGCGATGGGCGGGCATTTCAATGCCGACACACAGCAGACCGTAACGCAGTATTTCTTCACTGTTCCCTCCGATGACCTGGATATCGCCCTCCACATCGAGGCGATACGCATGGCCGGAGTGCTCGATTCACAACAGCTATGGGAGGAAGAGAGGGGCGCGATCGAACAGGAAGTCGCCCAAGACCTCTCCAACCCCCTTTATGTCTTTTACTCGACGCTCCTGTCCAAGATCTTCGCGGGAACGCCGTATGCGCACGACGCGCTCGGCACACGGCCGTCGTTCGACAAGACGACGGGGAAGATGCTCCGGTCTTTTCACGAGGAGTGGTACGGCCCGAATAATGCGGTCCTCGTCATCACCGGGAGCGTCGAGCCGCAACAGGCGCTCGAAAAGGTGAAGAAGTTCTTCGCTGACATTCCTTCCCGGCCGACACCGCCGAGACCGCAGGTCAAGCTGCAGCCGCTGAAGCCCGACACGATAAAACTCGAAACCGATCTGTCTTACGGTGTGGTGGTAGTGGCCTACCGCCTGCCGGGCTTCAGGAGCCCTGACTTTGCCGCTGCACAGATATTGGCGGACGTGCTCGACAGCCAGAGGGCCGATCTCTACGCCCTGGTTCCCGAGGGGAAGGCGTTATCGGCGGATTTTAATGTGACTATGCTGCCGGAAGCCGGGCTGGGATATGCAACCGCTGCCTTTCCGCAGGGGACAGACGGCGCGAAACTGGTCCCTGTCGTCAAGAAAATAGTCGAGGGCTACCTGAAGAACGGGTTTCCCGCTGATCTGGTCGAGGCGGCGAAACGCCGGGAGATTGCGGACGCCGAGTTCCAGATGAACTCTATATCCGAACTCGCGGCACTCTGGTCCCAGGCGCTTGCTGTCGAAGGACGCAATTCTCCGGAGGACGATATCGATGCGATCAGGAAAGTGACTGCCTCGGAGGTGAACAAGGTTGCAAGGGAATACCTTGTAAACGATACCGCAATCGTCGCGATTTTGACGCCTAAGCCCTCGGGCAAGGCGGTCGCGTCGCAGGGTTTCGGGAGAAAGGAGACGCTCGCGCCGAGAAAAATGACAGGGGCCCCGCTTCCCAAGTGGGCGGCGAAGGTAACGAAGCTGCCGTCTGTTCAGGCCTCAAAGATAAAACCTGCGGTGCTGACGCTGCCCAACGGGCTCAGACTCATCGTCCAGCCGGAAAAGATCAGCAAGACGGTAAGCGTCTACGGGCGGATCAAGCACAATGCCGACCTCGAAACCCCGCCGGGCAAGGAAGGGGTCGGCCTCGTACTCGACAGCCTTTTCTCTTACGGTACAACAAAGCTCGACCGCCTGGCGTTCCAAAAGGCGCTAGATGATATCGCGGCCGATGAATCCGCGGGGACCAGTTTTTCGGTCCGCATACTGTCTGACAAGTTCGAGCGGGGCGTGGAGTTGCTGGCGGATAATGTCCTTCGTCCCGCCTTTCCGGAAGAGGCGTTCAAGGTTGTCAGGCAAGAGATAGCCGGGGCGGTTGCCGGCAAGCTCAAGAGTCCCTCGTACCTGTCGAGCATCGCGCTTCGTTCTGCACTTTATCCGAAAGGAGATCCGACCCTCAGGCAGGCGACCCCTGAAACAGTATCGAAGCTCTCACTCGAAGACGTCAGATCTTATTACCGGAAGGTATTTCGCCCTGATATGACCACAATTGTTGTCATAGGAGATGTTGCGGTAGACCGGGCCAAGGAGATAATCGAAAAGCAGTTCGGGAGCTGGAAGGCCTCCGGTCCGAAACCGGAGACAGACCTCCCGCCGGTGCCTGCAAACAAGCCGTCTTCCGCAGCGGTCCCCGATGCGAGCAGGGTACAGGCAGAAGTGACTCTTGCGGAGACGCTCGGGGTGACAAGGAAAGACCCTGCATACTACACCCTCCAGGTAGGGGTCCATGTCCTTGCAGGGGGGTTCTATTCGACCCGGCTTTATAAGGACCTCAGGGAGAGGACCGGACTGGTGTATGCCGTAGAGGCGGTGGTCGAGGCCGGCAAGACGCGGTCTCTCTTCGCCGTCGAATATGCCTGCGACCCGGGAAATGTGTCGAAGGCCCGCGCCATAATCGAACGCGACCTGAAAGATATGCAGACGAAGCCGGTCACCGCCTCCGAACTGCACCGTGCCAAATCGCTCCTCATCCGTCAGGTCTCGCTTTCTGAGTCGAGCACGGACAGCATAGCCTCGATACTTCTCGATCTGGCCCTGAAGGACCTTCCTCTGGACGAGCCGGTAAAGGCGGCGAAGAATTACCGGAAAACCACCGCGACACAGGTAAAAGCGGCTTTTACGAAGTGGATAAGACCGAAAGACTTTGTAGAGGTGACCCTGGGACCGGTGTCGCAGTAGCAGTCAGTGCTGCCGTATCATTTTGCCGGTGGCGGGCCTTCTTTTTCGGGACCACCGGGCCTTTCGGGCGACTCGAATTTCCGCTCCCTGAAGTCCTCGGGCCTTTCGCCGAAATAAAATCGGGTGGAAGGGTAATAGTAGTAGTACCCGTAGGGATAAGAATAGGGATACGGGGAATGCGAGTAGTAGCCGTAAGGGGAATAATAGTAAAAAGGAGCAATAAAACCGTAATTATCGGGGTAGTAAGAAGAGTCGTAATCGTAAGGATAATAATAGGCACATCCGCCGAGCAGCAACACAATCACCGAGAAAAGAAAGGAGATGGTGATAAGTTTTTTCATCTCGCACATCCGCCGGTCATATAATGCTGCATTGAAGCTTACCTCTGATTACATTTGACCACGCTTCGGCTGTCTTGTCAATCGGCGTTTTCGAGAGTAGTCTGTCATCAAGGCAGCGCTTCCCGGGACGGCATTATCGTCTACTCTTCCACCGGGGCGATTTCCCCTGCCGATACCGGACTCCGTCCTTGCTGCGATAGGCGTGGGCAAAGGAACAGGAGGCTGTGTTGCGTGCAAAAACGTTGTATAATAAAGCCGTGAAAGATTCTTTTCTGGAGAAGCACTTTTCCGAAACGACAGGGAAGCTTCATGTCCCGTGCCCGCACCGGGAAACCACCTGCATCAACGTGCATGTGGTGATAAAGGACGGGTTCTGCTACCGCTCCGAACAGTGCATGGTGATCAAGTGCAAGTACAACCGCCTCCAGTCGGACATCAGCTGCCTTCTCTCTCTGACTTGGTAGAGACCCCTTAATTACTCAAGTTTATCATTCCGGCCCTGCCCGGTCTCCTCGGCGACTCGCCGTGGCGAGAATCTTTCTTCTTTGTTGCTTTAGTTGACGGCATATCCATCATCAATTTTGTCTTGACTCACCTCCACACGTAAAGGTATAAAATAACTGCTATGCCGACGGGGAAAATAGCAGCTAATGGAGGGAGTCCATATCAGCACATACCAACCAAAAGATCAGCATTCCATGGATTCTCTTGTGCGCGATAATAGAGCGGCCGAATTATGCCGCTGCAGTATAATACGTCCCAGGACCGTATTATATAGCACAACGCCGCTGAAAGCGGGGCATTTTTCCGCATTCTTCCCATCAGAGGGCAGGGGCAGGCGGAAAAAGTCAGAAAATGTAGAAGAAACTTAAAAAAGAATGTTAGCCCCAATTATGAAAATAAAATAAGGAGCACGGCATATGGCAAAAATCGGAATTTTGACATGTACTAATGCGACACAAGACCTCGGCTGCTCATCGGTGAGTTGCCTATCTGATTTTCGGAAACGAAAAGGGACCTTCGCCGAATATCCGGAGAGTGAAAAGCTCACTTTAGTCGGTATGATAAATTGTCCAGGCTGTCCAACGCTTACCGGCCCGGACAAATTGATTGAAAGAATTAGAGCATTAACCGACTTTGGCATTAATACCATACATTTTTCATATTGCATGAAAGCACTCTGCCCGTTCAAAGAAAAATATAAAGAGGCACTGGAACATTCATTTCCAAATATCAGAATTATTATTGGCACACACGAAGAACATGTTACACCAGATGAATTTCGTCGCCGGGTTAAAAAGCTATTTCGGCAACCACGGAAAACTATGGTTGATATTATATTGAACAAAGATGAAGAGGGCTAATCGGGTAGCCGGGGGTAGTTAACCCCCAGCCCCCACAACACCCCACATGCGGGTCCGCACGGGGCGTTTCGCGGAATCATCGGGCCGTAGCCGGATGGTGAATCCTGATCCACAGTGTTCGCATAGAAATAAGTCCCTGTTTTTCAAGATGCTCATTCGATAACCCGCAATTCGTTGATAAGGTTTTCGCAAGATGCCAAAAGCCTTTCCTGCTCAACCCT
>JAJZPM010000093.1 GCA_021811105.1 Nitrospirota bacterium | reverse complement strand
GTGTCCCCGGAACGATGACCGAATGGCTGAAAATATTTCAAGTCGGTAACAGGTCGCGATGTCATTTTTATGTTATTCTTTCAGTAAGTTATATTGCTTCATGCAAAAAACAGTCGGACAGATGTGACAATCTATAAATAGTGATAACATTCTTTTGTAAAATCCCTCCCGACCTCCCTTTACCAAATCCCGAAAGCTTTCGGGACTCTTTAGCAAAGAGGCCTGCCTGCCGGTAGGCAGGGGCCGAGGGAGATTGTTATGAATACTCGAAGACCAATTTGTCGTCCTTCAGGCCGATATGTACGCTGCCGCCCTTTTTCAGCCTGCCGAAGAGAAGCTCTTCCGAAAGTGCGTCCTTCACCTCCGTCTGTATAAGCCTCGACAGAGGCCGGGCTCCATATAAGGGGTCATATCCTTTTGACGCAAGCCATTCCGTCGCCTCGTCTGAAAGCGCCACCCTGACATTCTTCTCCTTCAGCTGCTCCCTTAATTCATTGACGAACTTGGTCACAACCTGCTTCATGATACCTGGCGTAAGACCGTTGAAGGTGATCGTCCCGTCGAGTCTGTTTCTGAATTCCGGGCTGAAGAGCCTCGTGATGGCGTCCTTGCCCTTGGACCTCGTGTCACCGCCCCTGTCGCCGAACCCTATGACCTCCTTCACCATCTCCCTTGCGCCGGCGTTAGAAGTCATGATCAGGACCACGTTCCTGAAGTCGGCCTTTTTACCGTTATTGTCGGTAAGCGTGGCGTAGTCCATCACCTGCAGCAGCACGCTGAAGATGTCCGGATGTGCCTTCTCAACCTCGTCCAGAAGAAGGACGCTGTATGGGTTTTTTCGTATCGAATCCGTCAGGAGTCCTCCCTGGTCGAAGCCTACATAGCCGGGGGGAGCGCCGATAAGACGGGCCACCGTATGTTTCTCCATATATTCTGACATGTCGAACCGGATGAACTTCACCCCGAGGACAGCCGCCATCTGTTTCGACACCTCGGTCTTGCCGACGCCCGTCGGCCCGGTGAAAAGAAAAGAACCGATCGGCCTTTCCGGCGCTCCAAGGCCTGCCCGGGTCCTTTTGATCGCCGCGCATAGAGTATGGATCGCCTCGTCCTGGCCGAAGACCGCCCTCTTCAACTCCTCCTCCAGGTCCCTCAGTTTTTCCATATCCGACATCGAGACCGTCCGCGAAGGTATCCTCGCCATCTTCGCGACGACCTTCTCTATCTCTCTCGTACCGATCACCCTTTTCCGCTTCTCCGCGGCGGTAAGTTTCAGTGCGGCGCCGGCCTCATCTATTACGTCGATCGCCTTGTCAGGCAGGTATTTGTCGTTGACGTATTTCGCCGAAAGCTCGGACGCGGCCTTCAGGGAACCATCGGTGAATTTCACTCCGTGAAACGACTCGTAATAGGACCTCAGCCCTTTCAGTATTTCGACCGTCTCGTCGACCGAGGGCTCCTGTATCTCTATCTTCTGGAAGCGTCTAGAGAGTGCCCGGTCCTTTTCGAAATAATTCTTGTACTCCTCGTAGGTACTGGCGCCGATGCACCGCAGTCTTCCCGAGTTCAGGACAGGCTTCAGGATATTCGAGGCGTCCATCGAGCCGCCGCTCGTGGCTCCGGCGCCGACGATAGTATGGATCTCGTCGATGAAGAGGATCGCGCCGGTCATCTTCTCGAGGCGGGCTATAGCTGACTTAAGTCGCGCCTCGAAGTCCCCGCGGTATTTCGTGCCCGCCAGAAGCGCGCCCATGTCGAGCGAAAAAATCCGGACCTTTTTGAGCTCATCCGGCACTGCTCCCTCATGGATCTTCAGCGCAAGCCCCTCGACGATCGCCGTCTTGCCGACACCCGGCTCGCCGACGAAAATAACGTTGTTCTTCTTCCTCCGGCTCAGGACCTGGATCGTTCTTTCGAGTTCCGTCCTTCTGCCTACAAGGGGATCGATCTCGCCCCTCGCCGCCTTTGCCGTAAGATTCACCGCAAAGTTTTCGAAGGGATCTTTTTTCTGTGTGCGTTCTCCCTCGGCTTCCTCCGCCCCCTCCTCAGTGTCGTCCTCGACCTTCGCTTCGCCGTGCGAGATATACTCAAGCACATCGAGCCTTTTGATGCCCTGCGACTCAAGGAGATAGACCGCCTGGGAGTCCTCTTCAAGAAAGAGCGCGGCAAGGATATCGCCGGCATCGGTCTCCTCTTTGGAGGCCGACTCGCTGTGGAGCAGCGCCCGCTGAAAGACCTTCTGGAAGCCGACCGTCGGCTGGGGATAGATCCCGGTCTTCTCTTCTATCTTCGGCACGTCTTCCTCGAAATATTTTTCGAGCGCCAGCCGCAGTTCACTGAGGTTCCCTCCGCAGGCCGAGATGATCTCGGCCCCTCGCTCGTCATGGAGCACCGCGTACAGGATATGCTCCACCGTCAGATATTCATGATTGCGGGCCTTCGCGTCCCGTATCGTCGCCTCTACCGTCAGTTCGAATTCCTTGTTTATCATTCCTTCTCCATTTCGCATCTAAGCGGATATTCGTTTCCCCGCGCAAGGTCGTGCACGGCGGCGACCTTCGTCTCCGCGACGTCCCTCGTATAGACGCCGGCCAGGCCCCTGCCCCGCCGGTGGACATGCAGCATGATCCGCGTGGCATCTACCGGGTTCTTGTGAAAGATCTTTTCAAGAATATGTACGACAAATTCCATCGTCGTATAATCGTCGTTCAGCAGGAAGACGCTGAAAAGAGGCGGT
The DNA here is from genome assembly GCA_021811105.1 of Nitrospirota bacterium. GTDB lineage: Bacteria > Nitrospirota > Thermodesulfovibrionia > Thermodesulfovibrionales > UBA6898 > Sulfobium. The sequence goes on along the minus strand of JAJZPM010000093.1, from coordinate 1,068 downwards.
CTGGCGGTCTTCTGCCGTTCCTTTACCTCCGTCTCTTCGCCTGTCCTGAACCCGCCCTTTGCCATTATTACGTTCTTCCTGTCTCCGATCTCATCAACTACTTTATATTTTACCATTTCTGGAGACCCGTATTTATAGCATAATATCGGTATGGACAACAGACACGAAGATACCCTGCCCACTCTCACAATAGGAAGCCTGTGGGAGAACATCTGGCGTATCTCATGGCCGATGTTCCTGATAATGGTATTTTCCTTCTTCGTCGGCTTCGCCGACGTATATGTGGCCGGCTTTATCGGCCCGGAGGTGCAGGCGGCCGTGGGTTTTATCAGCCAGTTTTACTTTCTTGTCACCATCGTCGCAAACGCCATCAGCATAGGGACCCTGGTGCTTATTTCGCGGGCCGTCGGCTCCGGGGACAACAATAGGGCGATCGATATTGCGCGACAGTCTCTGATATTCAGCGTTCTCGTTGCAGTCGGGATCACCGCAGTCTGCCTCCTCTTTTACCGCGAGATAATCTCTTTTGCCGGGTTCCCCGGCGATACCCGGGAAATCGCCGAGAAGTTCCTGAGGATCTTCGCGCTTTCACTCGGCCCCAACTATATCCTGATCATCTCCAACGCAATATTCAGGGCAAGCGGCGAAGTGAAGAAACCGCTCTTCACAATGTTTCTCGTGAGCCTCATCAATATTGCCGGCGATTTCGTACTCGTCTTCGGTCTGCCCCCCTTTCCGAAGATGGGATATGTCGGCATCGCGCTTTCGACAGCCGCGTCCCTGACAGCGGGGATGGCGATAAACCTTTTCCTGTTCACCGTCGGATGGTGGCGTTCCCTCTATTCCGAGCGGTGGCACGTCTCTGCAGATACCATCGCCAGGATTTTCAGGCTCGGCTGGCCCGCCGCGATGCTCCAGATAGCATGGAACGCCGGCACAATAGAGCTTGTTGCACAAACCCTGTTCTCCATCGACATGATAAGATAGAGGCGATAAAAACTGCGAAGGGGTAGCGATGGCCTATAACATTAAGACAGTCAACCGTGACCAAATATATCTGATGCCGCC
>JAJZPM010000058.1 GCA_021811105.1 Nitrospirota bacterium | reverse complement strand
ACTTTCAGTGGCCTCCTGCTTTGGTTGATTTTGCTGCTCGACACATCAATTTTAACCAATCAGGAGGCCGTTTTGCGTGGGCTTAATACCATTTTTTATGAGAAATTTATGCAACTGGAGAGTAAAGATTCTTGCACTGCAGGCTGTCAACTTCTCAGGGGAGCCCGCAAGTTGAGGGAAGCGCTGTCTGTTGAATAAGGGAGCGCTATCCGCCACCTACGCCTTTCTGCATACAAGCCGGGCTACGGCTTTCGGCGGGGTGCCATCAGAGAAGAGATATGAATATCGGGTAAGAAGTTCATCTGCTCCGCACTCTCTTCTGAAGTCAGCCACGCTCTTCGCGCTACTGCCGTTTTTTCTTCGGATAGTTCTTCTGGTAGGGTTTTGAAGATGCAGGAAGCCCCTTTGCCTTTGTCACCGAGACCCTTCTTCCCCTGATTACGGCGCGGTTCATCGCGGTCAGGACCTTCTCGACGATGCCAGAGGCTTGGGGACTTGTATCCGAAGTGTCTTTGTGAAAGTTGTCTGTTAAAGGATCTGTTTGTTAAACGAAAGACACTCCGGAACAACGTCCCTCCCAAGCTCACAGGAAGTGGAAGGATGCGGTGAGCACGGAATTGCTGAAGCATGTTGCCGGGTTGACCGGGGCGAAAGGATATGTGGTGACAAGCGTTGACTCGACAATTATTGCAGAAAAGCCGAAACTCTCACCTTATATAGAACAGATGGAGGCCGCTCTTTCAAAGACCGGTATGCCCCGGGAGGCAATCAGCATTAAAGCCAAGACAAACGAAGGCATGGGATTCATCGGCCGCGGCGAAGGTATTGCAGCATATGCGGTGTGTCTGTTGGAGAAAATCTGACTTTTTGTTTTCTTGGCGAAAAGTTTTTGCAGTTGACATAGAAGCAGGACTACGACTCGCAGCGCATAAATGCATTAGAAATCTTTCGAGTGAAACAATAACTTGTAAGAGACGGACGTTGACCGGGCGGTCACTGACAGTTTTCCTTTGAATTTGAAATAAAAAGCGCTGCGGATAATGGATTGCAAAAATCCGCAGCGCCTGAACCGGTCACGGCGTACAGACAGTGACATATATAGGCACCGTCGTGACCTTGCTCTGCGCGGTTGGCTGGGTCAGGTCGAACGTCATCTCTGTAGCCGTAGCCCCTCCTGTGCCTCCTCCCGTATCGAGGTTTATAACTAGATGGCTGACAGTAAAAAATGTGTTAGCGGCATCGACCAAAGATGAAACCAATGTCGCCACAAAGGTATTTCCAGTGATGTCAAGTTCCCCTGTTCCGTATACCGGCGCCATAACATCGGGAGACACTCTTGAGATGCCTCCATTCAAAACGAAATGACCATCGCCATAATACAGTACACCAAGTTTCCAAATCAGGATGGGCGGCATCCCGAGAACATCAGTCTTCCAGATGCAGACTTCCCCAAGATAGCTCACTTCTGCTTGCGCATGCGGAGGATTGTAAAAAAATAGGTATAGAAACAGCACTAACATCAATAATTTTATCTTATTATGTATTGTTTCCATCTCTCTTTTTCTCCTCTTAAATAATAAGTTTATCTCATAGCAAAGGAGGGGCGAGGCATCTCTTGCCCCTCCTTTGGCCAATAGGCCTGTTTACGGCACAATAGTCGAAAGGTAGATATCACCGATACTTGCCGGAATACCTACCCATGCGGAAAAGTAATTATCCACATTTGAAATAGTCTGGTCCCAGATGTCGTGATAATCGCCGATGAAGCACGGGTACTGAGTGTATTTTGTGGGATCGGATTGGAAGGTGCTTGCTCGCATATTAGCTTGGCGAAGCCTTCCGGTCGAATCAATACGGGCGATATATGGATAATACTTTATATTATTGGCATCGTCCCTTCTGTCGTAGAAAGTGACGGTTAGGTTGCCGGTCGAATCGAAATCAAGAGCCGGCATAAATTGATCGTTTGTGAGTGCGTCGCTGATCTTGACCTTGCCCTGCCATCCGGAAGGTGATTTGGCTGCGTAGTAAACTTCTGTGGTACAGCCCGAAGAACCCGGAGGAAGACTGTTGCAATTGGAAGGACTTCCTTGCTTCCACTCGTGCCAGACCACAGATATTTTATTAGCAGCCCAGTTGAATCGCGCCATAGTTACTGAGGCAGCCCGAACGCCGTTATTGGAGCCGCTACACTTAAGAAACCCATATTCTTGATACCCGAAATAGTTTGGGTTAACCATTTTCCCGCTTGCTACAGATTCGGGCGCACTCCAGGTTGTACCCATGTCCCTTGAAGTGGACATATAAATAGTGTTGTTGCTAAAATCCGTCCATAACACGTATACGTATCCGCTATAATAATCGACCAAGACTTGCACTCCGTTTATCTTATCCGAAGTTGAAAATGGCACCGTAGTCTGCGGAAATGTCACTCCTCCATCCGTGCTCCTGCTGACTCCAATGTAAGTGGTTGCTGGGTTTGTGCCGCCATATACATAGATATATGCTGCGTAAACATATCCCAGTGAACCTGAATTCCAGGAGACATCAACAGCCGGTTTGTCAAAGGTAGATGTTCGATCGCTCGTATCAGAGATTATGATCGTCGCTTGCAACCAGGAACGCCCGCCGTCATTACTACTCCAGACCGCAATTCCATTTGGGATTCCATAACTCTGGCCTGATCCAGGATTATAAATCAAGCCCGTGGTGTATATCCTTCCCGGCGCAATACCTCCATTGAATGCATTCTTAGACATAAGCGGATCAGCCGTGTACTGATACCCTGAGGGCAACGCCAGCTGTCCACGCTGGAACGTGTAAAAGTCGGGGGTTGTGGAATAGTAAATTCTTGGTGTAACACCATCTGAAAGAATCTTAATATATGTCGTCGATTTGTAAACAGTACCATTACTGTTATGCGCCATGACTGACGGTTCTATGTCCTGATTACTGTCGCTCGTCATATTATAGGAGGATGAGATGGACAGGGCGGGCGAGATTTGCGCGGTATTCGGGATCATTTGTTCTGGCAGAGACTGCGGATTTATTGATAGCCCCCCCCAGTCTATCAAATGGCCGTAAAAAAGAACCCCGCTTAGATGGTTAAAAATGTCCGGCGCAACTTGGGCGCCTGGAACGGGCGCGGGAACCACAAATGTCTCTGCCGGCTGCGGGGGAAATTCCGGCTCGATAGGTTCTGGGAGATAGGCTTGGTAACCCGTTGGACCGGGCTCGGGATACGGCGATGCAGAAGCAACAACTGACACAAGAAGATAGAAGCAAATCAAGAGACATGTTTTTTCCATTGATCCCTCCTTTTTGCTAAGTTTTTCTGGTAATTTTTGCGGCTTTCAAAAAAAGCTGACGCCTTATGTCAGGGCAAAGAAGCTTTTCCCCTTTTTATCCGAGACTGATACAGCAAAAAAAATGCCAAGCTTGGTGAGAAAAAGTTTTCCTATTTTATCAGGAGATTATTAACGGCAGCCTTACGCGCGGAAACAAGAACTATGAAAAGTTTGTATAGAGCTAGATAAAAGATATATAGTCGTCTAATCTTGTCGAAGAGTGTGGTTATGTAACAACCAGTTATAAAGGGTTCCCCTGAGCGCTACTGCCGTTTTTTCTTCGGATAGTTCTTCTGGTAGGGTTTTGAAGATGCAGGAAGCCCCTTTGCCTTTGTCACCGAGACCCTTCTTCCCCTGATTACGGCGCGGTTCATCGCGGTCAGGACCTTCTCGACGATGCCTGAGGGCACTTCGAAAAAAGTGAAGTGGTCCATGATGTCGATCTTTCCGACGCTGCGCCCGGGGATGCCCGATTCACTCGCGATCGCCTTCAATATCTCGGCCGTCTGGACCTTGTCTTTATGACCTACGGTCATGAAGAGTCTCGTCATCCCTTTTTCTCCAGTCCCCCTCTGTTCCATCCTTCTGTCACCGGAAGGACGGGTCTGGTGTTTCACGAGTTCGGCGATCTCCATGCTGCCGAAGGCCAGAGAGAGCGCTGCTGCACCGAGTTCCTCGATGTCGGCTGATTCGGCCAGATCCCTGATTACGGCCATGTACGCCCTGTGTTTTCCCTTCTCTATGATCTCCGAAAGGTCTTCCCTGATCTGCCTCTGGCGCGCCTTCTTCACCTCGGTCGCGGTGGGGATCTCCTGCCTGCTCAGCTTCGTCTTCGCGATCCTCTCGATCAGCTGGAGTTGGCGGTATTCACGGGGCGTGACGAACGTGACCGCAATCCCGGCGCGGCCGGCCCTGCCGGTGCGGCCTATCCTGTGGATATAGCCCTCCGGGTTCTGGGGGATGCTGTAATTGATCACGTGACTGATATTCTCGACGTCGATACCCCGGCCTGCAACGTCCGTGGCGACGAGGATCTCGATCCTTCCCTCGCGGAATTTGCCCATCATGTCTTCACGGTGGGACTGGGTGAAGTCGCCATGGAGTGCGCCGGCATTGTAGCCGAGCTTCTGCAGTCTCGCTGCAACGTCGTCGACCTCTCTCTTGGTATGGCAGAAGATGAGCGTCCGTTCCGGCGACTCCACATCGAGCAGTCTTCTGAGCACCTCGGGTTTGTCCCTTTCGAGCACTTCGTAGAAGACCTGTTTGATTTTCGGGGCCACGATATCTTTCACATTGATCGCGATCTTGAGCGGATCGCGCATGTGCCGCTTCGCGATCTTGAGGATCTCGGGGGGCATTGTGGCCGAATAGAGCATCGTCTGCCGGGACTCCGGCGTCATCTCGAGGATCTTCTCTATATCCGCGATAAATCCCATGTCGAGCATCTCGTCAGCCTCGTCGAGTACCACCGTCGAGACGTTCACTACCGACATCGTTCCCCTCATGAGATGGTCTATGATGCGGCCCGGGGTGCCGACGACGATGTTCGTCCCGTGCCTGAGCGCCTTCATCTGCTCCACTATCGATGCGCCGCCGTATACCGTAACGACCGAGCATTTCTTGAATCTCGCCAGGGCACCCAGCTCCTCCGAGACCTGCAGGGCCAGTTCGCGCGTAGGTTCGATGACCAAGGCCTGCGGCTTTTTGCCCGAGAAGATCTTTTCGATTATGGGGATGCCGAATGATGCGGTCTTGCCGGTGCCGGTCTGAGCCTGTCCGATTATATCGCGGCCTTCGAGGGCGGGCGGGATCGCGAGCTTCTGTATCGGCGTCGGCTCCTCGAAGCCCATCTCGTTGATCGCCCTTACTACCTCCTCGCCCAGATTGAGGTCGCTGAAACGTATCGCTGCATCTTTTTCCAAGAAGTAACTCCTCTGTTTTCCTGCACAAAATAAAACCCCAGGGCCTTATTATCCCTGAGGTCGATCTCGTGTCCAGGTAATACTATGGTGCAAATATTATGAAATAGCTGTTGATGATTTGTCAACGATATGCGCTTCCATTGCCGGCCAGATGTGATAGACTTTGCGTATGGATCTCATAGAGGCCGCGGAATCGGTATAAAGCGGGACCATTATAACTGACAGGAGGTGCACGATGAGGATATGGGACCTTCCGCCTGAAAGGTTGTGCCGCAGCCATCTTCTCGGCGAGCACAGGGAACTCCATGCGATATGGAGCGTACTCACCAACAACAGGAAGGGTTATTCGAGCCACCCTGAAGTCTTAAGGTGGAGGGGGAGGCTTAAGGCACTCTTCCTGAGACACGAAGACCTCGTAGCGGAGATGATGAGAAGGGGCTACCTCCACAAAAGTCCTCTGGATTCCGCATTGGCCCGGGGCATGGCCGTGCAGACCGTCCAGGTCGATTCGGCCGAAGACCAGATCAGACAGCTGAGAAATAAACGGTGCGAATGCGACGTCTGACTTGCTCGCCCTCCACACAAAGCTGTTAGACATCGAAGATTCCCGGGAATACGATGAAGCCTTGAAGGCCCTCGGGTATCCGGCGGACTAAAGAGAAGGGGCGGAAATGCCGATGAGAAAATCGCCGGAAGACCTACAAGGCGTGGAAACGGCCGAAAAGAGAACGTTTCATCCTTAAATTATGCAGTTCTTGATAAGTATACGATAAAAAAGGTACGGTAGAAGGAATATATACATTCCGTCAATCAGGTCCATCCGGAGATGATATGGAAAGAGACAGCGAAGATCAGCTGGGTGAAATGAAGCTTCTTGTAGATTTTCAGGATACAACGGCTGCATTGGTGCGGCAACTGCGTATTCCGATATCTTCCATAATAAGATACGCCGGACTGATAGGTTCCGAGAGCCGGGAAAACGCTGTGCGGAAATATGCAGAGGACCTGTACCGCGAGGCGATGAGCGCATCTGAGATGCTCGACACTGTAATCTCCTCCGGCATGAAGAAGAACGATCCCTCCTGCCTGGTCGATGTAAATGCACTTCTGACACAAACCGTTTCACTTTTCCGCTACCAGATGAGGACGAAGGGCATTCTGCCGGTTATCCTGCTGGCCGAAGAAGCGTTGCCGTTCAAGGGAGATCTGTTCCGGCTTCAACGGGCCTTCTATATCGTTTTGCTCAACGCCGTGCAGCTTCTCGTCGATGCGGGGGGAGAGAAAAAGATTACGCTTTCGAGCAGGTCCGAAGAGGCGAGGATCAAGATCGACGTCTCAGTGGATACCCCAGGATCGGTGATCCCTGGGGAGACAGATCCGCTGAAACTTTTTTTTGCGGCGATCGACAAGGGCATGGGGCTTGGATGGTATACCCTCCGGAAAAATATTGCGGAACTGGGGGGAAACGTGACGATGGCCGCCGGGCCGGGGTTCGTGTTTACGATTGAGTTGCCCTGCGCTACTGGCGATGCCGTTGCAAAAACCTCTGCCGGCCCTCGTTCCTCAGATGATGCGCCGGCGTGCCGGAGGGTGGTTGTTCTTGTCATCGATGATGAAGAGATAGCCGGCAAAGTAACGGCGGAGATGTTGGACTATCTCGGCTTTGAAACGGTCCGGACAGACGACCCGATAGCGGCCCTGCCGCTGCTTAAGGAGAGGCGATTCGACCTTGTTATGGTCGATTACCAGTTGCCGAAGATAAACGGCGAAACCTTTATCAGGGAATACATCTCTCTTCTCAAGGACTCGCACGTTGTTCTCATGACCGGCGATTCTTCACTCAGCGTTCCTCCGATTGCCGGGGCGCGGAAGGTGGGTCTGCTGAAGAAACCCTTCGGCCTTAAGGAACTTGCCCGTCTGGCGGAGGACGTGCGTGCCGGGATTCGGCCGGAAACATGTTGACGAGGAAACGCATAGAGGCGCTGGCCGAAGTTTCTACTCTTCCGCTTTCGTCCCGGAAGATCATCAGCGCGTTATCAAATGATGCAACGACGGTATATGACTACGAAGAGCTGATCAGTCACGACCAAGCGCTCGCCTCGAAGGTTGTCTCCACTGCAAATTCCGCTTTTTACCATACACACAGGGGGATTGCGGTAAACAGTATTGACCAGGCGATACTCGTGCTCGGACTCGATGCAATCAGAAATATCGCGCTCGGCATTTCGATATTCAAGATATTCCCTGTCCCTTACGAAGCTTTAAAACAGATGTGGGCGCATGCATACAGGGTCGCCCTGGCCTCAGGATTTCTGGCCTCTAAGATCGACCAATCCGACAAGGAGGTGGCTTTCCTTGCAGGATTGCTGCACGACATTGGAAGAATAGTGCTCTTGACTGTTGGAAAAGAGGGAGAGTTGAGCAGGTTTCCGGGCAGCAAGGGAAGGGAAATAATACCTGCCGAACAGGAAGTCTTTTCCTGCAGCCATATGGAAGCCGGCTATTGGTTCCTCAAGGGGTTATCCCTGCCGGAGGAGGTCATCCTCCCCGTTCTTTATCACCACGAGTTCCCCGAAAAGGCAGAACACCCGCTCATTACAGCCCCGGTGTATATCGCGGAGGGGCTCCTTGGCGGCTATCCCGGAGACGAAGCGGCTGACGGAGCGTGGTCGGAGAGGGCAAAGGCCCTGGCTGCGGAATATGCAATCGGGCAGGAAGTGCTGGATGAATGTCTCGCGATTCTTGCAATGGACAATGAATTTATTCGTGCGTTCTTTGAGTATTAGCCATACTGTTGCGGAAATTACAGGCGGCCATGCCGAAAAAAGCCATAAAAGCGGCAGGATTTGATTGTGATTCACGTAAACGCAGACAGACCATTAGATTAACTCAGTGCCTGTCTTATTGCGACTTTAATCCCCGAGAATCGCCTTTATGCCTGCGAAAAACTTTTGTGCATATGCTTTTTCCTGCTCGGGGTCAAGTTTCTCGAATCTTTCCAGCTGCTTGATCGTCTCCTTCGGCACCTCTTCGAGGAACCTCGAAGGCATGGAAGGCGTTTCTTTTCCATATTTCGTTCTGGATTTTGTGTAGGTGAGATAAAGTTCCTTCATCGCCCGCGTGATTCCCACATAGAAGAGCCTTCTTTCCTCCTCGATATCCTCGTTCATCTGTACCGATTTTTTGTGAGGCAGAATATTCTCTTCCAGCGCAACGATGAAAACAACGGGGAATTCGAGGCCTTTCGAGGAATGGAATGATATGAGGGTAACACCACGCCCCCCTTTTTCTTCTTTCTCCTTCATCAGGTCCGTAAGCGCCATTGTTTCGAGGAAACCGTGAAGAGACGGCTCATCCTCTGACGACTCATAATGCGTTATCGAATCGATAAGCCCATCTATGTTTTCTATCCTCCTGAAAGCGGACTCTGGTGTTTTGTGGAGCTCAGTGATGTATTCCCTGTAATGGATCTCCTCGATAAGGGACTTCAATATATTACCCATACCTCTCCCGCTCGTGAACATTCTCCGGTAGCGGCCTACTAATCCGTAGAGCGCTTCGGCAGAGGCGACAGCTTTTTGGCCGGACCCCGGTACCGCAGAGGCCTTGCCGAATGTCTCCAGGAGGCTGAGGGAATTGGCCCGCGCAAATTCCGAAAATGCGCCGAGCGCCGAAGGCCCCAGTCCTCTCTTCGGCGCAGTCGCCGCCCTCAGGAGGCTCAGGTCGTCCAAGGGGTTGGCGAATATCTTGAGATAGGCCGCGAGGTCCTTGACCTCTCTGTGCTCGAAATAACTCGTTCCGCCGACGACCGAATAAGGGATCCGCCGCCTCCTCAGGGCCTCTTCGAACGGTCTGGAGAGAGTGTTTGCACGGTAAATTACAGCGAAGTCCTCGTACCGGACACCTTTCTCGAACTGCAGCATCGAGATTCTGTCGGCCACCCAATCGGCCTCATCCTCAGTGTCGAGGGCCTTAAGAACGTTTACCATCGGTCCGCTGCCCTTTTCTGTCCAGAGGGACTTCTCCATCCTCTTCCTGTTGTTTTTGATCACGCCATTTGCCGCATGGAGGATATTGCCGAAGGAGCGGTAGTTCTGTTCCAGTCTTACCGTTACGGTCCCCGGAAAGTCTTTTCCGAAGTCGAGTATATTGCCGAGGTTCGCACCCCTCCACCCGTATATGGACTGGTCGTCGTCTCCCACCACGCAGAGATTTCTTAGCTCACCCGCGAGCAGTTTGATGAACTCATACTGCACGCGGTTCGTGTCCTGGTATTCGTCAACCATGATATACCTGAAACGTTCCCTGTACCGCCCGAGGACTGAAGGATGCTCCCTGAAGAGCTTCAGTGTGAGAAGGAGAAGGTCATCGAAATCAACGGCGTTCAGCGACTTCAAGGCCTCAAGATACTTCGGGTAAAGGACCGCCGAGGCCTCTTCGACCGGGTCTTCCGGCAATACAGTATCCGAGGGGCGGAAATCGTTCTTTGTCCTGCTGATCCGTTCGAGGATGGATTCGGCCTTGAAACTCTTATCGTAGAATTTGATGTCGGAAAGGATGTTTCTCAACAAGGAAACCTGCTCCGAGGTGTCGTAGATGGTAAAGTCTTTCCGGTAGCCGAGGTGCTCGATCTCGCGCCTCAGAATTCTGAGGCAGAGGGAATGAAAGGTCGCGATGACGGGAGAACCGTTTTTACCTCTCACCATGGACCTCACCCTTTCCTTCATCTCGGTAGCGGCCTTATTGGTGAAGGTAACCGCCAGGACAGTGCCTGCCTTGACTCCTGTATGTACGAGATACGCGGTCCGCACTGTGATGACCCTCGTCTTTCCCGATCCTGCACCGGCGAGCACGAGGAGCGGCCCGCGGGTCTGCATGACCGCCTCCTTCTGCCGGGGATTTAGACGCGCTATTTCACCGTATATATCCATTCGTACATCCTGTTTAGTGGTACTCACTTCGAAGGCAGGCCGACGACACCATTTGCACACTGGAGTGAGGTTGTGCAGTCCCGGCGCAGACCAGGAAGATGCACAGAGACATCTATATTACCGAATCGGTTAGCGTATGGCAACAACGGTCTCAAAATAGCCCCGACAATATTGACTTATAAAATCCTCCTGCCCTCCCTTTACCCCCGCACTCAGGCGGGTTCGCCTAGGAGAAAAAGGGAGGAATAATGCCTCTCTTTAGCAAAGAGGGATGAGGGAGATTTTCCGGTTAACTTAAATTCCATTATAAGACCCTTAATATTTAACCGACGTAGTATAAAACCACAAAGTCCGTAATGAGTTTTGTTGCCCTAAGCCGCACCTTCTCTTTTCCCCGGCGGTTTTATTACAATGAAGTATAGGAAAGGAAAGGGGCATGTCAGGACAAAAGAGTGGAAATCCTACCGAGGTTCCCGATCGGCCTCAGCAAGGCAGGAGATGAAGAGCATATCCGCTTTTTTACCGGAGGGTCCGGTGGACGGCAATCAGCCTGCGCTGATTTACTTCAGCTCGACTCCCCTTTTCAGACTCGAAAATGCTCCGGAGAAATATGCCCATATCCTGAGAAGAAAGGACGTTGTCAATCTGGACCCGATCGTCCACTATTTCATTCGCACTTCGGGGCATGTTGCGTTTTTGGCGGGTGACGCCGTCAGGAATCTTTATCTGTACGGCAAGAAAAAATATAAAATAATCAACATCCTGGCTATATTAAGCGACGGAGACGTCGACAAATACTCCGCCGTGATGAACAACATCATCTCATCGAGTGACGGCCAATTCTCTCTGGGTTTCAAGTACAGGGTCAGGAAAAACAGGGGTGAGGGCTGTTTCAAAGGTATTGCCTGTGCACGGTATATCGTAGAACCGAGACTCGAGGGTCTTGAAAAACTGTTCTACCCGTTCAGGCCGGCTGCGGTGGAGCTGGATCTCACGAGCCGGGACAGGTTTTGTTCGGTCTTCGGAGGCGAGTTGAAATAGCAGGATTATCCGGTCTTTCCGGCCTGCCGGAACTACACAATGCGCAGGTGGTCCTTCATCTTAAGATGGGACAGGAGGGACTTTTCCACCAGGGGATTCGCCGCTTCCTGAGGCAGCCCGAGCTTGCCGAGCACACTTCTGCATAACGCCGTCGGTTCGGGAGCCGGGTTCCCGCCCGCGAACTCGATCACTGCCTCGTGAATGCGCTGAAGATAATCCAGCCCTGCGTCGATATGACGGTATACCTCGACCTCTTTTTTCGGCTCGTCCCAGGACGACAGGAGATGGTTGATCCCCTTTATGTCTCTGAGTTTCTTTAAAGACAGGACCGAGGCGGATGCGTCCTCGTATATGGGCATTTCTCCTGCCACCGGTATCGCATCTCCGGAAAAAAGGGTCATGTATCCGAGAAGAAGGAGTGAAAGAGAGCCCTTTGAATGGCCGGGGGTATGAAAGACCTGAATTTTCAGGCCGCAGCCGAGATCCACAACATCGCCGTTTTCCAAGACCCTGTCCACCGCCACCCGTCCTCCCACCATTGAGTGAAACCCCGGCACCGGCCGCTCCCTCGCCTGCAGTTCCACGTCCTCTATCCAGGCTTTTTCAGAAGAATGCACCGCAACCGCGCAGCCGGTTTCCCCTTTTATCGCCCTTGTGGCACCGATATGGTCGGGATGCGAATGTGTCTGGATGATAAGGGTGATTTCACTTATCCTGCGGCCTGTCCTCCGGAGATAGTCGAATATCACTTCTTCCGCCGACACGACACCCGCGTCGATAAGGCAGATCTCACAGCTGCCGTAGATGAGATAGATATATACAAACCGTTCCATGGTCAGCCCCGAAGGACTCGTGACATAGAACGGGATTTTCAGCGCATGAACTTTTTTCCCGATCTGCATTTTTTCTGAACCTGCTCTGTATTATACGACATAACATTCGGCATGTCGAAATTTTAGAGGGCTGCAGGAAATTCCTTCAGCCCTCTAAAATTTTTTCTTCCTGAGCCGGTCAGACTACTTTCTGAAGAGCTTTAGATATTCTCCATAACCTTCTTTTTTCAGGTCTTCTTTCGGAACAAAACGGAGCGCAGCGGAGTTCATGCAGTATCGCAGCCCTGTCGGCTTCGGCCCGTCGGTAAAGACATGTCCGAGGTGCGAATCCCCGTGCCTTGATCTGACCTCGGTCCTTTTCATAAAAAATCCCCAGTCGTCTTTTTCGGCGATATTCCCCGGTTCGAGCGGTTTCGAAAAGCTCGGCCATCCCGTCCCGGAGTCATACTTGTCGAGGGAACTGAAGAGGGGCTCTCCGGACACGGCGTCCACATAAATCCCCTCCCGTTTATTGTCCCAGTATTCATTGCTAAAGGCGGTCTCGGTGCCGTTTTTCTGCGTCACCTTGTACTGGATCGGCGTGAGCTTTTTTTTGAGTTCCTCTTTCGGCGGTTTTACGAATTTCTTCCATTTATCGGCCAAAGCATGCTCCGCAGCAGTCTCTTGCGCCCCGGCAGGAACAGAAAGCGCCATCATCCCGAATATCGCAGCCATAGTCAACAGCAATATCTTTATCATCGTGTTATCCCCCTTTCATAGGTAGCCATTCTCAATTGTATTTTAGTGTCGGATCATGAATATGCTATGAAGATCGCATGTATTGACTTTTTGTCCAGTGAAGATAAGCTGTTAATGAGAGTGACTGAAGGAGGGCATATGGCTTACAACGATGAAGCGCTGAAGGACAAAATAAGAGAGATATATCCTGAAATCAGGAAACACGGAATATCGCTGGATCTCGACTTCAGCAAAGAAAAGAATGCCTATATCATCAAGTTCACGAAGGGTCGGCACGCGCTCACTACGCACCTCGAAAAAAAGGACGCCGACGATTGCATGAACAATATAAAATGCGTCTATCTCGGCGTCCAGGTAGGCCAGTTTATCAGGAACTTCGAAGAAGCCGAGTAAAGTCTTTTTTCGGCCGGGGGAAAGCCTTCGGGTCCTGTATGAATTCCGGGTTCCTCAAGACGCGGATCACGCTCCGGCGGGATTGCCAATGGCGGGGTGTGTGTGCATCAAACTCTCCGGCCATGATATAATGCCTGATATTATAAGAGGAGGCCCAGATGTCAAAAAGAGCAGGGGCGTATAAGAGTGAGAAGAGAAAAAAGGAGCTGATGAGGATTAAGAAGCAGGAAGAAAAGAGAAAACGCCGGCTGCTAAAGGCAGACGGGACGCCTCAGGACGCGGAGGCTTCCGGGCAGGAGGGCGAAACGGAACAACCTGAGGAGGAGGCGAAGAAAGAAGAGTAAGTCCGCTGCGCGTCACCCCGGAGGCCAGTGCATGGGCCTTCCGCCGAGCAGGTGCAGGTGGATATGATATACGCTCTGGCCTGCCTCGGGGTTCGTATTCATTACCAGACGGAAACCCCGCTCCGCGATTCCTTTTTCCATGGCGACCCTGTTGGCGACTCTGATTAACCTGCCGATGAGTTCGTTGTCTTCCTCCGTAATGTCGAGCGTCGTCGATAAATGCTTCTTGGGGACAATAAGCGTATGCACAGGCGCCTGGGGGTTTACGTCTTCGAAGGCTGTTATGGCCTCATCGTCATAGATGATCTTCGCAGGGACCTTCTTTGCGATAATTTTGCAGAACAGGCAGTCGCTCATTTTCATCTCCTCTTCTTTCCGAACCGGTCTTCGAGTTCTTTCATGACGTCGGCATGGCTCAGCCCTTCTTCGGCCATGAGGACCATGCAGTGGAACCAGAGGTCGGCCATCTCGTAGACCGTCTGCCTTCTGTCTCCTGCCATTGAAGCGATGATCACCTCGACCGCCTCTTCGCCGATCTTTTTCAGTATCTCGTCCCTGCCTCTTGACAGGAGGGAAGATACATACGAGTCCGGCAACGGTGCTTTTTTCCTTTCGAGGATCACCCCATAGAGATCGTCGAGTATCATTTCTTTCCGTACACGTCCTCTTCGGAAAAGACCTTGCCTTCGGTTTCGTTCCCTTCGATGTCCGTAAAAAAACATGATCTGTGGCCCGTATGGCAGGCACCCGGTCCCCTCTGGACCACTTTTATGAGAAGCGTGTCCCTGTCGCAGTCAAAGAGGATCTCACGGACCTCCTGGACGTGGCCCGACGTCTCACCCTTTTTCCAGAACTTGTTCCTCGAACGGGACCAGAAATGCGTGAATCCCGAGGCGACTGTCTTCGCCAGAGAGTCGGCGTTCATGTAAGCCATCATGAGCACTTCTTTGCTTTCCGCGTCCTGTATGATCGCGGGGATAAGTCCCTTTTCGTCGTATTTCAGTTCAGGCAACATCTATTCTCCCAATAAATTGCTCTCCCTTAGGACAGGAAGGCCGCGTCAGCACCGGCGCGGACACTTTATTGTGCGGCAGTCCGGTATTTCCGGTCAAGTGTTTCATAGTCCGGAACCCAATATCAGGTCCCGTGTTTGCTTCGATCTGCCTCTTGAGGTAAACTACGACGAGTTTCTGCGCCATCGCATTGACCCGGAGGATGCGGCTGGCAGATTGGTTTCGCATCGCTGCCATAAAAGACAGGTCGAGGTGAACGATGCCGCTTGTCGGCAGTACGGGTATACTCGCAGTGAACTGTTACAGATGACGCCTATGGATATTGACGCTCCTGAAGGCCTTTCCGCAATTCCGGATGTCATGCAGAATCTGGTTACGAAGGGATCTGCTGTGTGGGAAGGCATGCATCTCAGCACGGAAGGGAGGAAGATTCCGGTTGAGATCAGCAATGTGTCGTTCAGCCTGCATGGTGATCAGATGATTCTTTCAGTGGCCCGCGACCTGACCGAACAAAAAAGGGCTGAAGGGGCGATACGCGAAACGAAGAATAGGCTCAATGCCATACTGCAGGCTTCTCCGGAGGCAATATATCTTATCAATCCTCAGGGCATTGTCACCATGTGGAACAAAGCAGCGGAACAAATGTTCGGCTGGAGCGAAGAAGAAGCTGTCGGCAATGTACTCCCAATAGTCCAGGAGGACAAGCGCACCAGAGGCTTATGGAGGCTGAAAGGGCGTCCCTGAGAGCAAGAGATTTAACCCAGCAATTACTTACGTTTTCCAGGGGAGGAGAACCCGTCAAGAAGTCAATCTCCGTCGAAAACCTGGTCAGGGACTCCGTAGGCTTTGTGCTGAGAGGGTCCAAATCGAGGGCGGAACTGGATGTTCCCGAGGGTCTTTGGCCTGTCGAAGCGGATGAGGGGCAGATAAATCAGGTAATCCACAATTTGATTCTTAATTCTGATCAGGCGATGTCAAGTGGCGGCATTATTACGGTACGGTGCGAGAACGTCGTTATAGGGCCGGTTGATGCGAATGTATTAAGAAATGGGAGATATGTGAAGATTACCATCAAAGACGAAGGGATCGGGATCCCCAAAGAACATATGAAGAAAATCTTCGACCCCTATTTCACGACTAAACAAAAGGGCAGCGGTCTCGGACTTACGGGGTCATATGCAATTATAAAAAAACACGACGGAAATATTACGGTAGAATCAGAATTGGGCATCGGGACAACTTTTCATGTATATCTTCCCGCTTCCGACAAGGAGCACCTTTCGGGAGATATACCGGAAGACAAGGTGCAAAGAGGCAAGGGCAGGATACTGATCATGGATGACGAAGAAATGGTAAGTGCGATCGCAGGAGAAATACTGAAAGAGCTCGGATATAACGTGGAGTTTTCATCGGGCGGTGCTGAAGTAATTGAGAAATATCAGAAAGCAAAAGAGTCCGATGAACCTTTCGATATTGTTATTATGGATTTGACTATACCGGGCGGCGTGGGAGGTGAGGGCGCAATAAAGAAGCTTCTTGAAATCGACCCGCATTTGAAAGCTATTGCATCAAGCGGCTACTGTAATCATCCGGTAATGTCAAACTTCAGGGAATATGGATTCAAGGCGGTAATCACGAAACCCTATAAACTCGAGGAGATTAGTGCCGCCGTGCATGAAGTAATGTTTTCTTCGCAGGCGAATGCGAATAAAGACTGATGGCATTTTCGTAGCGTACGTTGCAGTCTGACTTTCCGGAACGGCCGGCAACAGTCCCTCCGAAGGTGGGGCGGGATTGCCCTGCATTATGAGAAGTGATGTTTGCCGGAAAGAACTCTTCCCTAAAGCTTATAGCCGATTTTTCTCAGAAATTCCTTCCGGTGTGCCTTGTCCTCCGGGCCCTCGACGCCTCTCGGGGGAAAACCGTCTATGACGCCCATGACCCCTCTGCCTTGTGGAGATTCGGCCACGACAACCTCCACGGGGTTGGCCGTCGCGCAGAAGACCCGGCAGACCTCCGGACAGTTCTTGATCTGGTTCAGCACGCTGATCGGGAATGCGTTTTTTAAGATGACGCAAAAGACATGGCCCGCACCGATTGCCTGGAGGTTCTTTATGCTCGTCTCGACGAGCGCAGGGTCATTGCCCTCGGTCCTGATAAGGCATGGGCCGGAGGCCTCGGTGAAGGCGATGCCGAACCGGGCCTGCGGTACGGTCGTGGCGACGGTTTCGTAAAGGTCCTCGGCTGTTTTTATGAAATGCGTCTGGCCGAGTATCAGATTGCAGTCGGCCGGGATTTCGAGCGCAACGGTCTCTGTTTTCATGTCTTCCTCCCTGAAAAGTCTACCAATTACTATACATACCGGTATGCTATAATGAAAATAAATTTTTTCGGAGATGTCAAGCATAATGTGTCGTATACTCCTGGTAGCTGCCATTATTCTGGCCGGCCTTGCGCCTGTCCCTGTCCGGGCACAGGAGATATCCGGACCGGACGTCAAGCTGGTGAACAACGAGATCTATGTCAGTTTCTCTCTCGTCCTTGGCGCGAAACATATCAAGGAGATACGTGAAGGAATTGACAAGGAACTGAAGTTTTACATCGATCTCTTCAGGGTCTGGAACGTCTGGCCGGATGAATTTGTCCTCGGCAAGTTTTACACGAGGAAGCTGAAAGCGGACCCGATCAAGAAAGAGTATGTTGCCACCTCCTACGACGGGAGCGTGATCATCGAGCGGCGGTTCAGGTCGTTTGACTCGATGCTCGCATGGACGCTCTCGGTCAAGGACCTCCGTCTTACCAATACGCGGGAGCTCGAACCGGGTCAGTACTTTGTGAGAATCACTGCAGAGTCCAAGATCCGGAAACTCCCGCCGGTGATAGGGCAGTTCATCATCTTCCTGTCCGAAAATGAATTCAAGATCAAAAAGGACTCGGGGTTGATTGTCGTGGAGGGCGGGAGATGAAAAAATTCCGCGTTACGGCTTTTCTTGCGGCGCTCGTCCTATTTATTCTCACCGCATTCGGCATCGAACTTCATTACATGCGGCTCGGGAACATATCTTTTTTTACGAAGTTAATCCTCTTCATCCTCCTGAACCTGAGTCTGGCCGCCCTTCTTATCCTGATGTTCTTCGTGGGGAAGAGCCTCTGGAACGTCTATTTCGAGAGGAAACACAAGGTCCTCGGATATAAGTTCAAGACAAAGTTGGTCGTGGTGCTCGGCGTGCTCACGATGATCCCGTCGGTCTTCCTCTTTGTGGTCTCCAGCGGAGTGGTTACCAATTACCTTGACCGATGGTTCGACCCCCAGATCAAGCGGCCCCTTGCTCTTTCTATCGATATAGCACGTGCGGCATACGACATGCAGCGTCAACAGACCCTTGCCTATGCCAAGATGATCTCTGCCGGCGCCAGGGTGCCGGAAAACTACACGGTGCGGCATATCACCAAGATGCCGGACGGGGCCTCGGATACCATCAGGGCCGGGTTTGAGGGCAAGGCGGACGTCGAGGTGATTACCGGGGAGAAAGGGGACATCGTGAGGGCGGTGGCTCCGGAATACCGGGATGGGAAGCAGCACGGGATTGTCGAAGTCGAGTATCTGATCGGCAGCGAACTCAGCAGAAATTCCGACGACATAAAAGAGATGTACCGAAACTATGTGACCCTTGAATCCTGGAAGACCCCCATCAAAGTCAACTATCTTATCATGCTGAGTTTTTTCACGCTGATGACGATATTCGTTGCGCTCTGGGTCGCCCTGAGGATATCGCGGGGGATCACCGGGCCGATCCAGATGCTTGCGCAAGGGACGGAACAGGTGGCGAGGGGGAACCTCGATACGAAGATCGATGTGCAGCGGGAAGATGAAATAGGATTGCTGGTCGGTTCCTTCAATAAGATGGTGAGGGAGTTGAGGGAGAGCAAGGAGTCGCTGCAGCGCGCGTGGTCTGAGTCCGACAGGAGAAGGCTCATCATAGAGATCATCCTCGAAAACATCAACTCGGGGGTAATCTACCTGAACGCTGCGGGAGACATCCTCACGATCAACGGCGCGGCATGCAGGATACTCGACATCTCGCCGAAGGAGATACTGAACAAGAATTACTCGGTACTCCTGACCATGCTGAGATCGGAGGAACTGAAAGAGACCGTCAGGAATATACGGGTCGCCGAGTTTGAAGGGCTTGAACAGGAGATCAGGGTGACTGTGGGAGACAGGAGGGTCCTGCTCCGGATATTTATTACGACCCTTATGGACGGCCAGAACTTCCTCGGGACACTCGTGGTGTTCGATGACCTTACGGAGATCGTACGGGCGCAGAAGGCGCTTGCCTGGCAGGAGGTGGCGCGGAGGATCGCCCATGAAATAAAAAACCCACTTACCCCGATCAAACTTTCGACCGACCATATGATCAAGAAATGGCAGAACAAGGACGAGGATTTCGGCCAGGTCTTCGAGCGTTCGACGAAGACGATCAGCAAAGAGGTGGAGAGTCTGAAGAGGCTCGTAAACGAGTTCTCGCGGTTCGGCAAGATGCCGGAGATCAAGAAATCACCCGTTCTGATTTCAAGCATCCTTGAAAGCGCCATCACTCTGTACAGGGATTATAAGGAGCTGGAGATCAGTCTGCTCAAGGACGAGCAAGAGCCCCTTGTGGAGGCCGACTCCGAGCAGTTGAAACGGGTTATAATAAACATACTGGACAATGCGATCCAGGCGATGCAGAACCGGGGCAAGATCACTGTGGAAGTCAGGCACTACAGCGCCATTAACAGGGTGTACATAGACATCGCCGATGACGGCCCCGGTATTCCGGAGGAGGACAAAGAGAAGCTTTTTCTGCCTTACTTCTCCACCAAACGGGACGGCACGGGCCTCGGGCTTGCGATCGCGGCGAGGGTAGTTGCAGAACACCGCGGCTACCTCAGGGTGAAGGACAATAAGCCCACGGGAACGATTTTTACGATCGAGCTGCCGATAAAGGAGGGATAGATGGCAAAAGCGGTGATATTGGTCGTGGACGATGAAGAGGGCATTCGTACGACCCTTTCGGGTATATTCGACGACGAAGGTTTCGAGTCCGTCACCGCCGCGTCGGGCGAGGAGGCGTTGCGCGTTGCAAAGGATGCGGCTCCCGACATTGTTGTGCTGGACGTCTGGCTTTCCGGCATAGACGGCATCCAGACGATGAAAGAACTGAGGGATTGGAACCCCGACCTGCCTGTGATCATCATCTCGGGCCATGCGAATATCGAGCTTGCGGTGAAAGCAACGAAGATCGGCGCCTACGACATTCTCGAAAAACCTCTTTCGATGGAGAAAGTCCTTCTCACCGTGCGCCGCGCACTTGAAAAAAGAAATCTTGAGATCGAAAACAGGGCGCTTAGGGAGAACCTTCTCAGAAAGAGCAGGCTGGTAGGCAACTCATCGAAGATCCAGCAACTCAGGGAGCAGATAAAGATGGCGGCCGTGAGTAACAGCAGGGTGCTGATACTCGGCGAAAGCGGCTCCGGCAAGGAGTTGGTTGCACACCTGCTTCACGAGAACAGCCCCCGCGCAGGCAAGCCCTTTATCGAGGTGAACTGCGCAGCCATCCCGCAGGAGCTTATCGAGAGCGAACTCTTCGGCCACGAAAAAGGTTCTTTCACGGGGGCGTTCGAGACGAAAAAGGGGAAGTTCGAGCAGGCGGACAACGGGACACTCTTCCTCGATGAGATAGGGGATATGTCGCTCCAGACGCAGGCGAAGGTGCTAAGGGTTATCGAGACGCAGGAGTTTCAGCGCGTCGGCGGCAACAAAAACATAAAGGTCGACGTGCGGATTATCTCGGCGACGAACAAGGACCTCCAGGAAGAAGTGAAGAAGGAGAGTTTCAGGGAAGACCTTTTTTTCAGGCTCAACGTCATTCCGATCAGGGTGCCGGCCCTGAGGGAGAGGCCTGAGGACATCCCGGTCCTCATTGAGTATTTCCTCGAATCCTTCGCCTCGGAATACGGGCAGCAGCCGAAAGAGATCACTCCGGAGGCGGCCAGGATGCTCCAGAAACATACGTGGCCCGGCAATATCAGGGAACTGAGGAACGTCCTTGAGCGGCTTGTGATCATGACCACGTCAAGGACTATCACGCCTGCGGACCTCTTTATGCCGGATTCAAAGGGGGCCGACTATTTCGCCGTCGATTCTCTCAAAGACGCACGGGAGTTGTTCGAGAAGGATTTTATTGCGAGGAAACTGGAGGAAAACGGGTGGAACGTATCGAAGACCTCCGAGGTGCTCGACATCGAACGGAGCAACCTGCACCGCAAGATAAAGGCGTACGAGATAAAGATACCGTAGGAGAGCAATATGAAGCTTTCGCTGGATGTGGGGACTATCTTCTGTTATGACTGTGTGATGGCCCTGCGGAAGTTCATTGGGTCTATAAAGGGAGTTAATGCGGTCGACGTCGAGGAAGGGAAGGTGGCGATCGATTTCGACCCCGCTGTTATTTCCGAAGAGCGGGTTTCACAGCTTGCCAGGGACAGCATCGAAAAATTGGGTTATAAGGTACTGGACTGAGAGTCGTTGCCTTCGTCTTTCCTTTTTACAAGTGCTACACTGCGTAAAGTAGAAGACACATTGCCATTCTTTTTTTATTGATATAAGGCGTTAGTTTACCTGCCCGGTGGCCGTACTCCCATTATTTCCCCTTTTTTTTCGCATATCTGCAAAGGGATTTGCGGAGAAGCACGGGGGAGCGGATGGGATATCTTTTAGAATCAGGGGGTTATGGTTGGCATGGGGAATGCTCTATCTATTTGCAAGAACAGAGGAAGGAGGAAGACGAAGATGAAAGACAATAAGTACTCAAAGA
>JAJZPM010000057.1 GCA_021811105.1 Nitrospirota bacterium | reverse complement strand
GGGTCTCCGACGGCAAGACATTGAAGGAGGTTGAGCTGCAGGCCATCAGGGACGCGCTTCAGACCTGTAAGGGCAATAAATCAAAGACCGCAAAGATGCTCAAGATATCCCGAAAGGCATTATATAAGAGGCTCAGAGACAACGACCTCCCGGCAGTGGTCAAAACCGGAGCAGGTAGCTAATGCAGGGAATTGCCCTGCATTAAATCGGAATCAGTGGCCGGAATGCTCCGGTAATGCACAAAACAAACTATACTGCAAAATAGCGGAATATGATATACTTTATCAAAAAATCATACCAAGCTTTATTGCAAATGCGACAAAAAAGTCTTATAAATCAACGTAGGGTCGGCAGAACTTTGCAGCATCCTGTATTAGGGTGAGCGCGCCTCCTTCCCTCTTTTTGGGTTATGCGAAGTCTGAGTGCAGAAAAAAATAGACTGACGAAGCGTGTTGCGGCTGATGATTTTTTTAGGTATGATGATCCACAAGCCGGATAGACATAGTACGTGAATGTTGTATAGGTTTCACTAGCACCAGGGGGGAAACATGTCGTATCACCAGCTTGACCTGAAGTCTCTCTCACACGCGCTCGAATCTCTCTCGGCGCTAACCGGTTTTCATTACTCAGTGTACGACGACCAGTTACACCTCATCGTTTCGCCAGCGAAAGAGGACGCACTTCTCTCATTAATTAAATCGACTGAAAAAGGAAGGGAACTCTACCGGAGCTTCATTGAGGAACAAGTCGGGCGCGCGCTGACGAGAAACAAGCCAATGATGCAACAAAGCTTTACAAGGCAATATCACCTTATTGTCCCTGTGCAATACAAGGAGCTGAGGCTTGTGGCAATTGCAGAGGCATTTTATGAATCTACAGCTGATTTCGAGAAGTTCTACGAGGAAAACGCCCGGAAACTGGCCCTTCCGGAAAGACAAAAGGAAAGCTTGAAGAAGGAGATTACTATCATCCCTGCCGCACCGATTGCGGTCCGGCTGCGCCGGATCCATTCCCTTGTCGAAGTCATCGTTGCCTCGGAGTGTGAAAAGGGTGAGTTAAACAAGAGGTGGAGAAGTTCAAAAACGATCGTGAGCCTCATCGCGAACGTGAATTCCGACGCACCGATAAGAGATATTTACCGGAATATCATTGATGCGGTCATTTTTTTGTTCGATGTAGATACTGCGGCGGTCTTCTGCAGGGGAAAGGACGTTTTTTCTTCTGATGTTGCTGCCGGCCGGCTCAGGGACGTTATCCGGAGTACCGGCATTTCCGGGCAGAACCCTTTCCTTTCTCAAGCATCGGCAACGGGGAAACCCGTTGCGGTATGTGGCGACCACGAACTCCGGCAGTGCGGTTTTCCGGAAGAGATCGTCTCGATGTATCTATTCCCTATCACATCCGGGTTCGGCGCATTCGGATTCCTTGCCGTATTTAACTCCTTCCTTGACAGAGAGTCGGTCGATGCCGTAGAGGAACTCTGCATGCTCTCCTCCTCTCTGTGCGGCGTAAGACAGCAGAAAGAGGAATATGAAAGAGAAACCCTTTCGTGGGGTCAGGTCTCGGAGAGGATATGCGGCCTGCATACCCTCTTTAGGGAACCTGACCGCCTCTATGAGGGTATTGTCAATGATGCCTCGAGCCTCGTCGGCGCGGAGAAATGTTCCCTCATGATGCCGGATTTCGGGGAGAAGATGCTTCGGGTCTTTGCCGCAAAAGGCGCAGATCGGTGGCTGATGGGCAATATAAAAGTGAGGCCGGGAGAGGGAATCGCCGGGCGCGTATTTGAAAGAGGCGAGCCGATCCTCACTGACCGCGAGGAGGTGATCCGGCAGTATACGACGGCGGTCAAGCCGCGCTACAGGACGCCCTCATCGATCAGCATGCCGTTAAAAGTGGCGGATGAGACGATAGGCGTCCTCACCCTGTCCGATAAGTATTCCGGAGAGCCTTTTTCGCAGAATGATCTCAGCACCGTTATGCATTTTGCGTCTCAGGCATCCATCCTTCTCAGACTCAGTGACTATTACGAACAATCGGAGCAGATGAGGGAGCTGTCGATCACGGACCCGCTCACCGGACTTTTTAACAGACGGTATTTCGATATACGGCTCGATGAAGAATCCCAGCGGGCGAAGAGATACGGGCTCCCCATGTCCCTTGTGCTGCTGGACATCGATAACTTTAAACTCTTCAACGATTCCGAAGGACATCTGGCCGGAGATTATATCCTGAAAGAGATCGCCGCTGTCATGTCGGCCGCCGTAAGAGCAAACGATATCCTCGTCAGATTCGGTGGGGAAGAATTCGTAATCCTGATGCCACAGACATCGAAGGAGGACGCGCTGCGGGTCTCGGAGAGAATCAGGAAGAATGTGCGGGAGCAGATACCTCTTTCGTGGAGTAAGTTCCCTGCGAAACAAATTACGATAAGCGCGGGCATCTCCATGTACCCCGATTGCGGCGGACTGAAGGACCATCTCATCCGGTGCGCCGACAAGGCATTGTATGAGGCTAAGGTCCAGGGAAAGGACCGCATCTGCGTGTGGGACAGCACCGGTCATCCTAAGACATCGAAGGGCTGAGCTCCGCGCTTGGCATGTCCGTAAGCGCGCCGCTTTTCGTCCTGCTTTGCCGGCATTCAAAAAAAGTGGTGGTCCGGCCAGGTCCGGCCACCCCTTTCCTGCGAGGACACTCATCTTTAATGAGTTATCTCGGCGACGATGACCTTCGTAAAGAGGATCTTGCCGTCCTGGTAGTCGACCTCTACGGTATCTCCCTCGGAGAAGGTCCCTTCCAGGATCTTCTTCGCCAGTTCGTTCAGGATCATGCGCTGGAGCACCCTCTTCAAAGGACGCGCGCCGTAGATAGGGTCGAACCCGATGGTCGCGAAGTATGCTTTCGCGTTGTTGGTAAGGACCAGGTCGATGTTCTTTTCCCTGATGTACCGCTTCATTCGGTCCACCTGGATCTCGACGATCTCTTTCAGGAGTTCCTTGGAGAGCGGGTTGAATATGATGATCTCGTCCACCCTGTTCAGGAACTCAGGTCTGAAGAAGGTCTTCAGGTCATTCATCACCTTCTCCCTGAAGGAGGCCGAGTTTTCGACCCAGTACGCAAGGGGGTTCTTCTCTTTCTCCGTCAGCATCTCCTGGATATGTATACTGCCGATGTTGGAGGTCATAATCACCACCGTGTTCCGGAAATCGACCGTCTTCCCATGGCTGTCGGTTAGTCTTCCGTCATCGAGCAACTGCAGAAGGAGGTTGAAGACCTCGGGATGGGCCTTTTCGACCTCGTCGAAGAGCACGACCGAATAGGGCCTTCTCCTCACCGCCTCGGTGAGTTGGCCGCCTTCCTCATACCCGACGTATCCTGGAGGGGCGCCGATCAGCCTCGATACGGTATGGCGCTCCTGGTATTCGGACATGTCGATACGAATCATAGCATTCTCGTCGTCGAAAAGGAATTCTGCAAGCGCCCGCGAGAGCTCTGTCTTGCCGACTCCGGTGGGACCAAGAAAGATGAAAGATCCTATTGGTCTGTTGGGGTCCTGGATGCCGGCACGTGCCCTCCGGACCGCGTTGGAGACCGCCTCGATCGCCTCGTCCTGGCCGACCACCCTCATCCTGAGCCGCTCGTCCATGGTGAGGAGTTTCCGCACCTCGCCTTCGAGCATGCGGGAAACCGGTATCCCGGTCCATTTGGAGACGACCTCTGCTACGTCTTCCTCGTCAACTTCCTCCTTCAGCATCTTCCTCTTTGACTGGACCTGGCGCAGTTTGGCGCTTTCGGCATCGAGGGACTGCTGGAGTTCGAGCAGCTTTCCGTATCGCAGCTCGGCCGCCTTGGCCAGGTCGCCTTCCCGCTCCGCCTTTTCGGATTCGATCTTCGTCTTCTCGATCTCTTCCTTCAAACCGCGTATCTTTGCGATGATCTCCTTTTCCGAAAGCCACTGTGCCCTCAGTTCATCGCGCCGCACCTGGAGCTCGGCCATCTCGCGTTTCAGTTTTTCGAGCTTCTCGTCGCATTCCTTTGATTCCTCGCGCATCACCGCCTGCTTTTCGATCTCCAGCTGCCTCAGCCTTCGTTCGATCTCATCAAGCTCGACCGGCATGCTGTCGATCTCCATCCTCAATTTTGATGCCGCCTCATCGATAAGGTCGATCGCTTTGTCGGGCAGGAAACGGTCTGTGATATACCGGTGTGAAAGGACCGCGGCCGAGATGAGGGCGGCGTCCTTGATCTTTACGCCGTGATGGACTTCGTAGCGCTCCTTGAGACCGCGGAGTATCGAGATGGTGTCTTCGACCGAAGGTTCCTTAATCAGCACAGGCTGAAACCTCCTTTCGAGCGCCTTGTCCTTTTCGATATATTTCCGGTATTCGGCGACGGTGGTTGCGCCGACACAGCGAAGGTCTCCCCTTGCCAGCGCCGGCTTCAGCATGTTCGACGCATCTATGGCCCCTTCCGCAGCCCCTGCGCCCACCAGCGTATGCAGTTCGTCTATAAAGAGGATAACCTTTCCTTCGGCCTCCTCGATCTCCTTCAGCACCGCCTTCAGCCGGTCCTCGAATTCGCCCCTGAACTTCGAGCCTGCGATCAGGGCCCCCATATCGAGCGACACCACCTTCTTGTCTTTCAGCGTCTCCGGCACGTCACCGGCGACAATCCTCTGGGCGAGACCCTCTGCAATCGCTGTCTTGCCGACGCCGGGATCGCCGATCAGCACCGGATTGTTCTTCGTGCGGCGCGAGAGGACCTGGATTATCCTCCTGATCTCTTCATCCCTGCCGATGACCGGATCTAGTTTGCCCTTCGCGGCGAGTTCGGTCAGGTCCTTGCTGTATCTCTTAAGCGCCTGGTACTTTTCCTCGGGGTTCTGGTCGGTGATGCGCTGCGAACCCCTTATTTCCCTCATCGCCGAGAGGAGTTTCGTCGCGTCCGCTCCGTATCTCTTGAGAAGGTCCGCGGCCGGCCCGGCCGCCGCCAAAATGCCGAGCAACAGGTGCTCGACGCTGACGAACTCGTCCTTGAGATGGTCAGCCTCCTTCTGCGCACGCTCAAAGACATCCTTCAGTCGCGGAGAGATATAGATCTGGCCGACCGGGGTGGCGCCGACGACCTTCGGCATCTTGTCGATTGCCGCCTCAACGTCTTTCTGCAGGACCGCGGTCTTGATGTCTATGCGCTTCAGCATCTGAGACGCGACGCCCTCGTCGTCATCGAGAAGTACCCAGAGCAGATGCTCGACTTCTATCTGCTGGTGGCCCTTTCTTTCGGCGAACGCCTGCGCGTTCTGTATTGCCTCCTGGCTCTTTATCGTAAATTTATCCATGATTCCTCCTTACTCTTCCCGTAATTCTTTCCTCAGTCTTTCTCTGAAATCCCTTCTGATCTCGTCTTCCAGGAAACCCATCATCTCCTCCATCTCTTTCTGCATGACCTCCAGCCGGCGGCGCATCCTGAGAATGATGTCGACGCCCGCCTTATTCACCCCGAGTTCCCTTGTAAGCTGCAGGATAAGGTTCAGTCTTTCGACGTCATTTTCGGAGTAGAGCCTCTGCTTCCTTGTCCTTCGGGGATTGATGAGCCCCTCTTTTTCGTAGAGTCTCAATGTCTGGGGATGGACACTCAGCATTTCAGCCACTACGCTTATCAGATATAAGGGCTGTTCTTTGTTCTTTCTGTTCATGACTTCTTCACCATTCCCTTCCTTGGCGATTCGCCGTAAAGGGTTTCCACTTCCTGAAGTGCGACCCTGGCCTTGTCGGTGATCTTCTTCGGTACGGCGATCCTTATCGTGACCAGCTGGTCTCCCCTGTGGCCGGTCTTGGTTGAAGGAAACCCCTTTCCGGAGAGCTTGAACTTCTGCCCCCCCTGAGTGCCGGGCGGCAGAGTCATTGCCGCCGCCCCGTCTATCGTCGGCACTTCTATCTTCGCGCCGAGCGCTGCCTCTCCGATTGTTACCGGAATATCAAGCAAGATATTGTCTCCACTTCTCTTAAATATCGGATGGTCGCGGACTTTGATCTCTATCTGCAGATCACCCGAGGGTCCGCCGCCCTGGCCTGCGCCGCCCATACCCCTGATCCTGACCTTGGAGCCGGTTGCGGCCCCAGCCGGTATCTTTACCTTGAGCGACTCGGTATGCATCGTGCGGCCGGTGCCTCCGCACGCGCCGCAGACCTTTATCGCCTTCCGGCCGGTGCCTCCGCAGGCGCTGCAGTATTGAGACATTTTGAAAAAGCCCTTGGATGAAGAGACCTTTCCCGTGCCCTTGCATTTATCGCACTGCTGGTAAGTCTCCGCGCCTGTTCCTCCGCAAGTCCTGCACGGTACCTCCCGGACAAACGATATCGGCTTTGTCACGCCCGAGAAGGCCTCCTCAAGGGTGAGCTCGAGCCCCATGACCATGTCAGGGCCCCTTGCTGCGAATGTTTCGGTCCTTCCGCCGGCGCCGAACATATCCGAAAAGATATCGCCAAAGCCGCCGAAATCGAACCTGTCACCGGATGTGTATGTCCTGTAGTCAAATCCGGTGCCTCCGCCCTCAAAAGGCGCACGGCCATACTGGTCGTATTCGGTGCGCTTTTTCTCGTCACCGAGTACCCCGTACGCCTCGTTTAGCTCTTTAAACTTCTGCTCGGCCGTCTTGTCTCCCGGATTGAGGTCAGGGTGATACTTCCGGGCGAGCTTCCTGAATGCCTTCTTTATCTCATCCTGGGAGGCCTTTTTATCGACCCCGAGTATCTCATAGTAATCTTTCACTTGCGGCCCCATTGGCACTCCTTTACCTTTCTAGTTTCTTAAATTGTATCATATAACTTTAGTCACTTCATTTCAAGTTGATTTATATGATAATAACTCAGGGAGAGCCGCAACTCAAAGCGGACACCCGTCATTTAATTATCCTCCAAAAAGGAACGAAAAAGAAGTGTCGTATCCGTCCGCGACAGCATGGATATGCATGCGTTTGGAGTGGGAATGTACAGACGGCCACTAAAAAAAAGCCGCAGGGAGCAACAGACAAGCGCATGCGTGTCCTTGGCTGCTGGAGCAGGTTCTGAAATTATCAAGGGTAGCGGGAAGCGGCCCACTGCCGGAGGTCCGACGAGTCGGACCCTCAAGGTTTCACAATCCGGCCGGGCCTCTGCCACCGGCAATCATGATCGCATTTGCCGGGAGCGCTGTCTTATCCGAGCAAGGACGTGTCTATTGACTTCTTCACAATCGGTGTCTTTACCGTCCTCTTCACGATCTCCACGGTATTTACCACCTTCAGCTTGTCGAAGAGCAACCCGAACTTCTCCTCGAGTTCTTTCATTATAGGGTTCTTGATGTTCGCCGGCAGGTCCCACCAATTCTTTTTCATCGGGCCGAACCCTTTTTTCCTCGTGCTATAGATGAACTGTTCCTCTGTCTGGTCTTCTTTCTTTTCTTTGGCATACTCGGACTTGATGAATTTGTAGACTTCCTCCCGGAAATCGGCCGGAAGATGCCTGCTGTCGTAAATGATGTTCTGAAAGCCGGTGGCAAGGTGGACTTCGGAGGTCCCTGTCTCAGGGAACATATGGAAGGCCTCCTCCGGCAACGTGGAGGCGCCGTGCTGGACCGCCCCTGAAAGGCCATAATCCTTTCTTGCCATATCGGACAGCTGCCTGAGGGTCTCGAAGTCTATCTTCACCTTTGCAAGGGTGCCGTCGGGCAGGACCACACCCCCATGGGAGGTCCCGGTCTGTACGCTGAGCTTGCTCAGCCCTCGTCCTGCCTTAAATGTCTCCCTGAAGCCGTCGAGGTAGGCCTTGAGCTCCTCGGGAGTGCTGTTCTTTTTCCCTATCTCCCCGATCTCTCCGCCGACCGATATCTCTATGCCCTTGGGCTGTATCTCGCGGATTAGTGCGGCGAGTTCGGCGGTCTTTTCGAAATTCGGTCTCTGCTGCTCCTTCAGCGTCGGCTTTTCGAGGTCGACAAGGGTAGACGAATCGATGTCGATATTATAGAACTCGGCCTCCACCGCCTCGCAGATGAGTCCTTTTACGTATCCGGTCTCGGCCGCGGGATCGCTCAAGAAATTTTTTCTGACCAGCTGGAAGTGGTCGCCCTGAATAAAGACCGGCCCCTGAAAACCCTCCCGCACCGCCGCGGCAAGAACGACCGCTGAGTATTCGAGAGGCCTCTGCTTAGTGTAGCCGATCTCGGAGCGGGCAATCTCGAAAATAAAGGCGCCCACCTTTTTTTCGAAGGCTTTCCTGAAGACGGCCCTCGCTGAATCGTAAGTCAGCCCCCGTATATTCATTGCCGGCACAGTAAATCCAGGATAGTTCCTCCCCATTTCTTCATACAGACCCTGGATGGATGCAGGAACTGCGCCGCATGCCTTTGCGATTTCCTTGATTAGGAGAAAAAGTCCCTTCTTTTTTTCCTCATCGGCAAAGACCGCTTCGTGGATAAGCCCATCCATCAAGGCCGAAAGGCCTTTGCGGTCTTTGATCTTGATGCCATCCCTTTCCGCCGCGACAACTTCTTTAAGCCTGCTGGTGCTCATCAAGCCCTCCTTGTATGAATTTTGTAGGTCCTCTTTTTTGCGTCCGAATTATCTAACGCTATTATACCGGTTTTGTCAGGGCATTACGAACGGCCTCTCCCCGACTTCGCCCCGCGTCCTAAAATACCGGCTCAGCACTGTTTCGATATTACGGAGGATGCTGTCTTTCGAGTTTATTATAAATATTCTGTCCCGTATCTGAAAGAGCTCTTTTTCGATACGCAGGACCTCAGGCGTCCGGCGATGCCTCTTTCTCAGTTCCCCCTCGAACATCGGGACGATCTTGTCCTTCATCCTCAGTTCCGTATCCATGAAGAAAACGGCGACCTCCGCACGCAGGTCCGAGATCCTGTCGAGGAACGCCGATATTTCATTGTCGTAGATCTGCTTGGGCGGCGAAGACTTGACTTCGGCATACAGGAGTGAACCGTCGAACTTCGCAATCACGTCGTAATCGCCCCCGATTTTCGGCCTCTTGAACTTTACCCCGCGGATCGCTTCAGCGCCGAACTCCCTCTTCAGGAGCTCGGCGAAATACCACTCGAGGGTCTCGCCGAAGCTCTTGATATGAAGGCTGAGACTATATCCGGAACCCTGTTTTTCCGCCAACCCTATACGCACAAGGCATTCGATGTATTGATCCGTAACGCCGGATGTCGCATACCGCGTCACCTTTTCGGCGGTAAAGGAATCCTGGTCTTTAATCACGTCGCGCAGAAACAAACGAAAAGAGTATTTCTGGAGAAGCCGGTAATACTCATCGAGAAATTCAGTTGCAGGGAGCAGCAGGTCGTCGGAGGGGTCTTTCTTGTAGATACGGAAACCCCGCCTCCTGAGAACCACCTCGATCCCAGGCGTCAATACATTCAGGGCATGCCTGAGCCGCCTGATCTCGCCTCGCAAGAAGGAGAGCTCATCAAAATTATTGTCTTCGGGCATCTCTCCCCTCAAAGAAAAAAAGATCAGCGCTTCAGCTGCCTTTCTTGTCTCCCAGGCATTTCAACGCAACCCTTCTGTGCCTCGGTCCATCGAACTCACAGAAAAAGATCGACTGCCACGTGCCGAGAACTAACCGCCCCTCATCGACCAGCACTGTCTCCGAGATGCCTACCAAAGAGGCCTTGATATGCGCTGAAGAATTCCCTTCCCTGTGGTGGTAATCGCCTTCGAAAGGGACAAGCTTGTTCAAGACGGCCTGGATATCGCGCTGAACGCTCGGGTCGGCCCCTTCATTAACGGTGATCGCGGCGGTCGTATGAGGGACGTAAAGATAACAGATGCCGCTTACGATCCCCGCCTCTTTCAGGACCTCCTGGACCTTATCGGTGATGTCGATGAACTCCGTTCTCGCCCTGCTCTTGACGTTTATATACCTGACCACCCTTATCCTCCAGCGAAGACAATTATCCGATCTGCCGACCGAATATCCTGTCGTAAAATCCATCCTCTGCCGAGAATGAGATAGCGACTATGGCGACATTGCCGGGCAGATCAAGGTTTCTGGCTTTTATTATATCCTTTTCAGTCGTAACAATCCACCCGGCGCCGGTCCTTTCTGCTTCTGTTTTTATCGCGAAAATGTCTTCGCATCTGTAGGCATAGTGGTCCCTAAAGGAACGAAATCCGGCGACTTCGGCCCCCGACGAACGGAGCGTCCTCAGGAACGATTCCGGAGAGCCGAGCGCACAAAATCCAAAGATCTTCTTGCCCGATATCCAGTGTATCGGCTTCTCACTCCCGTCGAGAAATCTGCATGACAGAGGCCTATGTTCGGCACGAAAAATGCCGCACCGCTGATTATATCTCCTTATCTCCTTGTGCAGACCGTCAAGCCTGCCGCGGCCGCCCTCATGAGGTTCGACTGTTTTTGTCAGGACGATGATATCCGCACGGCCCAGAGAGGCAACCGGCTCCCGCAGCCGCCCCAGGGGCAGCAGCGTCCCTTTGCCGAAGGGGTCTTCTGCATCGATCAGCACGATGTCCGTGTCACGGAAAAGGCCCCGATGCTGGAACCCGTCGTCGAGAATAAAAAGACGTTTCCCGAATTCTGAGTCGGTTATCCCTAGTTCATTAAGGGCAAACATGCCCCCTTCATACCTGCTGCGGCATTTCACAACCGGCACGCCTTTCAGTCTTTCAGCCATCAGAAAAGGTTCATCTCCGGCTTCGCCGAATGAAAGAAGGGGCCCTTCTCCCTTAGTCACAAAGCAGGGTCCCTTTGCCGTACCCTTATATCCCCGGGTAAGGACAATCGGCGAGAACCCTCTTCTGATCCCCTCCTCGGCAACGGCGATCACTGCCGGCGTCTTGCCGGTACCACCCACGGTGATATTTCCTATGCTGATCACCTTGCAGGGCAGACGCCTCCGGTTCCTGAGGGAATAATATTGCCTGACCGAAAAACCGAGGTAGTATAGAAATTCAGTAACGCGCATACCTTCTTCGGAGACGCCCTTCCGGCACCGGACGGATCAGACGATCCCCTGCCTGAGGATATCGTGAAGGTGGATCACGCCGGTTGCCTTTCCCTCCTCATCAGGTACCACGAGCACGGTGATCGAATGCCTTTCCATGACTGCGAGCGCCTTTGCCGCAAGCTCGTCTGCCGGGATCGTCTTCGGGTCCTTCGACATGACTTCCGAAGCGCTCATATCAAAGAAGTCCTTGCCCCACTTTTCGATCCCCCGTCTCACGTCCCCGTCAGTGATGATGCCGAGCATTTTCCCGCCCGTATCGGTGACGATCGTTACCCCGAGTCTCTTGGAAGAGATCTCCATGACAGCGGTCGCCATTGAGGCGTCGGCCCGTGTCACCGGGACCGCCGGACCGGCATGCATGAGGTCGCATACCTTTATAAACAGCTTTTTCCCGAGGCTTCCACTCGGATGGAATAGCGCAAAGTCTTCTTCCTTAAACCCCCGTTTGATCAAAAGAGCGACCGCCAGCGCATCCCCCATCGCCATCGTCGCGGTGGTGGAGGCGGTCGGCACGATCCCGAGAGGGCATGCCTCCTCGGCAACAGAGATATCGAGGGTGATGTCGGCCGAACGGCAGAGCGTTGAGCGAGGATTGCCGCTCATCGAAATGAGATTGACATTGAACCTTTTCAAAAAAGGGATGAGCCCCACCAGTTCGTCCGTCTCCCCGCTGTTGGAGATGGCGATGATCACATCCTGAGAAGTGACCATGCCGAGGTCCCCGTGGCTCGCCTCGGCGGGGTGGAGGAAAAAGGCCGGGGTGCCGGTCGAGGCGAATGTCGCCGCGATCTTCTTCCCGACGAGACCTGATTTTCCCATGCCGGTGACGATGACCCGTCCGGAGCTCCGGTAGATGAGCTCGACCGCCTTTTCGAAGTTGGCGTCGAGCTTGTTGATCAGCCCGACGACCGCGTCCGCCTCTGTCCTGAGGACCTTTTTTGCTATTTCGAGAATATCCATATGCCGTCTTTCGGAACCGCCGCCGCTATTCGAACTGGCACCTCAGCCAGCCC
The DNA here is from genome assembly GCA_021811105.1 of Nitrospirota bacterium. GTDB lineage: Bacteria > Nitrospirota > Thermodesulfovibrionia > Thermodesulfovibrionales > UBA6898 > Sulfobium. The sequence continues at coordinate 9,484 of JAJZPM010000057.1, read as the reverse complement.
GGGGGTATTCCCTTTCGATGGGCCTCGTCTTCGATCTCCCCGAGGTTTTTTTCCGCATACCGTTGCTCACGTTTTGCCTTTTCGAGCCTCTTTTGCAGCGACCTTACGGTCTTGCCGCCGGAACTGCCCCCTTCCGTCCTTTCGGCTATCTCCCTCTCTGTCTCATCTATCCTGTCCTGTTTTTTCCCCAGTGCCTTCCTTGCAGAAGACGCCCTCCTGCACCAGTGCTCTTTTTCCTTCACTTCTTTCTTATCCCGGGAGGTCTCCCCGGCATCGGCGGCTGTTGTGCGCGGCTTCTCCGCCGCTACAGCGGGCTGCCGGTCATCCGCCGGCTCGGCATACTTCTCGATATCCTTGTTCGTGAAATACGGCGTTCCCTGCTCAGGTGTCTGGCCGGCCGATGAAACCGCCGGCAGGAAAGAAAAAAGAACGATCAAAGAGATCCCGAGGAAGCCACTCTCATGTCCCCTCAATCGCGAAGCTCCTTTCCTGCGGCAACGGCTGCTATGTCCCTGATCGTCTTCAGAAGCGGCAGCACGTCACCCAGCCGGAGCATATTAGGGCCGTCGCACAATGCCTTATCAGGGTCGGGATGCACTTCCATAAAGAGCCCGTCCACTCCCACGGCCGCAGCGGCGCGGGCGAGAGGTCCGGCGAACTCCCTCTGGCCGCCCGAACGGCTGCCTTGTCCCCCGGGGAGCTGTAGACTGTGGGTGACATCGAATATCACGGGATAGCCGAAGGCCCTCATAAGAGGCAGTCCTCTAAAATCCACAACAAGGTTATTATAGCCGAAAGAGGTCCCCCGTTCAGTGATAAAAAGGTTGGTATTGCCGGTAGAAGTGAACTTGTCTATGATGTTCTTTACATCCCAGGGCGCAAGGAACTGGCCCTTCTTCACATTCACCGGTTTATCTGTTTCTGATGCTGCCAGAATCAGGTCGGTCTGCCTGCATAAGAAAGCAGGCACCTGGAGGGCATCAAGTACCTCGGCCGCAGGCTCAATCTCCCGGATCGAATGGATATCGGAAATCACGGGTATCCCGAACTTCTCCTTCACATCCGATAAGGTCCTGAGGCCCCTGTCGATCCCGGGTCCGCGGAATGAACTGAGGGAAGAGCGGTTTGCCTTGTCGAAGGAGCTCTTAAAGACAAGGGGCAGCCCCAATCCGGCGCATATTTTTTTGAGCTCACTTGCAGTATGGAAAGTGATCTCTTCCGACTCTATGACACAGGGACCGGCGATCACAACGGGAGGCAGGCCGCTGCCGAAAGACAGTTTCCCGATAGAGATTTCCTTCGTCAATCTATGCTTTTCTCCGCGGCGTTGATCTCCATATAGGGAAAAAGGGAGCGTTTTTCCCTGACCGAAGCGCCAATAAAGGCCTTGAACAGGGGATGCGGTTCAGTCGGCCTCGATTTGAATTCGGGATGGAACTGGCACCCCAGAAACCATGGATGGTCCTGAAGCTCGACTATTTCGACGAGTTCGCCGTCCGGGCTATGGCCGCTGATCTTCATGCCCATTCTGGCGACCACTCCCTTATAGGCGTTGTTGAATTCATAACGGTGCCTGTGTCTCTCTGATATCTCCTTAACGCCGTACGCAGCGAAGGCGGCGGTTTTTTCCTCTATGACGCAGGGATAGGCGCCGAGCCGCATGGTCCCGCCTTTCTGAGTGCTTTCAGTCCTTTCTTCTATCTTTCCCTTTCTGAAGTCATACCATTTCTCCATGAGATAAATTATCGGGGCCGGCGTATTGAGATCGAACTCGGAGCTGTTGGCGTTAAGGCCGCAGACGTTCCTGGCGAATTCGATGACGGCGCACTGCATGCCGAGACAGATGCCGAAGTAGGGGATCTTCTTCTCCCGCGCATACCGTATCGATTCGATTTTCCCTTCTATCCCTCGGTAGCCGAACCCGCCGGGCACGAGGACGCCGTCTGTGTCGGAGAGATATTTTCCCGGGCCGTGCACCTCGACCTCCTCGGAGTCTATCCACTGCAGGTTCACACGGCAGTCGTTCGCTATTCCGCCGTGGATCAACGCCTCGGTCAGACTCTTATAGGAGTCCTTGAGTCCCACGTATTTCCCGACGATTGCGATACTCACCTCGTGCTTCGGTTCCTTGATCTTCCGGGCTATGTCTTTCCATGCCGAGAGGTCCGCTTCCTTTGTCTTGAGGTCCAGCTTCTTGATGATCTGGCTGTCGAGCCCCTCGGCGCTCAGCGCGAGGGGGACTTCATATATCGTCTCCACATCCACCGCATTTATGACTGCGTCGCCGTCGAGGTTGCAGTGTATGGCGATCTTCTTCTTTGCCTCCGGCGTCAGCGACCGGTCGGTCCTGCATAAGAGGATATCCGGCTGGATACCGATCGCCCGTATCTCCCGTACGCTGTGCTGAGTGGGCTTCGTCTTCAGTTCACCCGAGGTCTTTATGTAGGGCAGCAGAGTCAGGTGGACGTAGAGGACATTTTCCCTGCCCACGTCGTACCGCATCTGTCTGATCGCCTCAAGAAAGGGGAGGCTCTCGATATCTCCCACGGTCCCGCCGATCTCGACGATGACTACGTCATTATTATTCCCTACTGACTTGATCGCCTGTTTGATCTCGTCCGTGATATGGGGAACGACCTGGACCGTGTCCCCGAGATAATCACCCCGGCGCTCTTTCGAGATGACGTTATAGTAGATCTTTCCGGTCGTGAAATTATTCGCCTGAGAGGTCCTGATATGGGTGAACCGCTCGTAATGGCCGAGGTCGAGGTCGGTCTCCGCGCCGTCGTCGGTAACGAAGACTTCGCCGTGCTGGAAAGGGCTGAGTGTGCCGGGGTCGACATTGATGTAGGGGTCCAGCTTCTGAATCGTGACCTTCAGCCCGCTCGCCTCCAGAAGCGCCCCGATCGAGGCCGCGGCTATCCCCTTGCCGAGTGATGAGAGGACTCCTCCCGTTACAAAGATGAACTTAGGCATTTTTCTATCCTTTCCAAATCTTCGGGGGTATCGACCCCGACGGTTTCGAAGAGAGTCTCCTTTACCTTGATCCTGTACCCGTGCTCAAGAGCCCTGAGCTGTTCGAGTTTTTCTATCGTCTCGAGCAGGGAGGGCTTCAGCCGGGTGAGCTCCAGAAGCACATCCCGGCGGTAGCTGTATATGCCGACGTGTTTATACATGAAAAGCCCTGAAGAAAGAAACCGGTCGTCAAGCGCCGCCTCTGCGCTTCCGTACCTTCGCGCTTCCGCATCGAACACGTCCCTGTGAAACGGTATCGGGGCCCTCGAGAAATACAATGCATATCCCCTTTCATCACAGACTGCCTTGACGGTGTTGGGGTCGAAGATTTCGCTGCGGACGCCTATCCGCTTTGCCAGTGTCCCAATGGAAGCCTCATGGTCGTCAAGCAGGGAAATCACCTCATCGATCATCTCAGGCCTGATCAGGGGCTCGTCTCCCTGGACATTGACAATTATATCATACTCCCGGGAGGCGGCGACCTCTGCGATTCTGTCCGTGCCGGAATGATGTTCTGATGAAGTCATCACTGCTTTTCCACCGAAAGAAAGAACCTTTTCAAAGATCGTCTCGCTGTCGGTTGCGACGATCACGTCGTCGGCGAGCCGAGAATGAAGGGAATTCCGGTATACGTGCTCGATAACCGGAATGCCTCTGAGGAGAGCAAGGGGCTTGCCCGGGAATCGGGTCGAAGAATAGCGAGCGGGTATGAGCACAATAGCGGACATTAATTTTTAATTATATACCATTATAATAGATTTTTTGACGCAGGAATCCATATAATTCTAAAATAAGTGAGAAGTCTGTTCCCGGATCGCGTTCAGGATGATCGGGAGTTGAATCAATCGCTGAAAGAGCGCCCTGCTGCAAAAAGGCGGAATACGTTTTCGAGGAGAAGATTCATGGGTGGTGCGGCAAAAAACGAAAAACTGAACAAGTGGATTGAGGAAATCGCGGACATGTGCCGGCCCGACGGCATCTACTGGTGCGACGGGACTAAAGAGGAATATGACCGGATGATGGCGAAGATGGTGGAAACCGGCAGCGCGACGGTCCTTGAGAAACGGCCGAATAGTTTCCTTTTCCGGACCGACCCGAGCGACGTGGCGCGTGTCGAGGATCGGACCTTTATCAGCACCTCCTCGAAAGATGATGCGGGTCCGACCAATAACTGGCTTGATCCGGTTGACCTTAAGAACACGATGCGCGGCCTGTACCAGGGCTGCATGAAGGGACGCACGATGTACGTGATCCCCTTTTCGATGGGACCGATCGGCTCGCCCATTTCGAAGATAGGGGTCGAGGTGACCGACAGTCCGTATGTGGTCTGCAACATGCACATGATGACACGGGTGAGTGCGCGCATCTACGAGATGCTTTCCGCGGGCGAAGAGTTCATCCCCTGCCTGCATTCCATCGGCGCCCCGCTCGCCGCAGGGCAGAAGGATGCACTGTGGCCCTGCGCCCCGATCGAAAATAAATACATCAGCCACTTTCCGGAAGAGAATCTGATATGGTCGTACGGCTCCGGATACGGCGGAAACGCCCTGCTCGGGAAAAAATGTCTGGCTCTGAGGATCGCGTCGGCAATGGCAAGGCGCGAAGGATGGATGGCGGAACACATGCTCATCCTCCGCCTTACGAATCCTCAGGGAAGGCAATATCACATCGCCGCGGCTTTCCCGTCGGCATGCGGGAAGACGAACCTAGCGATGATGCGGCCCACTATCCCGGGCTGGAAATGCGAATGCATCGGCGACGATATCGCCTGGATGAAGATCGGGCCTGACGGCCGTCTCCATGCCATCAATCCCGAAAACGGTTTCTTCGGGGTCGCTCCGGGGACCTCATACGGTACGAATCCGATGGCGATGGACACCGTCAGGGAGAACGTTATCTTCACCAACTGTGCCCTGACCGATGACGGAGATGTCTGGTGGGAAGGGATGACTGACGAGGTCCCGGGCCACCTCATCGACTGGAAGGGACGCGACTGGACCCCCGATAGCAGGGAAGAGGCCGCCCATCCGAATGCGCGGTTTACCGTACTGGCGTCCCAATGCCCCGTGATCTGCAAGGACTGGGAAAACCCGGCGGGTGTTCCGATAGATATCTTCATATTCGGTGGTCGTCGCAGCAGCGTTGTTCCGCTCGTGTACGAGGCCTTTAACTGGGAACACGGGGTCTTCCTCGGCGCCACCGCTGCCTCGGAGACGACTTCTGCGAACATCGGCGCGGTCGGCAACCTCAGACGCGATCCCTTTGCGATGAAGCCCTTCTGCGGCTACCAAATGGGGGATTACTTCCGGCATTGGCTGGACATGGGCGACACGCTCGGGGACAAGGCACCGAGGATATTCTATGTAAACTGGTTCAGGAAGAGCCCGGAAGGCATGTTTTTGTGGCCGGGGTTCAGCGACAACAGCCGGGTGCTGAAATGGATGTGCGAACGGATCGAGGGCAAAGTCGGTGCAAGAAAAACAGAGATAGGACTTCTGCCGAATGACGGCGATCTGGATCTCAGCGGGCTGGATATTGCGCCTGAAAACATGAATGAACTTATGAGGATCGACTCCGGGGCCTGGAGGGCGGAATTGCCCGACATCGAGAGGCACTTTGCGGAGTTCGGCGCCCGCCTGCCTGCAAAACTGAAAAAACAGCTTCAGGAGCTTAAGAAGCGTCTGGGTTAACTCAATGCGTCGCGGGCGAGGGAAACAATGAAGAATCTGGATGCCCCGATCAAGTCGGAGCATGACTCTAATCTTTGATAATTATCATACCCTGCAGTCTTCCCGAAAGCCTTCGGGATTGCGGGAATGACACCGAAAAATAAACATGCACATCACAGACGCCCTGCGCTCTCTGCCGCAGAGCTCTGCGCGGGTAATTCGGTGCGGTAACAATGGAAAGATTACTCTCCAAGAAATCGTTGGTCAATGTTTTGAGGGTCGTATACGCCCACGTGAAGACGAGCGACGGCGGCGACCTGTATCTCACCCGCTTTGCAGAACCCTACATGGAGCATTTCGAGATAGGCAACTGGTATGAAAAAGACTGGTTCAATGCCCACAAGATCAGGCTTCAGGGGACGAGTTCCGTTTACAGGTTGCCTACCAAGGCGGTCGACGGGATCAGCCTCGATCTCGTGGTCAAGAATTGCAGGGTCGGGGAGGACGTCCCTATCGATACTCATACCCTCCAGGAGTTTTGCGACGCGGAGTTCAACAGCCCGTGGGAGGAGTTTTCCCTTGTCATGGAGATGAGGGAGAGCGCGTACGGTCCGAAAGAGATGAAGGTAAAGACGCAACGGCCCCTGGCGATTTATGTCCCTCCGGACAGGATGCAGCCGTGGCAGAGCGGGAGGTCCCGTTCGAAGATAAACCGCATCCAGGCGAAGCACCCGGGCATAGACCTGGACATTCTGAAGCAGTACAAGATGATCTACGAGTGGATAAAAGGGAAGAACCTCCTCGAAATCTTCGAGCATATCGATATCAACGACGACGAACTAGTCCGGCATCTCAAGGTGATCAATTATCAGGTGCTCGGCGACCTTGCAAAGAAGGGATATCTGGTTGCCGATATGAAACCTGAGCATATCATCATCGGCGAAGACGATACCCGGCGCATCGAGGAGATCGGACTGGCGGAACATGAGGCCGACCCGGTCGAAAAACAGATGAATTTCGTGCATCAGCTTATCCACGAAGGTAAATATTCAGTGATTGACTATGAGCTTCTGCTGCGGACCGCCCAGTACGAGAACGAGGTGAAGAGGTCCCGGAGACATTCGTATCTGGATGATCAGCGGGACCGCTTCAAGCCGACGTCCCTGCCTGCCTACCTGAAGCGGGCCGAGGTTTTCGGGGTCCCGTATATTTACGGACACGCGGAAAGCACAGGGGGCCATCTCTGGGTGGTGGGTAGGAATGCCCGCCTGTTCGATTACTTTCTTCCGGAAAGGTGGAGGAAAACCCCTTCCCTGAAGCTCTCCGAAACCAAAGAGGTATTTTATACCATTACGAAGGACAATATTCATCTCGTTTGGGAAACGTCCCGGGTGGGAGAGCTTCCCGATGAGGAAAACTACGCTGATCCGATCATCCGGGCTAATGGGATAAACAGTCCCTTTGAGGAATTTGCGATCGCGCACGAGCTGAACGAACTCGGCATTCCGACAGTATACGGGAGGGCCATATACATGACCGGGACCAATAAGATAGAGCCTTCGGTGGATTTCAGGAAATACGAATCGCACAAACATATCCTGGATCCCGAGGGCAATCCGATTCTTCAGGAAAAGCACAATTACATCACCATCCGCGGCTATTATAACGGCCCCGATCAGTCGGTGGCCGCGCAAGGTCCGCAATACATGCCTGTGGACCTTTCGAAGGCGGTTTACAAAGGTCTCATCAACGAGGCAACGGGCCGGAAACTTCTCGATAAAGTTAAGGAAAAATTGCGGAATATAGGCTATGACGGATCTCTGCTGAAGGCGAACGACCTTCTGCTGGCCGTTGACAGCAGAGGGAAGATTATGAATAATAGTGACGGCGAAACCGAAGTAATCATCTGTAATTTCGAGCTTATTTGGAAGATTCCCGAAACCGACAAAACCCAGGGCGGACCATTATCTGCCGGGACCGGGCAATCGGTGCCATCAGCATCTGAAGGGTAAATTTTTATGGAATCCACCCAGATCATAGGGTTGCTTATGTCGGCGCTGCCGATCCTGATCGCGATAACCTTTCACGAGGTCTCGCACGGGCTTGTCGCCTACAGACTCGGGGACCCGACTGCCAAGATGCTCGGCAGGCTTACCCTCAATCCGATACCACACATCGATCCCTTCGGTACGATTATTCTCCCCCTGATGCTGTATTATCTCACTCATGGGCAATTCGTCTTCGGATACGCGAAGCCTGTTCCGATTAACCCCATGAATTTTAAAAACCCGCGTAAGGGAATGGCGATATCAGCGGCCGCAGGCCCGGTCACCAATATGCTGCTGGCGTCGGCTAGCTTTCTGATCTGGAAAGGGGTGCTCACCCCGCTGGCGTCTCTTTCGCCGGGCACATTCAGCGAGGCGGTTTTACGGCCTTTGGCGATGATCATGCAGTCGAGCATCGTCGTTAATGTCGTCCTCGCAGTCTTCAACATGATCCCTATCCCTCCCCTGGACGGAGGGAGGGTGCTGACAGGTCTTCTTCCCTCTAAACAGGCGATGTCCTTCAGCAGGATAGAACCTTTCGGGTTCGTTATCGTCATCGTTCTCATATATAGCGGGATTGCAAACCACATCATTATGCCCTTTATCGCTTTTTTTCTTAAATTATTTCACGTCTACTAAGGGGAGGAAATGGCTAAAGAACGGGTATTAAGCGGCATGCAGGCGAGCGGCAGGGTGCATCTGGGAAACCTCGTCGGGGCGCTGCAGAACTGGGTAAGGCTCCAGGACAAATATGATTGTTACTATTTCGTCGCGGACTGGCACGCGCTGACGAGCGGCTATGCCAACCCCTCGGCGATCCGTGAGTCGGTAAAGGATCTTCTTATTAACTTCCTTGCGGTGGGGCTCGACCCCGAGCGATGCACTATATTCCTGCAGTCCAGGATCCTCGAGCATGCGGAACTACACCTCCTCCTTTCGATGATAACGCCCCTCGGCTGGCTCGAACGGGTCCCGACCTACAAAGAAAAACAGCAGGAGCTGAAAGAGAGGGACCTCGCGACATATGGATTTCTCGGCTATCCTCTTTTGCAGACTGCGGACATCATCATTTACCGGGCGAAATATGTCCCTGTCGGGGTCGACCAGGTCCCTCACCTGGAGATATCGAGAGAGATCGCAAGGAGGTTCAACAATTTCTACGGGGAGGTCTTCCCTGAACCGGAGGCTTTACTGACCGAGTTTCCCAAGGTCCCGGGGGTCGACGGCAGGAAGATGTCGAAGAGCTATGACAATGCGATCTATCTGTCGGACAGTCCGAAGGAGGTCGAGCACAAGATAAAGACCATGGCCACCGACCCGGCACGTATCAGGCGCACCGATGTCGGAAATCCGGATCTTTCCCCCGTTCACCAACTCCACAAGATCTTTTCTTCCAAGGAAGAGCAAGACTATGTTGCCGAAGGCTGCCGCACCGCCGGCATCGGCTGCATCGACTGCAAGAAGATCCTGATCAAGAACGTATTCCGGGTGCTTGAGCCGATCTGGGCAAAAAGGGAAGAGCTCATAAAGAATCCGGAGCAGCTTGACTCCATAATCGAAAAAGGGAATGGGAAGGCGAGAGCGGTCTGCCGGGAGACGATGGAGCTGGTGCGAAAGGGGATGGGGCTTATTTAGAGTCTGTGTATAAAGTCTAATCCCTCATGGCATAAGGGAAAATGGTACAATTACAGGAAAATCAATCCTGGGGGAAGCGTTGAAACTGCTGAATGATTTGAAACTGCAATTTGAAAAGCA
>JAJZPM010000092.1 GCA_021811105.1 Nitrospirota bacterium | reverse complement strand
CTACCGAAATTATCTAACCTTAAAGGGGGAGAGACTTTCCTCTCCTCCTACACCTTCGGGCTGCCCTATTGTGAACGGGTCAGTTTATTGATAAATCTTAGGCCGGATTAATCCGAAAAATAACAGATATCTTCAAATGCCTTTATGCCGGGATGCTCGATAAAATCATCGGTCTGGAGTGCGGCGACATATGCCCAGTCTTTGTTTACACGTTTAATGTCGAGCAGTTCCTCTTTTAAAGAGGATGCTATACCCGGCAGCTTGTTTGATGTAGCTGTTATGCCCTTGCGTATCCATGTCTCCGCCTCATCGATGCGCCCGGCAGTTCAAAGCTGTTTAACCAAACGAACATAACTGCCCGTTGTTTCGGCTTCTTTCATGCAAAGTTCGATCACTTCCTCATTCCGCCCAGCGTTTTCCAATGCACGGATTGTTTCATTGCCCAATGTACCACGCCGGTAATCGCGGGCAAAAGCGCTCTCCAGACATTGAGACTTGAACTCGTGGAGGCGTCTCAGTAGCCGGTTTGCGAGATCGTTCCAGTCCTTCTTACTAAACCTGTGATTCCGAAACATCTCAAGCCCGGAACAGAGGTCGTATTCGTCATTCAACCTGAAATCTACCGCCATTTCCATCTTCTCGACATTGCTGATCGAGCATTCTCCAAGGGCCATAAATACTATCTTCAGAGTATCAGCCACTTCGTAGGCGGTATCTCCCTCATCGTGAGACTGTGCAACTTGCTTGGTGCCCTTTGAAAAAAGCTTCTTTCCCAGTCGCACTACTTCGTCAGCATATCCATCATCCAGTAATTTCTGGAGACCGCTTCTGACACGGGAATAATCAGGGATATAACCGATGTGTTTCCAATGGTCTAGCCAGCCAGGCTCGTTGCTTGCCTTCAAAATCTCCCGTTCGACTATCTTTATCAGCGCCACCGGTTTCTCCCGCCTTATCTGTGCCTTGTAATTCAGATCCTCCCTGATTTCAGGGTTTCGGGAAATTATTCCGGTGATAATGTCAATCAACTCTCCTTTCGATTTATTCCCAAGATAATCGTTGATACCGAATTGCGGGATGCGATTTGCCCGTTCCGCAGCAACCTCATCATCCTTCCCGTCGTCACTGTAAAGGGCATCGTCATTATCGATGTCTTCCGACCCTTCATCAAGCAGCAAAAGCCGTTCGTCGTTTTTGGAAGCAGGCGGTACGTTCCTGTTATTTTCAATACAGTCAAGATATTCGAGGACGAGCGCCACAGCATGCTTACAGGCGCCATAATAAGGGCATGTGCATGCCGAAGCAAGTGAGCCTTCATCGAAGGAGACTTTAGTCGCATATGTAGTCGAACCCGTCACCCAGGCCACCAGATCACCGGACTGAGTTATTGCCAAATCTTCCACGAGCTTGTTCTGCTGGTAAGACTTGCCCCGAGAGACAACTTTGGAGCCGGCCCACGACTGCAAATCAAACCAGGTAAGATTTTGGAAATCTTTATTTGTTTTCTTGCTCACAGGATCTCAACCTTTCGGGATAGCAGAAAAGGATCTGATATCCTGTTCCTATAATAAAGAAGACACGTTTCTTTTCTTTAAAAATAGTCATCATCAAACACATTTCTTGCTGCTTTCTCTTGGAGGCCATTTATGTACTCCCACATCTTGTTCTTATGCAACCAGATAGGGTCTGCATTCCTCCGGATAAACTCATCCACATCCATGCCGTCAATGGTTGGGGGTCGCTTGACACGTTTCTGCTTCCCATTGATGAAGATGGTCATATACTCCTTCCGCCTTTGCCGTTTCTCAGCTTTCTCGGCAGCCGTAAGTTTCCGCTTTCGTTTCATGATCGTTGTGCTCATATGCCTTCACCGACGATTTATTTTATCATAACGTTGTCAAAGCCCCGGTGTTACACAGTTCCATCTCTTAGGCTCTCATCGTTCTGTACTAATGCCGGATACGGTAGAAATATTGTAATTTATATTTTGTCCTTGAAATAAGGACAAAATAGTTATAACTTATCCGTTATGGAAGGACAAGTTCGCGATCTAATCCGGCAGAAGATAATAGATTCCCTGGCTGCCCCTGTCCCTTCGTTCACACGCCGGGATGTAAGGCTGCCCCGAGTGAAAGGGAAAGCAGTTGCAGTCATCGGCATGCGCCGCACGGGTAAGACCACCTTTCTATGGCAGATACTGGCAGACCGGCTTGCGCAAGGCACGGGCAGGGATGGTCTCCTCTACTTTAGCTTCGAGGACGAAAGGCTTGCAGACATGACCGCCGCTGATCTGCACCTTGTGATAGAAGAATACTATCGCTTGTATCCTGAATGGAGAGATCAAAGAAAGGCTGTCTTTTTCCTGGACGAAATCCAGGTGGTACACGGTTGGGAGACCTTTGCGCGCCGTCTTCTTGATACGGAGCGGGTAGAACTTTTTCTTTCCGGTTCCTCTGCAAGACTCCTCTCCCGCGAGGTGGCAACGAGCATGCGCGGGCGGGCTATGGAAGCGTTGGTGCATCCGTTCAGTTTCCGCGAATATCTTAGACATTTCGGGCGGGAACCCGAGCGCAGTCTCGAACGCCTGACAAAGGCTGCCCGCTCCAGAATCGAAAAAGACCTGCGGGAATATCTTATCCGGGGCGGTTTCCCCGAGGCGGTGGATATAACTCCCAGGGACAGGTTCGAACTGCTTCGCGGCTATGTGGATACCGCTCTCCTGCGCGATGTAATCGAACGACATGCCGTGTCGCATCCTGTAGCCTTACGCTGGATGGTGAGGCACCTGCTCGGGAACGCTGCCGGTCCGTTCAGCGTAAATAAACTCCATGGGGACTTGCGGTCTCAAGGAATCCCGGCGGCCAAGGATACACTGCATGCATATCTTGGTTTCTTGGAGGATGCGTTTTTGATCCGCACCGTGGCCATTTCCTCAGCTTCTGCCAGGCGGCGGATGGTGAACCCTCGCAAGGTTTATCCAGTCGACCCGGCATTGATCCCTGTCTTTGACCGGACGGGGCGGGCCAATCTGGGGCATGCCCTCGAAACTTGCGTGTTGCGGGAGCTTGAACGACGAGGCTCGGAGATCGCTTACGTCCGCACGGAGGAAGGGTACGAGGTCGATTTTCTGGCCCGATATCATGACAACCATGAGGAACTCATTCAGGTCTGCGCAGACCTGAGAGACACTGCTACGCAGCAGCGAGAAATCAGGGCTCTGCAGGAAACTGTAAGAGAACACCCGAGGGCCGCTCTTCATCTCATCAGCCTTGAGCCTGAAATCCCGGCTGATATGCCGCCCGGAATCACTGTTCACTCAGCAACTGCATGGCTACTGAGGCAAGGCGAAGAATAAAACTTTTCTTTTACTCTACCCTATGCCGGTTTATACCGGGGCTTTAGACTTGATAATCATATATGGAGATTATCTTTTAGCTAATAGTTTTATGATATTGTGAATAGCCCATTTCTCATCTCCCTGTGTTCCTTTGCGAAATGTTTGCTATCAGTTCTCTGAAGGTTGAAAAGATATTTTTCAGGAATTCCGTTTCCGGCAAGGGTATTTTCAGATAGGACTTGCCGGTACTGTCATCTTTGTCGATCATGGCGAAGAAGTGATTCTCAAGCGGTCGTCCGGCAACAGGGGGTGGCTGTGAAAGAGCCTTGCTCAGGTCTGTCAGGAATTGGGCTCCGCTCATGAGGAAATTATTCAAGGACTCGATATTTTTCCTCTCGCTTTCCCGGCCAATTTCCATCTCGCCTGCCTGCCCTCCGACAGCGTCCATGATGTCTGCGGCCTTGCCGGCTTCCTTCTCTTCCGCTTCCCTCCGCCTCTCCTGCTCGGGGTCCGCCTTCTCCAAATTCTCTGTTGCCGCTTCGACGGTCTTCATGAGCCTCTTGAGTTGGGACTCG
>JAJZPM010000056.1 GCA_021811105.1 Nitrospirota bacterium | reverse complement strand
AGACTTCGATTGTTCAACAAGGGGGAGATAACGGGACAGCCTATGCACCCCAGAGAAAACTTTATCTTATTCCAGCACGCCCCATTACTAGGAAACCACCGCGCAGCGGTTTAGTTCTTCGGATATAACCGCGGCGATGGCATTTCTGTCAGGATTGTCCTGACGCATCAGAGTGATGAGTTCTTTTCTCTTTGTGGCGATAGCCTGCCTCTTTTTATCGATAACCGTCCGGAATTTGGTTGCCGTCTCCCTCATAGTCTTCATCTGGTCCGGCCGCAGGGAAAGCTCTTCAAATAAAAAATGGTCCTTCTTCATCTTGTAGCCAAAAGGGGAGGTCCAGTACGTTGTTTTTTTGTAATACTGAACTCCTGCAGCTCCCAGGAAGGAAATATTTAATATCAAAGAGATAAGAAGGAGAAATTTCAGCGTGCTATTTTTCATCACTCACCTCAGTCATCGCAAGATATACTCCACCCAGCGAACCAGGAGGTGCGGAGGCAAAAATATCGAGTGAGAGCGACGCTGTGACATCTCCTGCCTTATCAGGAGAATAACCCTTTATCAAGAAGTTACCGGACAAAACACCCAAAACGATGACCACAATAATAACGACTGCCTCCGCAAGTCTGGCAAAAACGGAAATTCTTGAACTTTCCCTTATTTTTCGTGAACTTACATTTGCCATTACCCTTGCATGAAAGCCAAAAGGCGCTTCAAATTTCTCCGCATCTGTAAACAAATTATGGAGTTCCATGCCTTCTTCAAATTCCGCCCGGCACTTGTGACAGGCCTTCATATGGTCTTCAAGCGTTTTCACATCCCGTTCCGGCAATTCGCCATCGATATAGAGCGATGTGAGTTTATGCGCTTTTGAACACTTCATCTTTGCCTCCTACTTTTTAAACGATCCAGTTTCATTTTTGTTCCGTAATTTCTTTTGAGTGGCGTACCGTTGCTTCCCCCCAGGAATCCCAGATATCTATCATGTAGTCGAGAAGGGACTCGTCGAAGTGACGGATATTATTAATAGAACGAGGGCGTATGCTATCTGTTATCAGCGATAGGCATACAATATACCGGTGAACAGGAGCACGGTCAGACCTAATAGGAAATTCACCTTGACTAAGTTCCACGCTTCCGCGACAAGTAATATTTCCTGCATTTCATTACCTCCCGTTACAAGGTCTTAGTTAAGATGCGAGGGGAAGGGACCCCTTCCCCTCTGTGAAGACTACTTTTTGTCCAGTGGCGGCACGCAGCCGCAACCGCAGTCACAAACTTGTGTCTTGATCTCACGAACGACTTTGCCCGAGGTCCCGCTTTTCTTGCTGTCTCCCTTTGCGTCAGCCATGTTTCTCACCTCCCTTCTGCATAAGTCTATGCGCAGTTACTTATATTGTGGAGTTTTAAAAAAAACTCAGCCCTCCTTTCCTTTGTGAATTCTCATGGTCACTTCTTTGCCCAAACATCCGCAAGTGCAAATACGATTGAGTCTTTGACGGCACTTTTCAAGGGCATCTCGATTTAAGGAATAATATATCCAATTACCTTGCCTTTCATCCTTTACGAGACCAGCGCCTTTGAGCACACGCAAGTGCTGCGAAACTGCCGACTGGGTAATGCCCAAGGCCTCAGCTAAGGCGTTAACGCTCATGGTTTCCTTTTTTAACCGTTCGACTATTTCGATTCTCTTATCAACGGACAGGAGTTTAAATAACTCTGCTGCTTCCTTCAAGGAGTAATCCTATTTAAGTATATTAGCATACGCTAATATTACATTGACGCGATGATGTTGTCAAGTATTTCTCTGATTTCCCTTGTCCTCGATATCAGCGCTTATCAGATTTATGATGGGTAGCCAGTCAGGTTGGCCCGATCCCGTGATCACACTTCAGCGACAGATGTACTCGCTATGCCATTAAAAACAGGTTAAATGCGACCTTGAGGTCTTAGTATCAATAAATGCGTCTTATTCTTTGGCGATATAATTTTTCATTAATCCCTTTAATTCTTCCCTTGCCCTGAATATCCTCGATTTTACCGTTCCAACGGAGACATTGAAGACCTCTGCGATTTCTTCATATAAAAGACCTTCAATTTCTTTCAGAATGATTACCGTCCTCAGTTTTCAGAGACAGCTTTCCTATACTTTTACGCAAGGCTAGCCCTAACTGATTCGATTCATAAAGTTTTTCCGGCGACGGCATTTAAGAACAAGATGTTCGAATGCGCTTTGGTCACCACCTTTGAATCTATCTATAAGGGGAAGGTCATCCGCTCCTTTATTCATCGACGCTTATGTTTCTTCACAATAATATTGCTCCGATAATACCCGCGCCGACAATCACAAAAGAAGGATTTGTCTTTGTAAAAGCAATCACAGCAAAGCTGATTATGGCGATCCCAAACGTGAGGGGGTCAACAAGCGCCGTATTTCCGAGGGAAATAGCCACTGCGGACAACAGTCCTATAACTGCCGGTCTTATTCCTTTGAAGCTCGACTGGACGATTCTTGATTCCTTGTAATCGTAATAGTACTTGGCCACGATCGTCACGATGATAATGCATGGCAGGTATGAACTGACCATTGCTAATACTGCGCCGATCAGGCCGCTGATTTTATATCCGATAACGGCATTCATAACGGTCAAGGGACCGGGAGTGAGCTGCCCGATTGCGATAGCATCCAGAAATTCCTGATTGGTCAGCCAATGATAGTTCTCCACAAACTCCTTCTGGAGCATCGGCAGCATCACAAAGCCGCCTCCTATAGTGAGGGCATTGATGACCATAAGTAACCAGCAGAGTTTTAGTAAAACCATCAAGTCCTCCTTCCATATACGAGCAGACCTAAGATTCCGGAGGCCAGAATAAGGCCGATGGGATTAAGCTTGAACAATGCGAGCGCAAAAAAGGCTGTCAAGGCAAACAGCGCAGCCTTGAGGTCCTTGATAGTGTTCTTTGACATCTTAAAAATGATTGAAAGAAGTAGCCCAACGACGGCCGCTCCCACGCCTTTCATAACCGAAGTCAACAGGACATTCCCCTTGCTTTTTACGTAGAATACCGCGAGCAGTATAGCCAGCAGGGTACCCGTAAACGACTGACCCGCGGTTGTGGCAAGCGCTCCCTTTATCCTTTTCAGCCTGTATCCTATGCAGATACCGGTGTTTACGATGGGCGGCCCCGGTGTCATCTGTCCTATCGCCACGCTCTCGACAAACTCTTCATGAGTAAGCCATTTTTCCTTTTCCACGAGTTCCCTTTCAAAAAAGGCGAGCATCGAATATACGCCACCAAAAGAAAGAGAACCTATTTTTAGGAACTTCCAGAAAATATCTTTGACGGTTATCTTATCCTCTTTCATTCTTGCCTCCTTGTCGTCTAACCCCCTTTTCCCGCGTTTCGTGTTGCCCCGGGTCGCTGTTCTCCGTGGACACCGAGACCGCCTTGTTCAAACTCAGTACGTATTACGTCGTAGAATTGCCTTTTCTGCTCGAGGCTGAGAAGCTCTTTTTCCTGGAGGATATGGTCGATAACTTCTCTTTCCAATTGCGTCTGAAGCTTTGCAACATCCCTGCTTTTGCCCTCAATCGCCTGCATGTCCGGAGGTTCTGCAAAGAGCAGGTCGTTAAGTTCGAGCCTCCTTTGGCGAAGGGCTTGCCGGATCCCCGCCACCCTCGGAAGGAAGTCTTTTCTTATTTCCTCAACTTGCGTCTTCTGCTCCTCGGTCAGCTTGATAAGATCAAGATAGCCTCTGATCGGCTTGCGGCGCACTCTCATAAACCGGCTCGTCAGAAGTGCGATGACCGTCAATGAAAGAAGTATCAGCAAAACATCCTTCATTCCTCCCCCTCTATCAGCTCAAGATAAATGCTCGAAAGGGACCCCGGAGGAAAATCATCGAAGCTGCGCAGATATGCGTTAAATGGAGTCCGTCTCCTGTCTGCGTTAGCTTCCAGTGGCCAGGGAACAACAGAGAACACCGAGCGCAGAACATTGAGCGCGGGCATAAGGATATGCCCTTTTACATAGGCGCAACGTTTCCATGAGGAAGCTCTGTGAATAGTTATAGGAGTGAATGAGCGAGAAGGGCTTTTATCGGGAATTCCATCCATCAAGTCTATGACCTGCCGCAGAGCACTTTCCTCCCGTGCACACGCAGGACACCTATGGAGATGGTCTTCAATTAATTTGCGCTCCGGGGCCGGTAATTCGTCGTCTATGAACGCCGAGAGCCTCTCACGTATTTCCTTGCATTCCCTCATACTCCCTTAAACACGGGAATCGGCAAAAACTTGCGGTCTGGAGCAGAAAAAACTAAAGATAGGGGGTCAGTTGTTTTCTGAGACTCTGGCGTGCCCTATGGATGAGGGACTCGACCGCCGGCATCGAGCACGCCATCATCTGGCCGATCTCACCGTAGGAGAATCCGCTATATTTGTGCAGGAGCAGCGCAACTCGCTGTTTTTCGGGAAGACTTTTCAGCGCCCTCATTAGGAGCGCGCTCAACTCGCGGCCTTCCGTCTCCTTTTCCGGTGTAAAGTACGTCGAAGCTAGTGCAACAAAACCCGCCTCATTCAGTTCAAAGATATCGACAGTGTTGCGATGTATCTTGTTATCTCTTAATTCATTGAGGCAAAGATTGGTGGCTATCTTGAAAAGCCACGTCTTGAAGGAAGAAAGTGGCACGTACTCCTTCGCCGTCTTGAATACCCGTAGAAACACCTCCTGCGCGATATCTTCTGATGCGGCCCTGTCCCAGGTGTACCTATAGATGTAATTGAGCAGAGGTTTCTGGTATTGCTCGACAATTTTCCGGAATGCCGAGAGTTCTCCTCTTGCAACCTCTGCCATTATTTCCCATTCGGATTTATCCATCGATATATGTATATCGTATCAGAAAAAAATTTCTTTTTACTGGTGCTATTTCAGTATCCCCTTCACAATCACATCCACCGCCTCCTCCGGCGTCAGCCCGTGCGCCATGAGTGTCTCCATCTGGCGCTTGTCAACGCTGCCGATCGCCGCCTCATGGGTCACCTTTGCAAGCGGATTGGTGACACTCACGATAGGGATTGCCTTTGCTACGGCATTATCTTTCACTATTTCCATGCAGTCTACATGCCCCGCGCGCCTGCTGCGTTTCCCCCGGTGATGCCTGTCACCTCTGCTTCAGCCTCATCTTCGAGAGCCACCCTTGTCTTGATCAACCCTCTTGAATTTTCCCCTGCAAGCACAACTTTTTCTTTTATCTTTATGGCGTCATTCGCATGACCGAATACTCTCGCCCTGAGTTCAGTTACTGCATTTTCTTCCGCTTCAACAGAGTAATCTATGTCGAGTTTGCCGACTCGTCCGGTGGTCAACGTAAAATCTGTGAAGTATCTGCCGTTCCTGGCGACTTTCACAGCGGATTTCGGCACAACCTCTATTCCCCCGTAAAGGCCGTGGAAATGGGTCTCCGAATATCTCATCTCTGCCCCTTCGCCTATCTCAACGACAGCATCCATGATATGTCTGATCTTCTCTGCCTTTGGGAATATGCAGTGGGCGATAAGATGCGCATATGAGTTCTTTTCGAGTTTAACATCCATTTTTATCCTTTGAGTGCCTTTGTTGTGCAGGACTCCGAAGCAAAGATGCACGGGATTCTTTATTCTTACTCCTTCCTTGACTGTAACCCTGGCACTGATTCCTGTTAATGTCTCTTTCGCGTCAACCTCCAGCCCCTCGACATTATTCATGCTCAGTAGTTTATGGCCGCTTGCGACAAGGTGCGCTATCTCATTGTTTTCAAGGATAGCTTTATCCCCTCCCGCCTCTCCGAACGCCTTCATCAATGCATCGAGATCAGACATAGGCGCATACCTCTCCATCGCAGACAAGACATTTTCTTGCTTTATAGTATTCGGCCACTTTCTCAGGGTCCCCTGAGCATACAACCCTGCCATTGCATATTTGAGACGCCCTGTCAGCGATTAAGACTATCTCCTCCCGGTGCGTAATCAGAAGTACGGATGCACTATTGTTCTTGAATGCACTGATGACATTGACTATATCCTGAGTGGAAAGCATATCGATCCCCGAGTCAGGCTCATCGAGGATGGCGAGCTTCGGACTTAAGGCAAGGATTGATGCAAGTTCGATTCTTTTCCTTTCTCCGCCGCTCAGGGACTTATCAACCATCCGGTGAAGATAAAGCTCGGAGTGGAGCCCAACCATTTCAAGGTAATGGGCCTGATCGATGTCCATGTCTTTGAGCGCCAGATAATCTCTGACTGCTATCCCCTCAAACCTCACCGGCTCCTGCCAGGCCATGGTTATACCGAGCTTTGCCCTCTCATGGATCTTAAGGCTGTTGATAAGCTTCCCGGCAAACATAATCTCGCCGGATGAAGGCCGGTATCCCTCACAGCCCATGACCAGATAGGCGAGGGTGCTTTTGCCAGTGCCGTTCGTGCCCAGGAGGGCATGCACTTCCCCCGTTCCTATGGAGAGCGACAGCCCGGAAAGTATCTCCTTGCCGGTTACCTTATAGGAAATGTCTTTCAGCTCAAGCAGCGTCACCTGACTCCATGAGGCGGCTTCTCTGTTTTGTTCTCTTCGCGAACCACGAAGTGGACAGAGCACGAAATGCAGGGATCGTAACTCCTGACGATCTTTTCGCTTTCCTTCCTGAGAAAATCCACGGGCTTATCCAGATGGCTCCGTATGAAATCACGCAGTCCCCTCTCCATCTGTCCGAGATTCTGCGAGGTCGGGGGAATTAGCGTGCAGTTCTTCACATATCCGCTGTCGTCCAGTTCATACCGGTGGACGAGCGCCCCCCGGGGCGCCTCGGTTATCCATACTGCTTCTCCAGCCCGGGGCTTGAAATCGGCGCAGGACACCGAGGGAGCTTCATACTCTCGTATGATCCTTGCTGCCTCATGGAAGGCGTACGAAAGTTCTATTGATCTGGCGACGATTCCCATCCGGATGTTCGTTATCGGAAGGGATATGCCGCATTCCTTCATCCTTGCCCTGATCTCCGCAGGGAGTTTCTCATCATTGAGGTTGACTCTTGATATCGGTCCTACGAGATAGGGACTCCAAAGGCCGTCTTTCCGCATCTCCGAATGCAGGGCCGTGGAGTGCCCGACCTGGTGTTCCCTGACAACGTCGAGAAAACCTGACATTGATGTGTCGATGCCTTTATTCGAAGCGACGTTCCCGTAATTCATCGGATATTCCCGGGGATCGCGCAGGGAAACGCACTCTACATCCATCTGATTCTCCCCGAACGAAAGGCGTGCCGCGCGCTCTATCTCTTCCAGAGACTCCTCATATGCCTTTTGGAGGTCCGGGAGGGCCGAGCTAAGCACTTTCTTTTCCGGTAGTTTGGAGAAACCCCCGACCTTCACCGACACGGGATGGACCGGCCTTCCGCCGATGATGGTCAAGATCCGGTTTCCGAGCTTCTTGAAGGACAACCCTTTCTTTGCGATGGGCAGATATTCTTTTTTCGACCAGGCGTTTTCAGTTCCATAGAAATCAGGCCCCTGAAGGAGGTAGATATGGAGAGAATGGCTTTCTATCCACTCCCCGCAGTACAGGAGTCTCCTCAATTGCCGGACCTGCTCCTCAACCTCGACGCTGAAAATACGTTCAACGGCATGGACCGCGCTCATCTGGTACGCCACCGGGCATATCCCGCATATCCGCGCGGTGAAATCGGCAACATCCGAATAATGCCTGCCCTTGAGAAAGGATTCAAAAAACCGGGGGGCCTCAAAGACCGCAGCCCTCACTGTGACCTCACCGTCTTGTATCTCAGCGGTTATCCCGACCTCTCCTTCAACCCTCGGAAGGTAATCGATCCTGAAAAGCCTTTTCACAAGCGGCCCTCCCTGCTTCGCGCCTTGCGGTACGAGTATGTATTCATCTTATCGAGGAGGAGAGAGCACTCGTGGGGAGAAAGACCTTTCTTCCGGAAGACGTTGAGAAGCGCATCGATGTTGGCGCCCTCCCTCGGACCGAAACATCCGTAGCATGGTCTCTCCAGGGACGGGCAGAGGACACCGCACCCGGCCCTCGTAACGGGGCCGAGGCAGGGCGCCGACCCCGCGATGAGAAGACAAGGGGTCCCTTTTCTCTTGCATTCCATGCAAAGGCTGTATCCCGGGATGCCCGGTCTTTTATCGAGGAGAAAAGATGCGAGTGTCTCCGACAGTTCGTCGCTGCCGACAGGACACCCCCAGAGTTCGTAATCGACGTAGACGTGATCGCTTATCGGGGTGGAACAGGGAAGCGTTTCTATCATCCCCGGGGATGGATAGACCGACTTCTTGTAGTCTTCGATGCTCGTCCAGTTTCTCAGCGCCTGCAAGCCTCCGGATGTCGCACAGGCGCCGATGGTGACCAGATATCGTGTTCGTTCGCGGACCTCAACCACATGGCTCCTCTGCCACCCCGTGGATATCGACCCTTCCACGAGGGCGATATCGAGATGTCCCCTGAGCGGCCTGTCAGTTGCCTCCCGGAAAAAGGCGACCTGGAACAAGCCGACGAGGTCCAGGAGTTCCTCCTCCAAATTCAGGACCGAGAGCTGGCAGCCGTCGCAGGAGGTGAATTTGAAGATGCCTATCCTCGGCCTCTTCATCTCAGAGCTCCTTTATTCCCATAAGTCCCGAGATTTCGGAAAATCTGAATACGGGACCGTCCTTGCATACGAACTTGGGCCCGAAAAAACAGTGGCCGCATATTCCCATGCCGCAGTTCATATTTCTCTCCATGGAAACGAATATTTTCTCTTCCGGCACCTCTCGCAGAATGAGCTCCCGGACCGAGGTCTGCATCATAATCTCGGGGCCGCACATAAATACGATAGTGCGAACAGGGTCAAGCGACAGCCTGTCGAAAAGCTGGGTGACCAGGCCGGTCTCTCCGCGCCAATACTCCTCAGGGTCGGCCCGGTCGACGCTGAGGAATACGTCGAAGATATCCCTGAACCGCGGAAACTCATCCCTGAAGACGATGTCCTTCGGCGTCTTTGCGCCGTACAGCAGCATGCGCCGGGGATGGGCTGTTTTCTTCTTCGGAGAATGGGTCTTCATGAAGTGTCGCGCAACAGACCGCAGCGGCGCAATACCGAGGCCTCCGGCCACGATAAGAAGGTCCAGGTCTTCAGCTTCCTCAATGGGCCATCCTCGCCCGAAGGGTCCCCTAATCCCTATCACTTCTCCAGCCCCGAGCAGGGAGAGCGCCGTGGTAACGTCCCCTGCAATCCGCACAGTATGCATTATGTCGCGGTCGAGGGGAGAGGAACTCATGGATATGGGGGCCTCTCCGATTCCGGGGACGTAGAGCATATTGAACTGTCCGGGGACAAACCGATATCCCCTCTGAATATCTCTGTTGCTGATCCTAATGGCGCAGGTGAAGGTATCGCGGGTCTCCTTCCTGGTCCATTTTATCGTCGCCTCGAACGGCGTTGATCTATCGTGCATCTTTCAACGCCTCTGCCTCCACGGTGATGTCGATGCCGGCGGGACACCATGTAATGCATCGTCCGCAGCCGACACAACCGGGAAGTCCGAACTGTTCAATCGCGTACGCCAGCTTGTGGGACATCCACTGCCGGTATCTTGCCCTCCGGGAAGGTCTGAAGTTGCCTCCGTGGACACGGCCGAAGTTTCTCGAAAAACACGAGTCCCATTTCCGCACCCTGACGCCCGAAAGGCCGGGGGGCTTGAAGGATACCTGAGAGAGACGGACGAGGTCATAGGTTGCGTTGCAGAAGCAGGTTGGACAGACCTGGGTGCAGTTGCCGCATTCGAGGTCACGTTCGGCAATGTCTGCCCAGTGCGGATGGTCGGGATTCCTGTAAATAAGCCCGGGAAGTTCTTCGGCCCTGATTGATTTCTTCATCGCCCTTATGCACGCCCCTGTTCGTTCCGCCTTTTCGTCGACATCGATGCCGGTCGCCTCCTCAAGGGCCAACCGGGCAAGAAGGTCCTGCCCGCGAACTGTCCCGGACTCGACAAGGAACGAATCCCTGAGTTCGGTAAGGACAATATCATAGCCGTCTTTTACTTCAGGTCCCGTCCCCATGGAACTGCAAAAGCAATTATCGCCCGGGCGGCAGCAGTTAACTGCAATGATGAATGCGTTGCTTCTCAATGAAGCATACGTGTTGTCCTTTACCGGGCCTTCCAGGAATATCCGGTCATAGAGCTTCATGGCCGACAGGTCGCACGCCCTGATGCCGATAAAGGCGAGCGGCTTTTCCTCACGCCCGGACGGCGTTATGGTCATCGAGGTCCTTGACCTCCTGAAGGTGAACATCTCACTCACGGGAGGATGCAGGAACCTCTTGAAGGAATCAGGACCAGCAGAAAAGGAGAATATCTCCGGCCGGTCACTTCTGATAAGACTGTAGCTGCCTGCCGCCTGACGGTCTTCAAAGCCGGCGGGGATATCGTGAACATCTATATCTGCGAGGACGATGACACCGCCTTCAATCTTCGGCCCGATGACCCTGTGGGAAGCCCTGAGCTGATCAAAAACGCAACTTAGATCTTCTTTCTTTAATTTTCTCGCTGTTGCGGGAACGCTCATTAGGGGTATCCCTCTTTGCCTGCCAGCGGCATTTTATCGGGGACAGGCTACATCCCGCATGGCATCTTCATAACAGTTCCTGACCCTTGACGATCTCATCAGCAATCGAATCAACATCGTATGACATGACCTCAGAGATATATTTCTTCTCTTTACAATATTCTATCACCTTATCAATGACATCCCTAACTTCTTCCTTTATGGTCGCAAGCTCGCCCATACCGTCGCAACCTTTTTGCCTCTGCCTGGCGAGAACATGGACGCAAGCGTATTCACGGGCTTCATCGAGCAAACGTGCAAGCACTGGGTCATTTTTCGATAATTGCAGAAAGTATTTATCATGAGAACACTCCGTAACAAATATGTGCAAATACAGCATTCAGCCGCTATTAGGCATGTCCCTTGCCTGTCTCGGCCTCGACAAAGAGTTCCTTGTCCTTTGACCTCTCGACGCCGAGCGCCTTCATAGCTGCAAGCCCTGCCCTGAGATCCATCGGCATTGCCGGGCACCTGTGGCCGTGAAATTCCCACGCCACATCAAGATATTCCTTGAATTCTTTCATCGCAAGTCCTCCGTTTTATGAATTTCATGCTATCGCCCCCCGGAAATCCCGGGTATCATCATGCTAACTCACAGAGACCTGCGTCCGTTATCCCCCGTGCCACCAACATTTGCAAACTACTGAAAATCGCGTCATCTGTAATACCTTCTAATTGTCATATCTTCTGCGGCCAATTATTCACAGTAACTCCCCCTGCCCCTCTTAACCCAAGAGGGGGGTCAATCCCTCCCCTTAAGATAAGGGGAGGTTGGGAGGGGTTATGATGCTTTGACTTATGTCTCATAAATTCGTTATTCCAAAATAGAGGCCCACAACAACTAGCAAAGCGCCGCTGAATTTTTTCGCATAAAGCGAAAAGTTTCTGGCTCCTCTTGAGCTGACGACGCTCTCGGTGAGTCCAATAGACAGACCTGCCACAAATATTAATGCACAATGTCCAAGGGCATAGACAAAGAGCAGTGATCCGCCGTACATCATATCCCCTTGCGTTGAGACATAGGCCAGGATGACCGCCAGCACCGGCGTCGCGCATGGGGAAGAGACCGTGCCTGTCAACATGCCGAGTAGAAAGGCTCCAAGGAGTCCATTCGTTTTAATCGCCCTTGTTTTTTGGAAGGGCAGGGGCACGGAAATGAGTCCCATGAGTTGAAGGCCCATTGCAATAGCGATGAAAGCCAAGCCGAGATATAGCCATCTGCCCATGAAGCCGAGAAACTGGCCCATGGCCGATGCTGCGGCGCCAAGAAGGGTAAAGGTGATCGAAAGCCCAAGAACGAATACCAGAGAAAAAAGGGCTGCCTTCTTTTTGTTTCCCTCGGAATAGCCGCCGACATAGCCGATGACCAGGGGTATTGCGGCAAGGACGCAAGGGCTTGCCGCTGATATGATTCCGCCAAGGATTACGGCAATAAATGCCAGTCCGTGATGGTTCTGCACAATTGTCTGGATATTCTCTAATAAAGCTTGCATCAATGCATTTATTCCTTATCTTTGCGGGAAAGATTCCTCAACTGTTTCTTTGCCCTGTCCGCGACACGGCGGACATCTCCGAGGCATCACCTGCCCTCAGGATGATTGAGCTTGCAGTTGCACGCCCCTTTCTTTTTCTTATTCGATATCTCTTCCAGAATGGATGAAGTGCCGCCGCTTTCAGTGACATCCCTGATAATGTCTTCTTCGGAGTGTCCAAAGCAGTAGCAGATGAGTTTCCCTTCCATTGAATCCTTTCTATTCTATATTCCTGCTTTTTTCAGTACCGGCGCTATTTCCTCATATCCGTAATAGCCTATGTGCCGGTGAAACTCTTTGCCGTTTCTGTCGAGGAAGACCTGAGTAGGTATGGCGAAAACGCCGAACCTCTGTGCGGTATCACGGTCTTTCCTGACATCGACAAATAAGACTTCCAGCTTTCCTTTGTAATTCGCTCTCAGCTTTTCCATTACGGCCTTCATCTGTTCACAGGGTCTGCAACCGACAGAGCCCAATTCCAGCATAACTGCTTTGCCTTCTTTTTTAGCATTGTCCAGGACCGAATTCACCTCCCCTGCATTGCTATACCCGGATAGTGTCAGATAGATTATCAGCGCAACAAGGATAGTTAATCTTTTTTTCATTACTCCTCCAGGATATCTGATCTTTTTTTGAACATTTTAGGATGGCCCGATGCCTTTCACCCTGCAGTACTCAACGGTGAAAAACCTCTTCTGGAAATAGAGGGCAACATTCACCAGACTGATTAAAACCGGCACTTCAACGAGCGGACCTATGACCGCGGCAAAGGCCGCACCAGAGTTTATACCGAATACCGCTACGGCAACTGCTATTGCAAGTTCGAAATTATTGCTCGCCGCGGTAAAGGAAAGTGTGGCCGTCTTCGGATAATCCGCGCCGATCTTTTTGCCCAGATAAAACGATACCAGGAACATGACAACGAAATAAATGAGGAGCGGTATTGCGATACGGACAACGTCAAGGGGAAGTCTCACGATGTAATTGCCTTTCAGCGAGAACATAACGAGGATCGTAAAGAGCAGAAAGATAAGGGTAATCGGGCTGATTTTGGGGATGAATACCTTCTCGTACCAATCACGATTCTTGATTTTGAGCAGGCTGAAGCGTGTTATCATCCCCGCAAGAAAAGGGATGCCAAGGTAGATAAAGACGCTCTTGGCTATCTGCCCGATCGTGACGTTGACAACAACGCCCCTGAGTCCGAACCAGACCGGAAGCATGGTAATAAAAACATAGGCGTAGACTGAAAAGAAGAGAACCTGGAATATGGAGTTGAAGGCCACCAGGCCTGCCGCGTACTCGGGGTCGCCGCAGGCGAGGTCATTCCAGACGATCACCATGGCGATGCAGCGGGCAAGCCCGATCATAATGAGTCCCACCATATATTCCGGATAATTGTGGAGGAAGACGATGGCCAGCAAAAACATCAGGACCGGGCCGATCACCCAGTTCTGGATCAGGGAAAGACCAAGCACCTTCCTGTTTCTGAAGACCTCTCCCAGTTCTTCATATTTTACCTTAGCCAGAGGGGGATACATCATAAGGATGAGTCCGATTGCGATGGGTATATTGGTTGTCCCGACCTGGAAGCTGTTTATCAGCCCTTCGGTCCCCGGGATGAAATAGCCGAGCCCGACGCCGAAGGCCATGGCGCCAAATATCCATAGCGTGAGGTATCGGTCGAGAAATGAGAGTCTCCTGCCTACTTTTTCAGTCATGCTTATTCCCCTTTATCCTGATTGCATGCTTACCCGGTGCAGCACCTTTTTTTATCATTCATCGGCAGGACTTTCCCCTTGACAGGCTTTTGATGCAGAAACGCCTCCAGTCTCTCCCGGTCGGCGGCAACTGTATCGCCGGAAATTCTCTCCATTACCGAAAGGACCAGAAAACGCCTGAGCAAGTCCGAATCATCGAGACGATAATGGGTCCATTTCCCCTGTTTCCGGTCTTTTATGAACCCTGCTTCCTTCAACACCGCGAGATGAAACGAAACCTTAGGCTGGACCATGTCGAGCGCCGCAACGATATCACAAACACAGAGCTCGCCATGCTCAAGGATCTTTATTATTCTGAGCCTCGTCTCTTCCGAGAGCGCTTTGAAGATGGTTAATAGATCATTCATGGTTCTTCCTTTTGTAGGGGCACGGCATGCCGTGCCCCTACACCTCCGCCTTTATCAGTTCCTTCACCTTCTCAAGGCCCGGGAGCGGCTTACCCGAATGTTTGAGCTTGCCGTTGATCAGGAGTCCCGGTGTGGACATGGTATATCTCATGATCTCCTGAATCTCGGAGACCTTTTCGATCTCCGCGTCGATGCCGAGTTCCTTCACAGCTGTTTTTGCCAGCTGTTCCATCGTGCGGCAATTGGCACATCCCGGACCTAAGACTTTGATTTCCATATCAGTCAAACCTCCTATAGAATTGCGTTAAAGAGATAACCGACGGCTATGATCGTCACCGTCATGATGCCGACGAACACCCCGAGCATCCGGGGTTTAAGGACCTTTCTCAGGATTATCATTTCAGGCAGCGACAGGGCGGTCACAGCCATCATGAAGGCAAGAACGGTCCCCATACTCAGGCCCTTTTCCATCAATGCATATACGATAGGGATCACGCCGGCAGCGTTTGAATAAAGCGGTACGCCTATAGCGACCGCTATCGGCACCGCAAAAGGGTTGCCGTTGCCCGCATAATGCGTCAGAAAATCCTGTGGGACGTAGCCGTGTATGAATCCGCCTATACCGATAGCAATAATAACGAACAGCCAAACCCTCTTCAGAATATCCGCGGTGTTCCACCTGGCGTATTGCAACCTCTCCCTGAATGCCTGCTTAAAAACCTCCTGCCCCCCGCCGGTCTTGATCTGGTAGACATATTCCTCGACCCATTTTTCGAGCCTGAGCTTACCTATCACAAACCCGCTGAAGATTGCTACCAGAAGGCCGGTCCCCATATAGATAGCCGCGATCTTCCATCCGAAAAGGCCCCAGAGAAGGACCACGGCGACCTCATTTACCATCGGAGATGAGATCAGGAACGAAAAAGTCACCCCAAGGGGCACGCCGGCCTCCACAAAACCTATGAACAAAGGAACGGCCGAGCATGAGCAGAAAGGTGTGACAATGCCCAAAAGCGCAGCGAGTATATTACCGATAAATTCTTTTTTATGGGAAAGTATTTTCTTTGTGCGCTCGGGCGGGAAGTAACTGCGGATCACCGATACGACAAATATAATTACCGAAAGGAGGAGGAATATCTTTGCGGTATCATATATAAAGAACGCTACGGCATCGGCAAGGCGCGAGCCGTGGCCAAGCTTAAAAAGATCATATGTGATAAAAGATGCGGCCTCTTTCAGCATTCCAGCCTCCGACAATCGTTAGCTATATTTATATATAAACATAAATTGATATGAGTGTCAATAGTGATATTGAGGGGAGATGGCAGGGTATATTTGGCTAAGAGACTGAGAAAGCAACCCAAGGTGGAAAGACTGAAGACACCGAGCTTTTTTCAGATATTGATTTTATTGGACATTTCGGTTGGTTGCTGGTAAGAATTTCTTCTTTTCGCCCTGGGCAGACGCATTTCCCTTGACAGAGTTGGGCCGAAGCTGCTAGGCTTAACCATAACTGCTGCAGTATCCGGATGAAAACCACGTCACTGTAAGCCGCCGAATACACCTTGGCTTTTTCCCCCGAACGCAGAAATCAACGAGTTATAAAAAAAGGAGTCTTAATGGAATTTCACACTTTCAATTTTCACCCCCGCGTTTTGGCCGGGGTCAAGTCGGCAGGATACGTCACGCCGACGCCGATACAGGCAGAGGCGATCCCTCAGGTCCTTCAGGGACGCGACCTCATGGGACTTGCCCAGACAGGCACCGGCAAAACAGCAGCCTTCGTATTGCCGATTCTCGAACGCCTTATAGCGGGGCCGCGCGGTCATGTGCGCGCCCTCGTTGTTGCGCCGACTCGCGAACTCGCGGAGCAGATCCACGTAGAAATCGGCCGTCTCGGCCGGCAGACGAATCTGCGGAGCGCGGCGATTTACGGCGGCGTGAGCATCCAGCCTCAGATACAGAAGCTGCGGTCCGGGACCGAGATCATCGTTGCCTGCCCCGGCCGCCTGCTTGACCACATCAATCAACGCACGATCGATCTGTCCGGCGCGGAGGTCCTTGTACTGGACGAGGCTGACAGGATGTTCGACATGGGGTTCCTCCCCGATGTTAGAAGGATCATCAGGCATCTGCCGGCAAAGCGTCAGACGCTGCTTTTCTCAGCGACCATGCCCGATGACATACGGCGGCTCGCCCACGAAGTCCTGCAGGCGCCGGTCACGGTGCAGGTCAGTCATTCCGCACCTGCAAGTACTGTTGCACATGCGCTCTATCCGGTCGGGCAGCACCTCAAAACCGCGCTTCTGATGGAACTGCTGCGCCATACGGACACGGAGTCTGTGCTGATATTTACGCGCACCAAGCACCGCGCAAAGCGCGTGGGCCAGCAACTGGAAAAGGCCGGACACCGGGCTGCCTCCCTGCAGGGGAACCTCTCGCAGAACAGGCGGCAGGAGGCGCTCGACGGTTTCCGCAGGGGATCGTACCAGATCCTCGTCGCCACCGATATCGCCGCCCGAGGCATCGACGTGTCGAGCATATCCCACGTCATCAACTACGACATGCCCGATACCAGTGATGCTTACACACACCGCATCGGCCGTACCGGCCGTGCCGCAAAAACCGGCGATGCCTTCACTTTTGTAACGCCTGAAGACGAGCCGCTGGTCCGCAGCATCGAGCGCGTCCTCGGCCAAAAGGTAGAGCGTCGCATACTGAGCGGTTTCGACTATAAGAAAGCGGCCCCGGCGCGTGACGCAGAGTTTGCGCGTCCGCCTTTAGGACCGCAGCGGCACCGGCAGCAAAGCACGCCTGCGGGAAGAAGCGGAAGCGCCGGAGTCAAAAGTGCAACGGGCCAAAAGCGCGGGAGGACCGAAGACGGAAAGGCCGGAACGAGGAAGCCCCGGGGACTGTATCAGATGGCTTCTCATGAACGGGCGTCCGGCTTCACAGCGCGGAGAAATACTGCGGACAGATCTGCGTAGAAAGGATCTCATAATTGAATTAGCATTAATCAGAAAATCTCCCGCTACGAGTCGTTGACCTAACCCCTCTCGGGATCATCCCTTTTGGGAATCATAACTCCCCTTTACCCCCTCTTATCTTAAGAGGGGGAGAGGCGCCATGCCTGGGGGCGTTACTCTGCCGGTTTTAGCAGGCTGCTGAAAAAGTGGTATCGGCTGTTCTCTCGTCATTCCCGTGCAAACGGGAATCCAGTACTTTCAGGTACTTCTGGATACCCGCCTTTCCACCTCCGCGGATCAGCCGGGGCTGACGCGGGTATGACAACATTAGGTCCAATCAGGAGACTTTTTCAGCACCCTGCTGGGTGAGGTGGTGCCGGCAAAAAATATACTCTTTACTTTATAAAATAAATTAGGTATACTACAAATACCCGTGAAGAAGAGCAACACCCTCATAGGTATCTTCATCATCTTTTCCCTGAGTTTCCTCGTTGCCGCATCAGGGGCGAATGCCGAGTCGCAGAAAGAGGCCCCAAAAAGCCTGGCGGCCATTCTCAATCTGAAAGCGACCAGCCTGATGGAACTGATAACTCCTCCCCCTGCTGAGGCTGCTTCCGAAAACAAGCCGCCCAAGCAAGTCAGTATCGCCCTGAATCGGGAACTCGATGCCTTTGTCGACTTCAAATCGCCGTACCCGGAGGAAATCAGGACTAAGAACACACGCGACGACGTACGCGCGGTCATCGGCTTCCATTTCTTCCTGAAATAATCCGGGCCAGCCCGCATCTCCTCGAACGATCTGTAAATTACCGCTGAACTCTATCGAATTTCGCAATATTTTTTTATAACTGCTGAACGCACGCCGCCCGGGAAGACCTCTCCGCGTCATGATGCCGCCAGTACAAGAAAATTCAGGGGTCGGCAAAACGGATCTGAGACAGCGTTCTTTGACTTACAAACGCCATTAAAAACAAATCGTCGTTAAGACTTCTCACAGGAGCGCTCAGTCCTAAGTATGCCGGAAATTCTCCAGAGTACAAACGGCAATTTACAGACTCCAACACTGTGGTTCCATTGGTCTTGGACTTTCTAAGTGAATAATGAAGGTTTGACCTCAAAAAACTTGTAAGTTGTGAAGTCCTTGAGCAGAGCGCGGATAGTACTTACCCCCTTCTTGACATCTGACGTCTGGACGTCTATACTAAGGGCTATGAGCGAAGAACAACCGAGATATGCGCCGGGACGCGTCCGCGACGCCATTCTACAAGTAATGTCGCTCTCTTCCCATCCGCTGTCTGCCAGGCAGATTGCGGAGAGGGTAACAAAGGTGATCGGGCAGACGCCCACCTCCTCGGTGCGATCGTATCTTCGCTTGAACACGCCAAATCTTTTCGTCCGCGAGGAACGCGGGGTTTATCGCGTCCGCGCTGAATTCATTGGGGGAATCCAACTTGATCTGGCGGCCCAGGGAAGATGGAAAGAGCCTGTTCTTGTCGGCGCGTCCACATTATTTCATGCAGATTGTTTCGATTGGCTCGAACGCCGGGATGACAACTCCATTCATGCGGTTGTAACCGATCCTCCTTACGGCCTGCATGAATACACCCCTGAACAACAGCTGAAACTTCGCAATAGGAAAGGAGGGGTTTGGAGGATACCTCCCTCGTTTGACGGGCACTTGAGGTCGCCGCTGCCGAGATTCACGACGCTCACCGATATGCAGAGAGAGGAACTTCGCAGTTTCTTTTTTGTCTGGGCCAGACTCCTGCTTCCCAGGCTTGTCCCAGGCGCCAACGTTGTTGTCGCATCCAACCCTCTGCTCTCCTTCATCGTATCGGGCGCATTGGCGGATGCGGGACTTGAACGGCGTGGGGAGATTATTCGCTTGGTGATGACGATGCGGGGCGGAGACCGGCCGAAACACGCGCATGAAGAATTCGAAGGGGTGAGCGTGATGCCTCGCTCAATGTGGGAACCGTGGCTCGTGTACAGGAAACCGATAGAGGGGCGCGTACAGGACAACCTGCGGAAATGGGGAACGGGCGGATTTCGGCGTCCTTCTAAGGACAGGCCTTTCGGCGACGTGATACAGTCGGCGCCGACAAGAAGCAGTGAGCGCGCGCTGGCACCGCACCCGAGCCTCAAACCTCAAGCATTCCTGCGTCAGGTCGTCCGCGCAGTGCTGCCTTTAGGCAAGGGAACTATATTAGACCCGTTCGCCGGCGCGGGTTCGACTATCGCAGCCGCTGAAGCGGTAGGCTATCAGAGCATAGGGGTCGAAAAAGACATTCATTATTTCGCTATCGCCCGCAAGGCGATACCGAAACTCATTGCGTTCAAACCCACAGGAAAAGATTAGAGACGGTAGATCCAGTTTTCGCGCAGCTTCTTGATCCCGTCGCGGTGAAGAGTAGCCGTTCGCGTGCCGAGTTCTCCCCTTGGATTCTTCCTGAAATCCTCGACCGTGACTTTGCCCAAATACACCTCACTAAAAGTCATCGGTTTTCTATCATTCGCAGGCTCACTCTTAGCATCCACCTCATAGACAAATACGCACATCCATTGGTCTCTAGCGCCGTGGGTGTCCACCGCACCCCCGGATTTGCGGGTCGTCTTTATCTCGATCCCTTCCGTGCCGGACTTGACCGAGTTTTTTTGGTAAATGCCCTGGACAATTAGATCGGGATGACCGTTTGGATATTGGTTTTCCTTGAGCACACGGGAATGTTTTGCCATGCTCGCGGTGAGCATGTCCGACAAAACGCCGGACATAATCGCGGGACGCAGCATATCGTCAAGCCTTTGGAGACCCTTCTTCGCGAGATGAGAATTGACATCGTAGAAGAAATCATAGATGTCCTGCATTGCGATTTCGAAGTCCTTCAGCCGCAGCTCATATGGAAGATGTGCATCCATGTTGAACTTCGTCGCGTCAATGATATTGCGTAGTATGTCCATAACGCTATGATTCACCCTGTGCCCTCAAAAGATATCAGCAATTCTGCGTGCTATTATACCGCACCAAAGAGATAAAAACACGGTCGTTGATGGAGAGATGGCTAACCGGCGCCATCAAAACTTCTCGTCGGCCGTACCTGCAATATAGCTATATTATTTATCACAAAAAAGTATTATAATTTTTCTTGCTCACCACGCGGGCATATCATGGTTACCATGAAACAATAACAAGCTGGCGTCAGCGTGAGTTTGCGGCGAAACAAGTGATACTAGGGGATGATCAATGCCATACTTGAGCGTTAAAGAATTCGAAACAGTTATCTTAAACACCTCGCCAGATTTGATAGTGGAGGAATATATCTTTCAAGGCAAGCCGTATGTATTTCGGAAGCAAATGAAGGCTTTCAATATATTGACTAAACATTTGGTGGAAAAATTAGGAATAGTAGAAAAAAATATTATTATCGTGGGAAGTGCAAAGATGGGATTCAGCCTAAACCCAGAGAATTTCCCTCGACAGTTTTCGGATGCTTCAGATATAGACGTCGTTATCATAAGTGACAAATTGTTTGACATAATTTGGATGACCTTGTTGAAGTGGAATTATCCCCGGCGTTTAGCGCATTTGGGTCAAGTTGAACGTGATTGGCAACAGTATAGGAGAAAGGAAATATTCTACGGCTGGTTAATGCCAAATGAAATCCGCTACGAAGGCTTAGCATTTCCCGAAGTCCTTAAGCCGTTGCGAGATCTTTCGGCAAAATGGTTCAATACATTCCAGAGCCTTTCTTTGTACCCAGAATTTGCCGCTAGAATTGTGATGGGCCGACTATACCGCTCCCGCGAGCACGCACTTCGATATCACGCCGAGGGACTACGTCAAATATACAACAAAATTGTGACAACCCAGAAAGGAAGGTAAGATATATGGTATTCAATTCTTCAGAAGAAATAATAGCCTGGTTTAAAGACAGATACCTTGAGGGGAATCTGAAGATCAAGCCTCCATTTCAAAGAAAACCAATCTGGACTATAAAGCAGAAATGTTACCTCGTGGAGTCCATTCTTATGGGTCTTCCCGTTCCCGAAATATATATTCAGCAAACGACGACACCCGAGGGGGGGAGCACATATGCCATTGTCGATGGCCAGCAGCGAATTAGAACGGTCTTACAATTCGTAGGGGCTGAGACAGACGCACAAGAGCAAGAATATAATAAGTTTTCGTTAGACAGGTTGGATGCAACCGCTAAGTGGAAAGATGTAGCATTTGCCGACCTGAGCGACGATCAGAAGAAAAAGTTCTTCGGCTACAAATTTGCAGTTAGATATCTTAATACAGAGAGTGATGATGAGGTCCGCGATATGTTCAAGCGCCTCAATAAGTATCTAACGCCACTAAAGCCACAGGAACTCCGAAATGCCATTTATACAGGGCCATTTATTAGACTCGCAGAGAAGTTGGCAGATGATGAGTATTGGGCAGAAAATCGAATAGTAACGCCGCCCGCGATCAGAAGGATGACAGACATTGAGTTCGTAAGTGAACTCTTAATCGGTGTCATGCATGGCCCACAAGGCGGAAGCGCAAAAATTATTGATGAATATTATAAACTTTACGAGGACTATGAGGATCAATTCCCTGATCAGCAAAGAACTCAAAGACTATTTGATAAGACTCTAAAAACTGTGCAAGCTATATTTCCAGATATTAAAGAAACGAGATGGGGGAATAAAACAGATTTTTATACACTTTTTGTTGCTTTTGCCTCCTTATTTAGATCTTCTGATCTACCAGAAAAGAACATCAAAGATATAAGAAAATCTCTTGATAAATTTGCGAAGGAAGTAGATGTCCGTCTGGCTAATTGTTATTTTTCGGATTAATCCGGCCTAAGATTTATCAATAAACTGACCCGTTCACAATAGGGCAGCCCGAAGGTGTAGGAGGAGAGGAAAGTCTCTCCCCCTTTAAGGTTAGATAATTTCGGTAGA
>JAJZPM010000055.1 GCA_021811105.1 Nitrospirota bacterium | reverse complement strand
GGCAAAGGGAATAAGCAAGTAATCGAGCAATACATAAAGAATCAAGGAAGAGAGAAAGACCTTGCGCAGATCAGGCTGTTTGAATTTTGACTTTGACGCCCTGCGGTCTCTGCCGCAGGGTATTCACGTGGAAGATAAATAAGATCATGTCGTCATTACAAGACTTTATCGGTGTCCCTGCCGGTTTGCATGTACAGGATGAAGAATACGATGTCTGAGAGACTTACGAAGATCCTTCTGGTTGCTGTGCTCTCCGGTTTTTCACTGCTGATGGGGCTTATCGGGGGCGAAGAAAGCAGCAGCGCGGCCAGTGCTGGGGATGTAGTCAGGGTGATTGACGGCGACTCGATCGTTGTCTCGGTGAGGGGGCAGAAGGAGGAGATAAGGCTGATAGGTATCGATGCGCCTGAAATGGGACAGAGACCCTGGGGCAGAAAGGCAAGGGAACACCTCAGAGAGATTCTCCTTCGTTCGTCAGACAGGGTTTCGGTGGTTTATGACGTTCAAAAGAGGGATAAATACGGACGCCTCCTGGCTTATATCAGGACCGCCGGCGGCAGACTGGCAAACGCCGAGATGCTGAAAGACGGCTATGCAGTCTTGTTTTCGTTACCGCCGAATGTGCGCTATGTGGATGAATTCAGGGCGGCCCAGGAATCTGCCAGGGGAAGGGGACTGGGTATTTGGGGGAAGTGGGGGCTCAGGGAAGCGCCGTACCACTACCGCAGGCAGCACCCGCGGCGATAGTCAGGAAAGGACTACCTTTTCCCTTTTGACAGCGTCGGCGACCCTCGCGACCTGCACCATCTCCCTGACGTCATGGACGCGTATTATGTTCGCCCCTTTCATGATCGAGATCGCAACGGCAGCTGCCGTCCCGTAAATCCTCTCCTGCGGCGGGGCATTGTCGAGTATTTTCCCAATGAAGGCCTTCCTCGACGGACCGATCAGGACCGGCCTGCCGAGCAGGGCGAAGCGGTCGAGGTTATGCAGGATCTCCAGGTTATGGTCGAACGTCTTCCCGAAGCCTATGCCGGGGTCGATAATGATCTTTTCTTCGGACACGCCTGCTTCCAGCGCAATCCCGATGCTTCCCCTGAGGTAATCGAGGATTTCGGGGATGAGGGCTTCATAGACCGGACACTGCTGCATGCTCCTGGGACTTCCCTTAATATGCATGACGACGACCGGGACTTTGTATGCGGACACCACCCCCGCCATCCCGGGATCGAACCGTAGGCCGCTTATATCGTTGACTATAGAGGCACCCGCATCGAGGGCACTCGCCGCGACCTCCGCCTTGTACGTGTCTATCGAGAGAGGGACCCTGACCTTTGCGGAAAGCGATTCGATGACCGGAATGGTCCGCCGGAGTTCTTCTTCAAGGGCGACCGGCTCCGAACCTGGCCGCGTCGACTCCCCGCCTATATCGATGATATCGGCCCCTGCGTCGACCATGCGCAGTCCCTGGTCGACTGCGCTGGTTTTGCCGAAATGAAGACCTCCGTCCGAAAAAGAGTCGGGCGTGACGTTAAGGATCCCCATAATATAAGTCTTTCGGGAAAAATCCAGGACGCGGCTACCGCAGGAGACGTTCACAGAGAGGTGCCTCAGGCCTGGGCGGTCTGGCCCTCGAATTCCTGGATCATCTCGTCTATCTCTGCGCCGTCCATCGTCTCTTTTTCGAGGAGCTTTCTCGCAAAGGTATCGAGCAGCGAGAACTTGTCACGAAGCAGGGTTTTTGCGGTGGCATACGCATCAAAGACGATGCGCTTGACTTCCTCGTCGATGTCCACAGCCGTCTTTTCGCTGTAATCTTTATGCTGCGCGATCTCCCTGCCGAGGAATATCTGCTCGTCCTTTTTCCCGAAGGTGAGCGGACCGAGCTTTTCGCTCATGCCCCACTCGGTGACCATTTTTCTCGCAAGTTCCGTCGCGCGTTCGATGTCGTTGCCTGCGCCGGTGGTCATATGCTTCAGCGCTAGTTCTTCGGCGACCCTGCCTCCCATCAACACCTGGAGCGTCTTCAAAAGATAGTCTTTGGAGTACGTGTAGCGGTCGTCTATCGGCAACTGCTGCGTGACGCCGAGTGCCCTGCCTCTCGGAATGATGCTAACCTTGTGGATCGGGTCAGTTCCCGGCGTGAGTTTGGCGACGAGCGCATGACCGGCTTCATGATACGCCGTATTCTTCTTTTCTTCCTCGCTGATGATCATGCTCTTCCTCTCGACGCCCATAAGGACCTTGTCTTTTGCGGACTCGAAGTCCGAATTGTCGACCTTAGTCTTGGACTTTCTGGCCGCAAGCAGCGCCGCTTCGTTGACGAGGTTTGCAAGGTCGGCGCCGGAAAACCCCGGAGTGCCCCTTGCGATCTTATCGAGGTTCACGTTCTCGTCGACCGGAATATTTCTTGTATGCACCTTAAGAATCTCAAGGCGACCCTTGACGTCCGGTTGCGGAACTACGACCTGCCGGTCGAACCTTCCCGGCCTCAGGAGGGCCGGGTCGAGGACATCCGGTCTGTTCGTCGCCGCGATGATTATGACGCCCTCAGTGCCTTCGAAGCCGTCCATCTCGACGAGGAGCTGGTTAAGGGTCTGTTCCCGCTCGTCATGCCCGCCGCCGAGGCCCGCACCCCTGTGCCTTCCCACTGCGTCTATCTCGTCTATGAAGATGATGCAGGGCGCGCTTTTCTTTGCCTGGTCGAAGAGGTCCCTCACCCTCGATGCGCCGACTCCGACGAACATCTCGACAAAGTCGGACCCGCTGATACTAAAAAAGGGCACTCCCGCTTCGCCCGCGATCGCCTTGGCGAGCAGTGTCTTCCCCGTACCCGGAGATCCGACCAGAAGGACCCCCTTGGGGATCTTGCCGCCCAGTTTCTGGAACTTCTGGGGGTCTTTGAGAAAATCTATTATCTCCTGGACCTCTCCCTTGGCTTCTTCGACCCCTGCCACATCGGCAAACGTCACCTTGACCGCCTTCTCGGAGATCAGCCTCGCCTTCGACTTGCCGAAGGAGAGCGCCTTATTGCCCCCGCTCTGCATCTGGCGCATAAAAAAGATCCAGATGACCGCAATGAAAATGATCGGTCCCCAGGTGAAAAAGAGGTTGACATACCAGGGGTTTTGGTCGGGAGGCTTTACGGTTATCTTGACGTCCTTGCCCCGAAGGACCTTGACGAGGTCGGGGTAATCCGCATAATACGTCTTGAATTTCGCGCCGTCTTTCAGACGGCCGGTAATAGCGTTTTCCTTTATCGTGACTTCGTCGATCTGCCCGGCGTCGAGTTTGGTCAAAAAGTCGGAGAATATCATCTCCTCCGCGGTTTTTTTCGGCGCGTTCAGAAGATTGAAGAGCAGGATAACCATCAGCCCGATAAGGAGCCATATAAAGAGGCTTCTATACGTATTCAAGTTCGACCTCCATGATCACCTTTTTATTCTACCATACAGAAAATATTATTTTCAGCCATATAAGCGCACTCGCGTGGAATCAGGCCATTTTTCGCCGAAGTCGGTCGCAGTTGAGGATATGAGAATACGGTCAAATGGTCAGCGCGAAAGGGCCCTGCGATATGAGCTCCTTTTGCAGTGAAATCAATCTCGTGATGCCTTCCTTCGACAGAGAAAGCAACTCAGAGAGCGTATCCGTCGAAAAGGGCTTTGTCTCGGCGGTGCCCTGAATTTCGACCAGTTCAGCTCTGCCGGTCATGACGATGTTCATGTCGACCTCGGCCGACGAATCCTCCTGGTAGCAAAGGTCGAGCACGTTTTGGCCGTCGACGATCCCGACGCTGACGGCGGCCAGATAGTCCCTGATCGGGTTTTTCTGGATGGTCCCTTTTTTCAACGCAAAGGCGCACGCGTCGGCAAGGCAGATAAAGGCGCCCGTAATCGCCGCGGTCCGTGTTCCCCCGTCCGCCTGTATCACGTCGCAATCAATCCAGAAGGTCTTTGCGGCTATGGCCGAAAGATCCACGACAGATCTCAGGGACCTGCCGATGAGACGCTGTATCTCGTGCGTCCTTCCTCCGGTCCTTCCGGCCGTGGATTCGCGCAACGTCCGCGTCTGCGTCGCTCGGGGAAGCATCGCGTACTCGGCGGTTACCCAGCCCTTGTTTTGGTCCTTCAAAAAAGGCGGGACCCTCTCCTCGATCGAGGCGGTGCAGATGACCCTGGTCTTGCCGAGCTCGATTAGTACGGAACCTTCGGCGGTAGTGATAAAATCCCTTGTCACCTTTACTTCCCTCATTTCGTCATGTCTTCTGCCGTCAGGCCTCATCCGTCACACCTCCGCTCCTAATGCGATTTTTTCGATAAACTCTATTTTCCTGCCGAGAAAGCGTTCACCGACGTCCAGGAATTTTTCCGGCGAGTCGGTAACGTAGAATTCTCGGACCACCGCTCCCGAAGACGACTTGATGAGGGAGGAACCCCCGAGTATGCTGCGCATCTCCCGTGCGGTCTCTATGGCGGAATCGATAAGCATCACGCCTTCTCCCATCACCTTCGAAAGGACGGCCTTTAGCAGAGGATAATGTGTACACCCCAGGACAAGGGTGTCGATCCCCTTTGCCCTCATGTCCGCAAGGTACCGTTCAGCAGTCAATTCCACGACAGGGCCTTCGGTCCAGCCTTCTTCGACGAGCGGCACGAAGAGAGGACAGGGGAGGCTGAAGACCTCTACCGAGGGATCAAGCGACTTGATCGCATTTGTGTAGGCCCCGCTTCGTATCGTCGCGGAGGTGCCGATAACCCCGACTTTCTTGTTCCGCGTTGCCGCGACCGCAGCCTTTGCCCCGGGCTCGATCACGCCGACCACCGGGATGTCGATCGATTTTCTGATCGCATCGAGGCTCACCGAAGACACGGTATTACAGGCTACTACAAGCATTTTTATCTGTTTCGAGAAAAGGAAGCGGGTGTTCTCGAAGGAGTACCTTGTGACGGTTTCCGGTGACCTGATGCCGTAAGGGACCCTTGCGGTGTCGCCGAGATAGATGGTGCCCTCCCGCGGCAGCTCGTTGATGATCTCCTTGAGCACCGTCAGCCCCCCGATGCCCGAATCGAATACTCCTATCGGTCTATCGTTCTTCTGCATCCGTGAGCCTCTCATCTCCAGCATAGTCGTACGCCACTGTGTTTTTCAGTGGATATTTCAGGCAGACGTGGCCGCCGAGCGATTCGGCCTCTTTCCCTTCGATGAGCACTTTGACGTCCTGCACATCCTGGAGATTGGAGATAAGGCTCTCGTAGAGGCCCTTAAGGAGAAGATATTCGGCCAGGGAGTCACCCTGAAAGTTCCTCCGTATTTCATCCGAAAGGTCGACGTAGAGGATCTGCGAGGAGTCCTTGTACAGTCCCAGGAGCTTCACATCCCCGGGAATCGGGGAAACCGTGCCGTCTCCGGGACCTTTGAAAAATTCCTCGATGACCGCGTCGGCGATTGCGCGCTGTCTGGTCCTGCCCGCCACCCTCCGTTCTGCCAGCTGGAGCCGGTTGTTCTCGGGATAATAGAGTCGCAGCGTAAAGAAATCCTCCGGTCCCCGGCCAAGATCCTGCTGCGGGGCAGACGATGCCTGTTTTTCGAGCGTGAACTGATGGAGGAAGTAATATCCGGCAGACGCCCCCGCAAGGAATAAGACCACGACAAGCGGGACCCATATCTTCTTACTGCTGCTCATAGGTCGCGATGCCTTTCATGATCGATGTCAGCAATTTCTCGCGCATTTTTTTGTCGGATGCGTAAGTCGAGAGGGAGGGGTACTCTATGAGAAGCGCCGGGGCGTTGAGCGAATTCAGAACCGGCAGTGGGAGTTCCCTCAACACCACCTCCGCCTGTAAAGCGTTCTTTATCTCCAGCCCTATGGCGCGGGCGGCCTCCCTGCTTCTTCCGATGTATCTGGCCTGACGGTAAGAGCGTGCGTAGAGTTTGACGACGGCGTCGGCGTTCTGGTCTTCGGGCGATGCAAGGTAAATCACGAAGCCAGGCGATAGTCCCGCATGGATGCTGACGAAGAGATCCGGGCCCTTTGCGTTCGCGAAAGCGATGCGCTCGTCGAGAGAAATGGACTGGTCTGTCCTGCGGGTGAGGAAGACCGACTTCCCTTTTTTTGCAAGGGCTACGCCGAGGTCTTTCGAAAGCGCAAGGTTGGTGTCCTTTTCCCTTGCGTTTCCTGCCACAATGCCGTACTCATACCCGCCATGACCCGGGTCGACAACCACCGTCTTGATTACATGGAGCTTCTCTGCGGCCTGCGGAGGCAGGGGTGCCTTCTGCGCAGGCTGGATCGGCGGCCGTTGCGGTGCCTTTTGCGCCGGCTGAGTCGGCGGGGGCTGAGAAGCCGGCGGTCTCTGGGGGCCGGGGCTCACAACCGGTCCCGGTGGCGGCAAAGGCTCTTTGGGAATCGCCGGAGAGGTTGTGATGTCAAAGACGATCCTGGCCGGCGCTGAGAGTCTTGAAGTTTTTATGCCGGCGACGTCCCTCAATTTAATGTAGAGTGCGCGTCCATTTTTTGCCGTCTCGAAGAGAAAATCGGGCGGTCTTTTGATCTGGAAGTCGGAGGGGAAGTTGACCTGTATCCCCCCCGGCGAGGCATATGCGATCGCACGCCCTATCGTCTCATCGTCGGATTCGAGAACAAGACGAATCATGGCGGCCTGTTTGCTGTATCGCAGGGCCACCTCGGCGGCCTTTTCCCCGGAGAAGGCGTAGGTACCCAGCAGGGTGAGTATCAAAAGCGCGGTAAGTATTCGCATGTAGTATACATTTTCCATATCTGCGGGGTGTTTTGCAATATTGGCGCGTGCATGCGGAAATTTGGACCTCCGCATGCAGGGTGCATATGCCGCAGCGGACGTCGCGGGAGCGCGGGCGGCCGGAAGGCCGCCCTGCCGTCGAGAGGTGCTTCTCGGATAGGGTGCTACTTTTCGAGCAGCGTCGAAAACTCGTTGTGGTGGTCTTCTTCGGCCGAGAGTATTTCTTCGAAAAGCTTTCTGGTGACGATATCGCCTTCCTTTGACGCGAGGGTTATGATCTCCTTATAGAGTGCGATCCCTTCCTCCTCCGCTTTTTTGTCTATCTGCAGCATCTGCGTAAGGGTCTCGCCGATGTCGATCGGCGTGGGCTTGGTGGTCAGTTTCCCCCCGAGGTAGTCGAGCCGCTCAGCGATCTGCTCAGCGTGTTTCATCTCGACGATGCCGATCTTCTTGAAGACCCCTCCGACTGATTCGGCGTTTATGCCGACCACCGTAACATGCTGCCACATGTATTGGATGCTTACCTGGAGTTCCCTGGCTATCGCCTCGTTCAACATATCCTGCAATTTCTTGCTTGCCATTGTGGCGTCCTCCAAAAGTGTAACGTTGCAGGCCGGGAACCGGCCTGGAAGAGCCGAGCTCTTGCTTACCCACATGGTAGCACGGGTGAATGAATTGTCAATCGGGAGAGGGGCAGTCTCCGCAGTGAGGGATTGGCCATATTGTTCCTGAACGGATGCGGGGAGCATGGAGAAAAAAGCTTGACAGAACATATAATCATATGGTTATATGTTGATATGAATGAATTCGCCAAGATCATGCACCTGCTTTCCGATCCTGCGCGGTTGAGGATCCTGATGGTCCTTACGAAGAAGGAGTTGTGCGTTTGCCAGCTGATGGGGATACTCGGTATCCCCCAGCCGCTGGTATCGCGGAACCTGATGCTCCTCGACGGGGCGGGTTTTCTCGGGGAAAGAAAACAGGGTAAGCTCGTCTTTTATTCGCTCAACAGAGGGATGGACCCCCTCAGGAAGAAGATCGTTTCTTTATTGAAGGAGGCACTGAAGTCTGATACGATTTTAGCAGAGGATCTCAGGTCGTTGCAGGACTGCGAAACGTTCCAGAAAAAGACGGGCAGGTGCGACATGAAGACATTGTCGGATTTTATGAAGACCAGGAAGAAGGTCCGTTAGTCCCAGGGGGTATACATGCATATTCGAATCATCACTGCGCTGGCGCTCGTGGTAATGCTGCTCACCGTGTCCGCACAGGCGGACGCGGACGGGGAGAGGTCCCTTACGCTGAGGGAGGCGCTTTCGCTTGCCGAGAAGGGCAATCCCGAGATACTGGCGTCGAGCCAGTCTGTATTGGCGGCCAAGGAGGACATAGGCATCGCGCGGAGTTTCGTTCTGCCCAAGATCACGTTTGAGGAA
Organism: Nitrospirota bacterium; assembly: GCA_021811105.1. Taxonomy (GTDB): domain Bacteria; phylum Nitrospirota; class Thermodesulfovibrionia; order Thermodesulfovibrionales; family UBA6898; genus Sulfobium. Next base: position 14,089 of record JAJZPM010000055.1, on the reverse strand, counting down.
CGGTTCATGCGCACGAACAATCCTACGTACGCCTTTATGGCGAAACTGAATCAGGCCCGGTTCGAACGGTCCGACTTTGAGATTGCATCGCTCAACCACCCCCCTGCGATAAACGATTTCCAGACAGGCCTCTCTTTTGAGCAGCCCGTATTTGCTCCGAAGGCGTATATTGCGATCGACATGGCGAAGAGGGAGTCGGCGGCGAAGGGCGAGGACTTCGCGCGGAAGAGGGAGGATGTGGCGTTCCGGGTAGTGAAAACGTACCTTGGGGTCCAGACGGCAAAGGCCTTCGTAGCGGTCGCGGAGAAGGCGGTCGGCGACGCGAAGGAACACGAAAGGATCGCAGAGACGAGGTATAATTCGGGCCTCGGCCTCTATTCGGATATGTTGAGGGCGCGCGTTGCCGTTGCGTCCGCAGAAGAAAGGCTCGTTTCCGCCACGAAGGGGCTTAAAGTGGCCAAGAGGGCGCTCGGGCTTACACTCGGTCTTACGGAATCGATGGATGCAGCCGATGAAAGACCCGACCTGGCGCCAAGGGACCTGCACTACTACTATGAAGCGGCGCTTTCCAGGAGCGACCTGAAGTCGCTTCAGCAGAGGTATAGAAATGCGGAGAACTCGCTGAGGATGGCGAACGCTGGATATCTGCCCGTCTTCGGGATCGGGGGATCGTACCAACTGAACAGCCACCGGAGTCCCTTCGGCGATGAGGGCGACAGCTGGCAGATGTCGGCATTCCTAAGGTGGGAGCTTTTCGACGGTGTGAAGCGGGAGCATGAGAGGCAGAAGGCGAAGCACACTATAGCCGAGACCGCAGCATATGTCGACGGGATGAAAAAACAGATATCCTTCATGGTCTACGATGCCTATCTTGGAGTTGAGGAGGCAAAGAAAGGTCTCGATCTCGCGCAAGCCGCCATGAAGTCGGCGGAGGAAAGCAGGAGGCTCGTGAAAAAACGATACGAAAACTCGCTGTCGACCATCGTGGACCTACTCGACGTGCAGACGAGCCTCGACGGCGCGAGGGCGAATGTTGTCGACAGGGAGGGCGCCTATCTGACGGCGATCGCGAACGTAGGCTTCCAGAGCGGTACGATTATGCGTGACCTCGGGCTGCAGGAATGAAACCTGGAAAATTGTAGAGCCCGACATGCTGAAAAACGCCATAGAATCGGCAGATTATTGTTGTGATTCACGTACAACGCAGACATAACTTCAGGTGAAGCTATGAAGAAGGTATTAATTTGCGTGCAAGCCGGCTGCGGAGCCTCGACTATGGCCGTTTTTCATCACGCCGGGCTTTATTTTGATCGGATTTATTGCAACTGCAAGGTTGATCGGAGGAACCATATGCGGAAGATGAGTGTTTTCATATTGATCGTCGCAGCAATACTTATTGGCGGCTGTAAGGAAAAGATAAAGCCGGGGACGGAAAAGGTGGAGAGGCCCAGGGTTTCGGGCATAAGGACGGAGGCGATTACGCCTTCTGTGGTCGACGAGTACTATGAAACCTCGGGAACGGTCAAGGCAAAGACGGTGAGCAGTGTTGCGAGCCGGGTGATGGGCACGGTGACTTCGATCAGGGTGAGGGAGGGAGACAGGGTCGCGGCAGGCCATCTCTTGCTGACGATCGACGACAGTGATGTCGCGCAGAGGTTGAAAGGGGCGAGGGAGGGCTACAGGGAGGCGCAGAAGGCGCTCGAGGCGGCGGACGAAAACAGAATACTCGTCGGCATTACTTACGGTCGGTACAAGAAAATGTACGACGACAAGGCGCTGACCGGACAGGAATTCGACCAGATAAAGACGCAAAAGCGCGTGGCCGATATCGATTACGAGCGGGCGAAGGCGGCGGTGGGCCGCGCCGAGGCCGGTGTGAACGAGGTGAAGGTCTACGAGGGATTCACCAGGGTGACTTCGCCGGTCGCGGGCATCGTGACGGAAAAAAAGATAGAGGCCGGAAGCATGGCGGTGCCGGGTATGCCTCTTCTGACGGTCGAGGACAACTCCTCTTACCGGATCGATATCAACGTCGATGAGAGACTTGCGGGCAAGATCAGGACTGGCATGGAGGCCGAGGCGTTTCTGGAGTCGATGAACAGACATATAAGAGGGCTTGTAACGGAGGTCGTCCCTTCTGTCGATCCGGTGAGCAGGAGCTTTCTGGTGAAGATCGGCGTGAAGGACGAGGGGCTGAGAAACGGCTTTTACGCAAAAGTCTCGATTCCGGTCGGAAAGCGGGAGACGCTCCTTGTCCCGGAAGGGGCAATAGTGGAGCGGGGCCAGCTTACCGGCTTATACGTCGTGGACAAGGAGTCGGTCATTGTATATCGCCTGGTCAAGGTCGGCAGGAGATACGGCGGGGGCCTCGAAATACTCAGCGGTCTCAATCCGGGAGACAGGGTGGTCGTGGAGGGCGTCGATAAGGCGGTTGACGGAGGCCTGGCGGTTGAGGCTGCGAAAAGCGACAGATGATGCGGAGAACGTCCCAAAAAGCGGCACGCTGTCGGCGGTCAGGAGATAGGGTGAATCCATGAACGGAATCGGAATTTCCGGAAAAATCGCAAAGTCGTTTATCAAGTCGAAGCTTACGCCGCTGATCGTCATTGCTGCGCTGTTATCGGGCGTCTTTGCGGTGATCGTGACACCGAGAGAGGAAGAGCCGCAGATCGTGGTGCCGATGATCGACGTGATGGTCGCCTATCCCGGCGCGTCGGTGAAAGAGGTCGAATCGCGCGTTACCGGCCCGATGGAAAAACTGCTCTGGGAGATAAAGGGCGTGGAATACGTGTATTCGATCACGAAGCCGGGGATGAGCCTGACGATCGTCCGTTTCTATGTCGGCCAGAACATGGAAGACAGCATCGTGAAGCTATATAACAAGCTGATGTCCCACTATGACATCATTCCTCCGGGCGTGTCTCAGCCTCTCGTAAAGCCGAAGTCGATCGACGACGTGCCGATCGCGACGTTTACCCTCTGGAGCAACCGCTACAGCGGCTATGAACTCCGCCGCATCGCATTTGAGGTCTGCGACGAGATAAAGAAGGACAAGAACGTGTCGGAGACGATGGTGATCGGAGGACAGCGGAGACAGGTGAAGATCCTGCTCGATCCCGTGCGACTGAAGGCATACCGCGCATCCTCGTTCCAGATCATGGGCGCCCTCCAGAAGGCGAATTTTATGCTGCCCTCGGGCGCATTTTCTGAGGGCAACAGGGAATATCTCGTGGACACCGGCGGTTTTCTGAAGAACGCCGATGAGGTCGGTTCGCTGGTTATCGGAGTGTATGACGGCAGACCGGTGTATCTCAGGGATGTCGCGGCGATTTCGGACGGGCCTGAAGTGCCTGCGAATTACGTCTTCATGGGTCTTGGACCCGCTGCCGCCGATAAGGGAATAAGTCCCACATACTCTCATGCCGGGCAATACGAGGCGGTTACGCTCACGGTTTCGAAGAAAAAGGGATCGAACGCGAGCATCGTGGCGGACGAGGCGATCAGAAAGATCGCGGCGCTTCGCGGGAGCTACATCCCCTCCGGCGTCGAGGTAACCACCACGCGGAACTACGGCGAGACCGCAAAGGAGAAGTCGGACGAGCTCCTGGACCACCTCCTGATCGCATCTCTTTCGATCATTATCCTTATCGCGCTCGCCCTCGGCTGGCGGGAGTCGGTGGTGGTGGCAGTGGCTGTCCCGGTGACGCTTGCCCTCACTCTCTTGATCAATTATCTCTACGGATATACGCTGAACAGGGTTACGCTCTTTGCCCTTATTTTCTCGATAGGTATTCTCGTCGATGATGCGATCGTTGTCGTGGAGAACATACACCGGCATTTCAAGCTCCATAAGATCGACCCGCTCACCGCGGTGTTTGCTGTGGATGAAGTGGGCAACCCGACAATTCTCGCGACTTTTACCGTTATCGCTGCCCTTCTTCCCATGGCCTTCGTGACAGGTCTGATGGGGCCGTATATGAGGCCTATCCCGGTGGGGGCCTCGGCGGCGATGATATTTTCTTTGTTGATCGCCTTTATCGTGAGCCCCTGGATGAGTTACAAGGTCCTGAAGGGGGTCAAGACAGGCGGCCATACTGAAGAGGGCGAGAAGCTTCAGCGCATCTACGAAAAGATGCTCCGGCCGCTGCTCGACAGCAAGAGGAGGCGGATTATCGCGCTTGCCGCCGTGCTGGTGCTGCTTGGATTATCACTGCTTCTGATCCCTCTGAAGGGCGTGAAGCTGAAGATGCTGCCTTTCGACAACAAAAGCGAACTCCAGGTGATCGTGGACATGCCGAAGGGTGTGGCCCTCGAAGACAGCGCAGCCTTAGCCAGGGAGATCGGAGATTATCTGCAGACCGTGCCTGAAGTGACGGACTATCAGCTCTATATCGGGACGGCCGCACCGTATAATTTCAACGGTCTTGTGAGGCACTATTTCCTGCGTTCCGGCAGTAATGTCGTTGACGTACAGGTGAACTTCGTGGGCAAGGGCGAGCGGTCCGCCCAGAGCCATGAGATCGCCAAGCGGCTGAGGTCGGAGATAAAAAAGATCGGGGACAAGTATGGGGCGAGGATCAAGATCGCGGAGATCCCGCCCGGGCCGCCGGTGCTGAGCACTCTTGTGGCCGAGATATACGGTCCGGACGAAAAGGGGCAGATCGCGGTTGCGCGTGACGTGAAACATATCTTCGAAACGACCGGAGGCGTGGTGGACGTCGACTGGTTCGTCGAGGCGGGCCAGAAGAAATTCACGTTTGCCGTCGACAAGGAAAAGGCGGCCGAAAACGGCATATCCACTGAGGCGGCGTCCCAAACCCTTAGGACGGTGATGAACGGCATGCCCGCGGGACTCGCGCATATGGATCGGGAAAAGGAGCCTGTAGAGCTTTTCCTGAGGTCTCCCCTCAGGGACCGGTCATCCGTCAATGCGTTACAGGAGGTCTCGGTCCCGTCCTCGACTGGCAGCCTCGTCCCTCTCTCTGACATCGTCAAGATCAGAGAGGGTACGGAGGAAAAAACGATCTATCACAAGAACCTTAAGAGGGTGGTGTATGTCGTGGGAGACGTCGCCGGCGGGGCCGAAAGCCCGGTCTATGCTATCCTCGCAATGAAGGACAGGATCAGTAAGCTGAAAGTTGCCGGAGGCTATACACTGCAGCAGTATTACACGCATCAGCCCTGGCTCGAGAACAAATACTCTATGAAGTGGGACGGCGAGTGGCATATCACTTACGAAGTGTTCAGGGACCTCGGGATAGCTTTCGCGGCGGTGATTGTCCTTATATATATTCTTGTCGTGGCCTGGTTCAGGAATTTCGTGACGCCGCTGATCATCATGGCGCCGATACCGCTTACGTTAGTGGGAATACTCCCCGGTCATTGGATATTCGGCGCCTTCTTTACCGCGACCTCCATGATCGGGTTTATCGCGTTGGCGGGCATTATCGTGAGGAACTCCATCCTCCTGATTGATTTCGTGCAGTTGGAGTGGAGGGAATGCGGCGGGCTGAAAGAGGCGCTGATACGGGCAGGGGCGGTCCGGTTCAGACCGATTGCGCTCACGGCCGCGGCGGTGGTCGTGGGATCCTTTGTGATGCTCTTCGATCCGATCTTTCAGGGGCTTGCGATCTCGATGATGTTCGGGGCGGTTGCGGCGACCGCTCTGACGCTCATCGCCGTGCCGCTCCTGTATTATGAGTTTTTCAAGGAGCGTGTCTGTCCGCTGAAAGCTGATGAGTTTGAAGAGAAAAAAGAAGAAGACGAGTCGCAGAAAGAAGGATGACTTTTTACCGGCAGTGTGTTACAATTATGAAACAATGCAACTCTATGTGAGGGGTCCAAAGAGGAGGAAGAGATGATGGATTACAACCGGTGTGTATGTCAGGAATGCGGTAGCCATTTTGCTACCATACTCGATAATGATACCGACCTTCTAAACGAGCCGTGTCCTAAGTGCGGCAAAAAAATGCTCAAGCTCTCGGGAGCGCTGAGTTTTTCAGAGGTCAGCAGCCTTTTTCGCGGCGGCGGCTGAAGCCCGAGCGGCTGTTAAGACCGGTCCGGTCTTAAAAAGCGATAAAAAAGGCATGGCGGCTATCCGTCATGCCTTTTTTAATTTGGGGCTTCCGCCCATATCAATTGCGAACAAATTCTCTCGCTAGTTCGGCGATATCTTCCCAGGGGGTGCATTCGTCGAACTGGCTTTGGGCTGTTTCCATTACGTGGGCGAGGACTTCTGCCTTTTCCCTTATGGTAAGGATCTCCCACAGTGACGATTCTCTGATGATATCGACTGTTTCCCTTATTGTCATTGCGTCCTCCCGAAACATCCCGTTTCTTTTTTTACTCTTCTTTTTTCTTAACTCTCATATCGGCAGTTCGGTGCCGAACTTTACTCTGATGGCGCATAAAGCAGGACAGGAACGGCCGAAAAAGTCTTGTAATGACGACATGATTTTGTTTGTCTTTCACGTGACCGCATTTCTGTCGCAGATGGGTTTCAGAAAAAGGCTGGCTGGCCCCCTGATAGGTCTGTAAGGTGTCGCTACAAGCCATTTTTCAGCGCCCCTGTCCGGCCTTGTAAAGCTTTGTTTGGAACTGTTTGCAACTGTGAGGTTTGCCTGCTGGAGATGAGCCTCTTCTTTCCGTAAGACCGCATGTGCTGTCATTCCCGCGAAAGCGGGAATCCAGTGTTTTCAGTGCTTCTGGATTGCCCGATCAAGTCGGGCAATGACAATGAGGGTGGCTTTCCTGACGGCATTCTTAGTAAGATAAAAGCGATCAAAGTTATCAATGGGGGATTGAATGAAAAGGCTCAGACCCACTCTTGTTGTTCTCGCTCTTTGCGTCCTGTTTCTGACGCCGGCATGGGGCGCTCAATCGGTCGTCAGAATTCTTTACGTCAATGATTTCCACGGGTTTGCGGAGCCGTACAAACCGTTGGGCTCCGGAGAAAAGCTTGGCGGTATAGCGTATTTGGCGGGAAGGGTCGATCTGCTCCGCAGCGAGAGGCCCTCGCTCCTTTTGGCGGCCGGGGACATGATACAGGGGAACAACTGGGCGAACCTGTTTCAGGGGAAATCGACGATCGAGGCGATGAATGCGATGAAGTTCGATGCGATGGTCGTCGGCAATCACGAATTCGACTTCGGGCAGGATGTGCTGCGGAAGAGGATCTCAGAGGCGGGCTTTCCCGTGCTTGGGGCGAACGTCGGAGGGTTCGACGCGCTGAGGCCTTATGTGATCAAGGAAGTGGACGGTGTGAGGATTGCGATAATCGGAGTGGTGACCGGGGACACCCCGGTCTCGACTCACCCCAGGAATGTGGTTGGGCTGAAATTCGATCCCCCGGCGGATGCGGTCAGAAAGTATATCGGGGAATTGAGGGGGAAGGCCGATATTTTTGTAGTCCTTTCGCATATAGGGTATGCCGCGGACAGGACGCTTGCCGAAAGTGTGAAGGGCATCGACGTGATCGTGGGCGGGCACTCGCATACGAAACTCGAAACACCGGTGCAGGTCGACGGCACGATCATCGTGCAGGCGTGGGAGCATGCGAAGGCGCTGGGCGTGCTGGACCTGACGGTTGAGGACGGCAGGATATCGGCGTATCAAGGCCGCCTTGAGGAGATAAAGCCTGCAGCGGGCGGCGAGGACAAGGCGGTGATGGCGATCGTGGAAAAGTACCGCGACAAGGTCAACAAGGTACTTGATGAGCCGATCGGGACCGCGGAAGTCGATCTCGACGGCGAGAATGTGAGGACAAGGGAGACGAACCTCGGGGACCTTATCGCCGACATCATGCGAAAGACTTCTGGTGCCGACGCCGCGCTCATCAATGGAGGAAGCATACGAACGAGCATCAACAAGGGGCGGATCAGGGTAAAAGACGTTTATTCGGTGTTGCCCTTCGACAATTACATCGTTGCGATAAAGCTTACGGGCGCCCGGATCAGAGAGGCGCTCGAGCACGGGGTGTCTGCGGTCGAACGGGGAGAGGGAAGGTTCCCGCAGGTCTCGGGCATTACGTTTACGTATGTGCTCTCGGCCCCTCCGGGCTCCAGGGTCAGACAGGTCCTGATCGGGGGCAGGCCGCTTGAAGCAGACAGGGAATACAGCGTCGCGACGAACGATTTCCTTGCTGCAGGGGGCGACGGGTACAAGGCCTTCGGCGACGCGGTGAGGTCCTCGAAGGACTTTGCCGTGGTCGGCGGCATGATGAAGGGTGAAAAGCTTGTTTACAGCGATGCGGGCAAGTGGCTGAGGGACGTGGTGATAGAATATATGAAAGAGCATAAGTCGATTGCGCCTGTTGTGGAAGGAAGGATCAAAGAGGTCGAATGAAAACTTATCCTTACATGGACAGAGAAGGCGAATACGCTGAAAAAAGCCATAAAAGCGGCGCTGTTTTATTGTGAGCCACGTAAACGCAGTTATAACCATAAGCTATTTTCAAAAAAGGTTGGCAGACCTCTTCAGGGGACTGTTAGGAGCCGCTGATTATGGACTTTTTTTCCCATATCCGCCTTCTTTGTTGTAGCTGCTGCATATCAAGGAGGACGGATGGCATGTGCGGTGTATAGCGGTGTGGTCCTGAAATGATGAGGGTCTTTGTCAACGATAAAGCGGTCGATATCCTGCGGGGGATGACAGTCAGACATGCGCTTATCAGCGCGGGGCTGCTGGATGAGATCGGTCCAAAGAAGGTCTATGACGAATGGGGCAACGAGGTAGGCCTGGACGGAGCGCTTTCCGAGGGGGCGAAGATTTTCGTGAGGTGATACGCAGGAAGTTGCACGATTTGGCGCATGTTTGCATACTTGTGCTGGTTCCGGCTGGCGGCCTGGCTGTTGGACGGCCGGTGATCTTCGTGCTTTGCCCCTTACGCTTTACATTTACGTTTCTTTAACCTTTAACTCTTCAATGTTTTTTCCTTTACAGCGGACGCGTTTCTTCTATAAAATTGTGAAGCGGATCGGGACGCGGGGATTCACATTCAAACCCATCCAGCTTCGAATTTCTGATTTTGCGTAGTGCGACAGTCAGGGACTTTCACCCAGGTGCTGCAGCTTCGCGCTGCATGCAATCGGCGGCAGCCTGCGCGCTTTCGGGTCAGATCAGAAGTCCAGCGGGCTTTTGGCTTCCTTTACGGTCCTGCTCGGCACGCAATGAGTGTAGATCATAGTAGTGCGGACATCGCTGTGACCGAGAAGCGTTTGGATGGTACGGATATCGTAGTTGGCCTGCAGAAGGTGGGTGGCGAAAGAATGCCTGAATGTATGAGCGGTGACGCGCTTTGTGAGTCTGGCGCGACGGACCGCCTCCCAAAGCGCCTCCTGAACATGCTTTTCATGCAGATGATAGCGCCTCTTTTCTTTCGTCACAACGACAAAGGTCAGCGATCCCTGGGGAAAAAACCACTGCCAAATGAACTCTTTCGCAGCCTTCGGGTATTTCTTTTCCAGTTGATCGTCCAGGAACACACCGGAGTACCCGCCCTTGAGGTCTTCGTCATGGAGCTTCTTTACAACCTCAAGCTGTTCCATGAGTTCGGGCATTATAGTCTGAGGGAGAGGCACGGTCCTCGCTTTTTTCCCCTTTCCGTTTTGGACGGTAAGGATGCCTTCATCGAAGTTGAAATTATTCACCCGTAATTTCATGCATTCAAAGAGCCGGAGCCCGCAGCCGTAAAGCAGCTTGACAACAAGGCTGTAGGGATGTTCGAGATGTTTCAAGACCGCGTCAACCTCGCGGCGGGATAGGACTACAGGAATATAGCGGGATTTCTTGGCGCGGGGTATGTCTTTATGGTCGCCGAAATCCTTTTTGACGATATGCCGGTACAGGAACAAAAGCGCGTTGAACGCCTGGTTCTGTGTCGAGGCAGACACCTTGGATTTTACCGCCAGATACGTCAGATATGCCTTTACATCTGCTTCGGACAATTCTTCAGGCGACTTGTCTTTCAGGTAGCACTGCAAGTTGCGGCACCAATCCGCATATGCCTTCAGGGTCTTTCGGGAATAGTGGCGGGTCTTGATCTCATCGGCCAGTTTGCCGATAAGCTCATCCCATTGGGGCGAAGCGGATTTCTTAAGGCAGCGCCAATCATTAAAATGACTGCGGGTCAGTGAAGGATCAAAAGGTCGCGACGGGGCCGCAATCTGTAGGGGCAATCCCTCCGTGGTTGCCCGATCTTGAGATGATGCGGAAAAGGGGATTGTTGCCGTATCCGAAACCTGCATGGGTAATTCCTTTATGGCTGTCGGATATCGAGAAGATATGGAAGATTCCCCGGAGGTGAAAGCGGTCTTTGTAGGCATCTCTTGATAAAGGATAACGGCATGATTGGCCTGCCTCTGATAAGCGAGGGACTGTTTTTTTGACCGGAGTTTCTCCATAAAAGGCGTGACGCTTTCCGGATCGGATGGGTCGTAACCGTATTTATGGCAGAAATCCAGGAAATATCGCAGCCACTTCTTGTAGAAGTCGCGGGATGAAGTGGGGACTTTTGCCTTTGAGAGTTTTCTTTCGTAAAGCTCGGCAACATCCGGAGGGATTGCTTGCATGTTCCGCCTTTCTTTCTGATCAATGTTCAAATCCGCATATTGGTCCGTTTGTAAGCATGCCGGGCAAAGCTGTATTGGCCCGCGGGACAACTAATATTCGTTTCTGAATATTAGCTGCCAATAAAATATAATGGAATCCAATAAATACGTCAAGATATTTGTTCTTGACTAGTAAGCCCCTTGTGATATCTTTAGCACGAGTCGTTCAGATAATAACTGGTTGGGCGTAATGAAAGGGGAGCACAAATGAAGCGCATCTTGTTTCTCATGGCTTTGATCGCGGCTATCCCCGTTGGTGGATATTTGGCTGGCACATATGTCGAGTCAGACTTCCAGAAACAATGGGTGGAAGTCATTACTAAAGAATTCGGGAGTAAAGGGCTTGAGGCTGTAAAGACAGGGCAGCTTTCCCTAGAGCGGTTTTGCGCGGAGCCAGATGCTGCCACCGAATCAGCATGTCAGACGTATAGCTATGTCCAATTGCTCAAAGGTGCGAGTGTCGCTACGCTACTTGCTGGTCTTGGACTCTTGTTTGCAATCTTCTTGGGCGCTCGCTTTGCCTCTTCGAGTCGGTCGTTACTGCTCAATGTCTTCTCACCCGGAATCAAGGCTGTCTTACTCGGTTTGTTTGCCCTAATCTTAGCGCAAGGTGCCATAGCGACTTACGGTGCCTACATTTTCGAGGCAACCACAGTTCATCGTGTGCACTTCTTCCTCATAGGTGGTATCGGCTTGGGCGCGCTCTTGGGAGCCTTCACCATGATCAAGGCTGGATTCTCAGTATCAAGGCGCGCGTCCACTTCCGTCCTCGGAAAAGTCATCTCGGAAGAAGCAGCACCGGAGCTATGGAAATTCGTCAAAGAAATCGCTGCACGTCTCGGTGCAACTCCACCAAATAACATCGTCATCGGGCTGGAGCCAAACTTTTACGTCACTTCGGCGGATGTGGTTGTCTATCCCGGCGCAAACAAACAGCCAAACGAGACGCTCTACTTGTCTCTGCCCCTCATGCGAATTCTGTCGCGCAACGAATTGGCAGCAGTTATCGGCCATGAACTTGGCCACTTCAGAGGCGAAGATACGAAGTTCAGCCTCAGGTTCTATCCTATCTACGCTGGTACGGGTCAGGCACTTGCAGCCCTGGAAAACCGGAGCGAAGATGGGGCACGAACATTGGCACTACTCCCAGCATTCGCCATATTGTCCTTTTTCATGGAGCAATTTGCCCAAGCCGAAAGAACAATCGGGCGTCATCGGGAACTAGAGGCAGACAAGGCTGGGGCCTCTGTGTCGTCCGGCAGAGCGTTAGCGACCTCCTTACTTAAGATCGGAGCTTTCGCCCCGTTGTGGGGTTCGATCAGAACCGCAATGATAGAGGCACTGAACCAAGGGAAGTCCTACGCAAACGTCAGTACGCTCTATGCGGAAGTGGCGGCGTCATCAGGCAAACCAGAACTTCTCGATGAAGTCGCTGCTACGGCAACGGCTCACCCGACGGATACCCACCCACCAACTGTTGCGCGCATACAAGCCTTGGGCTTGTCAGTCGCAGAGTTACGAGAAGAAGCTCTCAACATTGATGCTGATGCTTCCTCGGCAAACTTGTTGATAAACCCAACGGGGATTGAAGAAGAACTTTCTGATGTGGAACACCGATTTTTACTAGAGCTTGGTGCCGCGAGGTTGCCTGAAACCGAGCAGCAATCGTGACGCATACGCCCAACCCGGCGTTCGAGCGGGACGCCGCAAAAGCGCGGCGCCCCTCAACTTTACGTTGTGGGTACATAAATAAAACAATGCTATGAAACAATCATTCATCTCAAAACTCCTTTGGTGGTGTAAATCCACCGACAGAAAAGCCGAAGAAATCGCAAATGATATTTATGAAGGATTCCACGGCATACCTCATACAGAAAAAGAACGTAAAAAAATGACACCTGCAAAACTTGCCGTTCTCTTATCTCAATGTGATAAGGGATCTCCGGCCTATATTCTATTCGAGCATGAACTACATAGGAAAATAGCAAAAATACAAGCTCGTCCCGGTTACATAGGCGTATGGGCAACAATCGGCGGCATTCTATTGGGGTGGCTACTTGCACAATGGCACCCATTAGCACAAAAAAACTCTCTGGATATAATAGCGGACCATATTAAGAAACACGATGAAATAACTACCTACAATCGCGGCGGCCAAGATGCCGCCAAGTCCAAGGTAATCCCACTTCCAGAGAATTTCTCTATCAATCCAAAATCCAACACGGAACACAAACAACGCATTGATCAAAAAAGCAATAAAGAAAATGCCCATCCCTAATTCACCGCCGCATCGTGTTTCGCACAGGCTCATGAAATTTGTAAAAGAATAATAAGAGGCATATAAAAAACATATGAAAAGGCCCCACAATCGGGTAGCCGGGGGTAGTTAACCCCCAGCCCCCACAACACCCCGCATGCGGGTCCGCACGGGGCGTTTCGCGGAATCATCGGGTCCCGATGGCTATCGGGAATGGTGAATCCTGATCCACAGTGTTCGCATAGAAATAAGTCCCTGTTTTTCAAGATGCTCATTCGATAACCCGCAATTCGTTGATAAGGTTTTCGCAAGATGCCAAAAGCCTTTCCTGCTCAACCCTGTGAGAATAGCGTGATATCTCGGAGCACCGTAGGATGAGTAGGGGACGTTGCCAACTTAGACAACTTATGGACGGAAAGAGGAAGCCAGCGATTTCCAACCAATCGTTCCAGCGGGGAACCCGCTGAACTCAGCGTTCTCCCGCTCGCTTCGCTCGCGGAAGAATGAGGCAGTTGAGCCGTGAACTCCTGCTGCTCGCTCCGCTCGCAGGAGAACCAGGAGTTCGAAACCGACCGCTTCGCGGCGGCTCAACTGCCTCATTAGATGAAATAATCGCGCAACTGGAGAAATTATGGAACTAAGCATTCTCAACCCAAAGGAATTATTTTTCAAGAATACAGCTCTTAAAATTGTTCTTTTTTTCTTTACCATTTTTTTAATCAGTAATCTCAATGCCATCGTTGACAGTTTCCTCCACCCAGAAATACCGTATTTTGATCAGGAACATTTGATTGTGGGTGGAGTTACCGGTTCAGTGAGCACCATACTATTTGGTGTAATAATACTTTACGCACGTCATTTGGAGCAGGCCTTGAGTAAAGTTAGAATGCTAGAATCCTTTTTGCCAATCTGTGCCAACTGCAAGAAAATACGAATTTCGAATTCAGATGCGACTAAAATGACGTCTTGGAAACCAATAGAATCTTACATCACAGAACATACGACAACTCAGTTCAGTCATAGTATTTGCCCTGATTGTATGAATAAGCTTTATCCCGAATTTACAATAGAAGAAGATGTTGGTGACAATACCTCCATCTAATCGGGTAGCCGGGGGTAGTTAACCCCCAGCCCCCACAACACCCCGCATGCGGGTCCGCACGGGGCGTTTCGCGGAATCATCGGGTCCCGATGGCTATCGGGAATGGTGAATCCTGATCCACAG
>JAJZPM010000054.1 GCA_021811105.1 Nitrospirota bacterium | reverse complement strand
CCATCGTTAGGCCATCTTTCCAAAATCCATTTAATTTGACTGTTTATCGCCTTAACAGCCAATTCCTTTTGCTCTTTAAGGCCGGCATCCTTAACAGAGAGAATTTTCCTTTTTCGCGCTTCTAATGCAGTCAAGGTTCCTTTTTTGTTGTCAACGAATGACAAAGACAACATTTCAACTGCCTGCGTAAACTGATTTTCAGTCATTTTCTTTTCCTTGAATTCTACCAATAATATTCTTGGCTTGATATCGAGAGATTCACCCAATGCTATGTATGCATCCTCAAGCTCTCCGCCATCGAGGTCGCTCGTATGTTTAATTAATATTTTAATTGCCCATTTATTGCCTTGCTTCGTATATTTGTACAGTCTCGCCAATTTATGAACATCTTTCTTTATCTCGGGCCAGCATGAGTCGCTATCAATGGTCGATTCGTTGCTATATAGCTCAAGATAATTCTTATAACTGGGATTGCTTAAGAATAGAGTAACTTTGTGCTGACAATCTCCGGCAAAGGATTCAGATACTGCCAATATAAGAATGCATCCTGATAAAATAAATCTTTTCATCTTTAAACTCCCAGTCTATTCAATGGGTTTCTTGCTTGGGCCATTAACGATTACCTTGATATCATTCGTGGCATCTTCTCGAATAACCTTATTAATCTGCCCCATTGCATTTTGACTATTTCCTACATAGTCGTCTGCACGCTTTGTCCCGACAGCAAAGCAGCCTTTGACATTCGTGGGCCTATTCCCTTCGTGAATTTGAATATTTTCATATCCTGGCACATCCTTGAGTTCTATCCTATTTGGAGAGTGATTTGTTCTAACGAATGCATCATAGGCGCCTGGCGGAATTGGAGGTTTATCATGACTATCGCCCGCATGGGCGTTTTCAAGGGTATACCCATTAAAAGCAGAAGTTGTTAGATCGCTGGTTACGCGAATAGTGCTTGTAACAGAAGTACTGGTATATGTATCACGTTGAATAATGATAGTGACTTCTTTTCCGTCGCGGTCTATATACCTATACGGATTATTTAACCCATACGCGTATCGATTTAGCAACTGCGGGTTATGTAGAAGCTTTTGATTATTCTTGCTCGTCCCTGGGTCGACAAGCGTACTTCATCGGGAGAGATAAAGCGGCCTATCTCGGGCTTGAAATATCGATGGTTGATGTAGACAAGTCCTGTCTCCTTGTCCTTTTCCTTGCCGATGAACCTTTCGTTATTTTCAAGCGACCCGGACACAGATTGTTCCTGCCCGAAGGGCTTGTAAGTCGCCCTCCAAACTATATTGCCCGCATCGTCGCTTATCGCCATAGTCGAGCCGGCAGGATCGGTGTGGTAATAGAAGACCTTTTCGGCAGCAGAGGATAATCCGGTAAGAAGCGGTATCAGCGCCAGACAAAGAAGGAAAAAAGCTGTTCTTTTCACATGTCCCTCCTCACGGAAATCGTAACTATCACAGGGAGAATTGGAAAGCCGATGCTACGACCCTTTCCCGACATCCCCTTTTGGAAGCTTAATCGATTCCCGACAGAATTTAACCACAGCCGCTTTTTTCATGTCAAGAAAAAAATGCAAGAAGGGGAAGCGGTAGGGTGAAAGAGATCACTCAACATAGTTATCTCAGAGGGACTCGTGTTAGGTTCGAAAATTATCGTGGCACTTCCCTGTTCCAGACGGCGAGCGCTGCATATTTGCCGGAACACCGGGCCGGAATGGCGCGGAATGAGTGGCCTGATTGCCGGAAAATGCACCCATCGCCGCAAAAGGTGAGATCCTTTCTTGTCCTAAGTTACGGTCTTTCTCGACGTTCTTTGCGGCTTGGCGCGGACAGTTGCCCTTTAATCGGCCTAGATCAGAATATCAGACTGAGCGCCCCCACGGCGACCGACACCCTGGCGGGGCTGAGGCCCAGATAGTCTCCATCCACTTGCATGTGTGCCCTTCCCAGGATTTCGACACTTGACGCCTTCAGATAGTCCACGTCCTTATAGCGAAGGTGGGTGCCCCTGAGTACCCCTATCGAGTAACGCAGCAGGTCGAGACGTCTCCCTCCGCGGAATATACACGCGAAAAGGAAGGGGTCCCGGAGATTCGCATCCGGCGTCACTTTGTAGTTGCCGCCGTATTTGGCCGCCTTGCCGATCACTGCCGTATACCCCGAAAACTCTTTCCCGTCCACAAGGAGTTCTATCCTCTCCGGCGAAAACATCGCGATATTCCTGATCCCGCTGAGAATATATGCGGCTCCTCCGGAAACCTTCTTTATCGAAGGATTGACGTCATGGACCGCCTTCCCGTCAAGTCCCACCCCCGCCATGAGACAGAAATACCTCAATCCGCCTTCGATCTCTATCCTGCCGAGCGACACCTTTTTCGGACTGCCGCCGACCGCCGTGCGGAGCGCACCGTAAAGGTCTTCGGGCACATTCAGCTCCTTCGCAAGCACGTTGGTAGTGCCCATGGGAAGGATTGCAGCCGGCGTACCGGACCATGCCAGGCCGTTGATCACTTCGTTGATCGTCCCGTCTCCTCCTGCAGCGATAATGAGAGACGGCCTTTTCTTGAGCGCCTCTTCCGCCAGTTGGCGCGCGTGGTCCTTCCTTTCGGTCCTGAGTACTTCGACCTCGAACCCTTCCCTTCCGAGAAAAGAGGCTGCACGGTCGATATTAGCGTTCGACGCCTTTCTCGCGGCAGGATTATAAACGATGCTGACCAATGACTTCATCTATCGAATGGAGGCCGCCGCATTCAGAAATCCTGCTGACCAGGACAGGTTTTTTTTCGAGATATTCGGTCACATCACCCACCACTGCGCCGTCATCCACAAAAAAAACCCTGCCGCCCTTCTTTTCTCCTTTTCTCTTGATATGAGGGATCCTCACATACCCCAGTTTCCGGGTCGCAACATAACCCGTCGTGTAATCCGGATCATCGGAAACACAGAGTTCCGCAAGTACATACGGGCATGAGGCCACCTTCGAGGCAAGCACGACCGCCTCGACGACAGTGGCGGTATGAATTCCCTGCCCCCGGAGTGCCCGGCCGAGCGAGCCCGCTGCGCTCTTGCTGATGCCAAGCCTCGACGCACGCACCCCTCTTTTTTTGTCCGGCTCCACCCTCTTGCCGGATCCGGCGTAAATAATGGCTGCGCCTCTCATCGTATCATCGCCGAAAACTATCCCCATTCCTTTGTTGACGGCCCGCCCCGACACCCCTGCCGCGGTGAGCATTTTTCTTATGAACTTCCCTGCCATGCGCGGAGTGCCGCACCTGAGCGTCTTTACCGGCAGAGCACGGATCAGTCTCGGCCTCTCCGCGACCCTCTCTATGGTGATGTCGATCCTGTCCGGCCTGCCGCGGCTGTGCCCGGTCGCCCTCGCGATGTATTCCTGGACTATGCGCTTCACATCGTCATCGCCGTACATCCCCTCAGCGCCCGAAATATGTACCTCGCGGGAAACGTTATCCCCTCTCTTTCCTGAAGCTTTTTTGTTCCCAGCCCTTCGGGAGGCCCTCATTCTGATACTTACCATGCGGACACTCTCCTCAACGCCGTTATCATTGCCGGATCACGTGCCGAGGCCTTGCTGCCGGACCAGCCTCAGATCATCCCCAAAACTCCGCCCGGTGGTCGTCAGGTAATTCCCCGACAAAAGACCGTCCGCGCCTGCGGCGAATATCAGGGGATGAAATTCCCCGAGCGTCTGCACCCGGCCGCCGCATACCCGTATCTCCTTGTCCGGCAGCATAAACCGGAACAGGCTTATGATCTTGAGCGCCTCGAAAGGGTCAAGCGGAGGATGACCGCCGAGTCTGGTGCCCTTCACCGGGATGAGAAAATTTATCGGGACTGAGTCCGGTCCGATTTCCCTGAGCGTGCTCGCCATATCGATCCTGTCCCGCCATGTTTCCCCCAGACCGAAGATGCCTCCCGAACAGAGGGAAAGCCCGGTTGATTTAACAGCATCTATCGTCCTCAATTTTTCCTGAAAAGTATGCGTGGTGCATATCTCGGGAAAGAACCTCTCGGAAGTCTCGATATTGTGATGAAACCGCTCCAGACCGGCCTCCTTCAGAAGGAGGAGTTCCTCTTTGCCGAGAAGACCGAGCGTTGCACAGGGAAGAAGCCCCATCGCCCTGACTTCAGCAATCATCACGGCGATCCGCTCTATTTCTCCCATTGCGGCCTTTCTTCCGCTCGTCACGATGCAGAACCGCCTGACCCCGCCCTCTTTAGCCTCAGCGGCATTCCCGATCACCACTTCTTTATCGACAAGAGGGAAAACCGGCGGACCGGAAAGGCTCCTGGAGGATTGGGCGCAGTAGGCGCAGTCTTCGGGACATGCTCCGGACTTGGCGTTTATGATGGCGCAGATATCGACTACGTTGCCGCGGAAGCGGTTTCTGATCCTGGCGGCAGAGGAAAAAAGGGCGAACACATCCGGACCCGACACCCGGACGATTGCGAGAGCCTCTTCGGACGTGATCCGGCCGCCTGAGAAAACCTTTTCTTCGATACGATCGATCATTGCTGATTATTCTTGCAGAATAAAGCGGGCATGGTCAATACATCGCGCAGGAGATGCGGTCGTGAGAGCAAAATGCGGGCAGCCTCAGCGACGCGTATTGCCTCGACAGCCTAATACTTGATTCCGAACCCGTATTCCTTCCCCGAATACGTCTCCCATGCCACATCGACGTCATCTACGTAAGCGCCGGGAGGACCCTGCCTGCATTCACGTATAGCATGCTCGACCAGGGGCCGTTCTCCCTCGAAGACCGCCTCGACCCTCCCGTCGTAAAGATTCTTCACCCACCCGTGGAGACCGAGCCTCGTCGCTACGCCCTGCGTAAAGGCCCTGTAGAATACTCCTTGGACCCTGCCCCTGACAAAGATATGAGCCCTCGCCAATTCCACGTCACTTTACTATCTTCATGCTGATGTCCGCTGCGATGACCGAGTGGGTAAGCGCACCGACCGATATGAGGTCGACCCCTGTTTCGGCAATCTCCCTTACGCTGCTGATAGTGACATTGCCCGAGGCCTCGACCGTCACTCTCCCGTTCACGAAGCGCACCGCTTCCGCCATATCCCGGGCAGTCATGTTGTCGAGCATCACGATATCGGCCCCCGCTTCGATCGCCTCCTGGAGTTCCTTGAGGTTCTCCACCTCCACCTCGATCCTCGCGAGATGATGCCCCGCCTTCGCGAGACTTACCGCTTCCCTTATCCCGCCGACCTCCTCGATGTGGTTGTCCTTGATGAGTATACCGTCAAAAAGACCGAAACGGTGATTCATCCCGCCGCCCATCCTCACCGCGTATTTTTCCATGAACCTCTGGCAAGGGGTCGTCTTCCTGGTGTCCAGTATTTTTGCCCTCGTTCCCTTTACGGCATCGACGAACTGGCTGGTGAGTGTAGCGACGCCGGAAAGTCTCTGGAGGATATTGAGGCTCACCCTTTCTCCTGCAAGCAGGACTCTAGTCTTGCCCGACACCTCTGCAAGGACGTCTCCCCGCGAGACCTTCGCGCCCTCGTGATAGAAGACCTTGAATGAAACCAGGGGATCGATGATGCGGAAGACTTCTTCGGCAAATGGCATGCCGGCGAGGACGAAATTCCCCTTCGCCACGTACAAGGCCCTCGACTCGTTAGCCTCCGGGACCAGCAGGGCCGTCGTGATGTCGCCGTGGCCGATGTCCTCCTCTATGGCATGCTTTATCAGCTCGACGACGCTTGAAGGGATTTCCATCCTACTTCCTTCTGAGAAGCGACAGCAACCCCCAAATGCCTCCGGCCACCGCGCTCAGGGCCACGGCAGACTTCCAGTCGAGCAGCGTCGTGAGTTCTCCCTCGACGGTGTTCGCGAGCACAAGGAGGGCGGCGCTCTTGTCCGCCTTCACGCTGCCCGCAGCGACGATGCCTGCCGCGCTCCGGTTGATCACGATCTCCGACCTTGAAATCGTCAGGGGGGCGCACGAAAAATTTACGGTCGTATTGCTCCCGATTGTCACGGTGCTTATGCTCTGATTAAGGCTCACCTCGTCTCCCCTCAGCAGCACCGCCGCGCACTGTGTCGCCTCGATCCGCTCGCCGTCGACGCTCAGCGCGCCGACCTGCTGCATCTCCACATGGCCGCCCTCGACGTTCCTCACGGTGCTCTGGGTTATATTGACGAACTCACCCTCGATGATCTCCAGGTCTTTCTCCTTGACCTCTGTTTCTTCTTTAGCCATCACCCTTTCCCCCTGCCTCATAGAGTTTCTTGATGTGCTCCTCGATCCGTTCTTTCTTCCTCAGGCACTCCTCGTACTTCTCCTTCTCTTTTGCGATGACCTCCTTCGGCGCCCTCTTGAGAAAATCTTCGTTGAGAAGTTTCCTGCTCAGAAACGAGATCGACTCTTCCACCTTCGACCCGTCTTTTCTCAGTCTATCAATTTCGAGCTCTATATTCAACAGCCCTTCGAGAGGGACATAGACCTCGACATAGTCCCTTACCGCGGCAGCCGAGCCCTTCGGCTTTTTCACGTCCTTCCCTATTCCGCTCACCTCGGCCCTTCCCAGTTTCCTGAGATACTGGAGGTTCCTCTTCAGGACCTCCTCGGCCATTTCGGTTAGTGTCCGGACCGAGGCCTTGAGCTCGAGCGAGGGTGACAGATTCAACTCACCCCGGATCGTCCTGATGCCCGTCACCGCCTCCATTATTATCTCCATCTCGCCTTCCGCGGCCTCGTCGCGTACCAGCGTCCGGGGATAAACGGCTACTGCGACGCTTTCCCCCTCCCTGCGCCCTCCGGCAGGTCCGATATTCTGCCAGATCTCTTCAGTGACAAAGGGCATAAAGGGATGGAGCAGTCTTAACGTCGTGTCAAGGACGTAGAGAAGACATTTTCTGACTTTCTCCCTGTCTGCTTTTTCGTCGTAGAGGACCGGCTTCACCATCTCTATATACCAGTCGCAGAGTTCATGCCATATGAACCTGTAAAGAGCGCTCGCCGCATCGTTGAAGCGGTATTCTTCGAGGGACAGACCGATCTCATCCGCAGTTGCGGCAAGCCTGCTGAGTATCCACCTGCTGCCGATATCGAGACCTTCAAAGGACATCGTCCCGGGCACGCCGATGTCTCCCGTATTCAGCAATATGAACCGGGACGCGTTCCAGAGCTTGTTCACGAAATGCCGGTAGCCCTCGACGCGCTCTTCGGAGAATTTCACGTCGCGTCCCTGGGCGGCAAAGGCCGCAAGTGTAAACCTGAACGCGTCGGTTCCGTACTTGTCCATCATCACGAGCGGGTCGACGACGTTCCCTTTGGACTTGGACATCTTCTGGCCCGAGGAGTCCCTCACCAGCGCGTGTATGTATGAGTCTCTGAAGGGCACATCCTTCCTGAATTTCAACCCCATCATGATCATTCGTGCCACCCAGAAGAATATAATATCGAAGCCCGTCACCAGCACAGAGGTCGGATAGTATTTCCGGAGTTCCGGAGTGTCCGCGGGCCAGCCGAGCGTCGAGAAAGGCCAGAGCGCCGAAGAAAACCAGGTGTCCAGAACGTCTTCGTCCTGTCGTAACGGGCCGCTGCATTTCGTGCACTTCGCAGGGTTCTCACGCGACACGATCACCTCTCCGCAGTCGTCGCAATACCATGCCGGGATCCGGTGGCCCCACCATATCTGCCTCGAAATGCACCAGTCGTTTATGTTTTCCATCCAGGCGAAATACGTGTTTTCCCAGGTCTTGGGGACGATCTTTATCTTTCCCTCACGCACCGCCTTCATCGCCTCCTCGGCGAGGGGACCTACCTTCACATACCACTGCAGGGCAGAGAGCGGTTCGATGACCGTCTTGCACCGGTAGCACTGACTTATGGAGTAGGAATATTTCTCCTGGCTCGCGATCAGGCCCTCTGCCTTTAGATCGCCGATAACCGCGTTTCTGCACTCATAACGGTCCATGCCCGCGTATTTGAGACCGGCCCCGGCCGTCATCCGTCCGTCCGGGCCTATAACACTGATAAACTCGAGCGGCGGCCTCTGCCTCTTGGCAATCGCCTCGTCGTTGAAGTCGTGGGCTGGCGTCACCTTGACCGCGCCGGTGCCGAATTCGGCGTCCACTGCGCTGTCCGCAATAATCGGAATGCTCCTGCCGGTCAGAGGGAGCGAGACTTTCTTCCCGATCAGGCCCGCATACCGCTCATCATCGGGGTTCACTGCGACCGCGGTATCGCCGAGCATCGTCTCCGGCCTCGTCGTGGCGACTACGATATGACCGCTTCCGTCTTCTAGGGGGTACTTGATGTACGTAAGTTTCCCTTCGTATTCTTCATGCTCCACCTCGATGTCCGAAAGTGCGGTATGGCAACGCGGGCACCAGTTGATCAGCCTCTTGTCGCGGTATATCAGCCCCTCTTCATAAAGGCTGACAAAGACCTCGACCACCGCCTCGGAAAGGCCCTTGTCGAGAGTGAAGCGCTCCCTCGTCCAGTCACACGAGGCGCCGATCCGCTTGAGTTGATGGATAATTCTGCCGCCGTATTCAGCCTTCCACTTCCAGACCCTCTCGATGAAGGCGTCCCTGCCGAGCAGGTGACGGTCTATACCTTCGCCGGAGATCTGTCTTTCGACGACATTTTGCGTGGCAATTCCGGCATGGTCCATCCCGGGGACCCATAGCGCGTCGTAGCCGGACATCCTTTTCCACCGCACAAGAATATCCTGGAGCGTCGCATTAAGGGCATGCCCCATATGAAGTGAACCGGTAACATTCGGAGGGGGGATAACGATCGAATAGGGCTCCTTACCGGAGGCCGGGTCGGCAACGAAATAATTGCCCGCGATCCAGTAGTTGTACCACTTTTCTTCAACGCCCTTCGGGTTATAACCTTTGTCTAGTTCGGACATAATAAAGAAAGACGGGGAATCGGCACTGCCTTTTCCCCGCCATGCACTTACAAATAATTGAGTTAGAACTCGGACTTTATTCTTTCGATCTCTTTAGAGATCATCGTGCCCGCGAGATCGGGAACGGTTTCCCATATGACCTTTTCAATCTCTTTGGTGAGCGACGCCATGGACCCCTTCAGGGCCTCCCGCATCATCTTCTCCACAATTTCGGGAGCGATTTCCCATAGGATCTTGTCGATCGAATCCTTGAGAGCAGGCATGAGCGAGGACAGCATTGCCTCTTTTATATCCATAGTCGAGAGAACAGCCGCGGACCTCTCCTGAATCGTCTTTTCGAAGGCGCCGAGCAGTTCTTCCTTTGACGGCAAAGAAACCGCCGGCATCGCAACCCCGGGAGCGGCAACCTTGGGGAATTCAGCCTCAGGCAATTCGATTTCGGCCTCGGTCGCCAGCAGGTCCTCTTCAGCGACTGCTTCTGCCGGAAACTCCTCGGACGCCTCCTCAACTTCTTCCATCGCCCACAGGTCTTCCTCAAGATCCGCCACTTCGATTCCCTCGTCTGCATCGGCAATATCCTCCGCTTCTTCGGCGATCTCGAACGGCTCCTCGACGGCCTCCGCAAAGGCCTCTTCACCCTCTTCCGCGGAAGCCATAGTCAGGGCCGCATTGATCTTGCTGATCAATTCCTGTGATTCGAACGGCTTGATCACGGAATCATCCGCGCCGACCTGCCGCGCAAGCTCCCCATCGATAGGCTCAAAGGCACCGGCAAGGAGGATCACGGGCACGGAGGCCGTCTTCGGGTCTTGCTTGATCTTTTCACAGAGCTGGTAGCCGTTCATCTTCGGCATTTCGATGTCGGCAAGCACTATGTCTGGATTGAAGGACTCGATTGCGTTCAGGGCCTCTTCGCCGTTACTTACAGCCTTGATCTCGAAATCTTCCTCGGCGAGAACAAGTTCCACAACCTTTTGAATCGTGATGCTGTCGTCTGCAAGCAAGAGCCGCTGGGCCATCCTTCACCTCTTCAAGGTATTTGAAGAATTTTATTGTTACGTACCGAAAAAGTCAAGGCTTTTCGTATTATTTGGCACCGCTGAACACACGGTTCAGCACGAAGAGACGCCTCAGCCGCCCCCGCTGAACCCTCGTGAAGACGATGAGGGCAAAAGGCCCGCATCCGACCCCGAACAGCAGAAAGAGGACATCACCTTCTTCACCTCCACTGAAGCGCACTTGGGACAGGTCGTGTCCTTCTCCGTTGCGCTCACCTTCTGAAGAAGGGAAAATCTTTCCCCGCATGACTTGCAGATATATTCGTAAATAGGCATATGTTACCTCCTATACAGTTTCAACTATTAATAACTATTTTAAGGATCGGACCGCCTCAAGTCAATAATGCAACGCGCAACTGAGTAAAAACAAGCACTTCTCATGAGTGGTATCGTTCTCTTCGCCCGGCCCCCGGCTGGTTTACTTGGCCCCCGCATCTGCTATACTGGACTTAGTGAAAGAGGCGATGCAATACGACAGGCTGCAGGGCAGCGATGTCCGGTGTCATCTCTGCGGACATAATTGTCTGATTCATAATGGCCAACGGGGGATATGCGCCGTCCGTGAAAACCGGGATGGGACTCTCTACAGTCTGGTATACGGCAAGGTCGTCTCCATGAATATCGACCCGATAGAAAAAAAACCTCTTTTTCATTTCCTCCCTGGGTCGACTTCGCTCTCGATCGCGACCGTCGGATGCAATTTCCGCTGCAAACACTGCCAAAATTATGAGATATCGCAGTTCCCTCGTGAGCGAAAATTCCCGATACCGGGCCGGGACATGCAGGCGGAAGACATAGTCAGCGCTGCAGCGGACAACCGGTGCGCAAGTGTATCATATACCTATACGGAACCGACCATTTTCTTCGAATTCGCCCATGACTGCGCCCTTATCGCCTCTGAAAGGGGCATCAAGAACGTCTTTGTCAGCAACGGCTATACCGGTGCCGAAGCAGCACGGCTTATCGCCCCTTATCTCAGCGCCAACAACATAGACCTGAAGGGAAGCGATAAATTTTACCGGGAGATATGCGGTGCGCGGCTGGAACCGGTGAAGAACACGATCAGGCTCATGAAGGAACTTGGCGTATGGGTGGAAGTGACGACGCTGATAATCCCCGATCTCAACGACTCTGAAAAGGACCTCACCGAGATCGCAGAATTCATCTGTTCCGTCGGCTCGTCCATACCCTGGCACGTCAGCCAGTTTTATCCGATGTATAAACTGCTCGATAAGCCGAGGACCCCCCTCGAAAAACTGAGACAGGCCAGAGACATAGGTTACAAATGCGGGCTCAAATACGTCTATGAGGGGAATGTCCCCGGCGCAGACGGAGAGGACACCTCATGTCCGGGCTGCAAAGAACTCGTGATAAAGAGGTTCGGCTACCGGATCATCGAAAACAGGATCAAAGACGGGAAATGCCCGAAATGCGGGGGCACGATAGAAGGGGTCTGGGGGCGTTAGCCATATTCCGCGGCCGGCCCTTTTCGATATTCCCGTCGTCTGTTGCGGGCAGATTTTTTTTGGCGGCAAAGGGTTAGCCGTCGAATCTGCCGCCGATAATGATTCCCTCTATTTTTTCCTTGATTGCCTCAAAGCTGAAGGGCTTCTGTAAAAAGGAGGTTGCGCCGGCATTCATAAACGCGTCGCCGACTTCCAGAGCGCTTACCCCGATGATCGGCAAAGGATTGCCTTTTTCCCTTACCCTCCTCACAAATTCGATCCCGTTCATCACCGGCATCTCATAATCGACGATTACGAGGTCATACCGCGCATCTTCTACGTATTTCAACCCTTCGGCCCCGTCTTTTGCGCTGTCCACCCGGAACCCTTTCATCACGCACATTTCCGCCAGAAGGCTTCTCAAGGCGGCTTCATCATCAACGACAAGGATTTTCCCCGTCCCCATCATGTAATATTTATACTATTTATAGTTGTATTTGTCAATAGTTGCTACTTTGACTTGATAGACTTTTGGCCCACCTCCAAGCAAAAATGAAAGTCAGCGAGATTCCGGCAATGAGAACGCCTAAACTGAAACAATATACAGGGCAAATAATCAGGGACGCGCGGTTGTCGTCCGGGATGTCCCAGATGCAGCTTGCGGAGAAACTCGGTATCTCCTACCAGCAGGTACAGAAGTACGAAAAAGGAACGAGCGAACTAACGCTCACCAGGCTCTATCAAATGGCAGAGGCCCTTGAAATCCCTGTGGGCGCGTTTCTACAGGGCGAGAATCTCGCGGTTTCCGAACAACCCGCATTTTACGGAAAACTAAGCGGCGAGGAGGATACGCTGCTGCGGCTCTTTAGAAACATCAGGGGCGGCAAAATGCGAAAGACCGCGATCGCAGTAGTCAAGGCGATCGCGGAACAGAGGAACTGAAACCCGCGGCGACATCATTTTTCCAGGCCTACGGTTAGGCCCTCCTCCAAGGCCGCCTCATTCAGTGTCCGGTCGAAACAGGCAAATTGCAGAGGCAAACTGGCCGACTCCTTGATCATCAAAGCCGAAGAAAGATGGATCGCGTCAAATCCCCTCAGCTCATATCTCCTGACCAGACGTTCTATCATTGAATTCAGCATCGGGGCAACGGGAACAAGAATGAGGGCGTCGAAATCGGTCCTAAACGTCTTCAGCGTCGATTCACATTCCTTCTCCGTCAAAATGCCTTCGCGAAGCTTTCTGCTGAACGTCGACGCTGTTTCGGCAAAAGCCACCACGGACGTCGCAATGCCAACAGATACCGACCAGAGACGATCGACAATCTCCGTGCCGTCCTCCTCGACATATCGCTTGATCAGTGCGGACGTGTCGCAGTAAAGAATCACCTGCGGTCCTCAAGGACCGCATCGGAAAAAGAAGTCCCTTTCATCTTTTTCCTTTTTGCCGGGCGCGCAGCCTTCTTATGTATCCTCGGCAGGATTATTTGACCTTCGGCAGACAGCTTTAGAAGCAGGCCCTGCAACCGGGCCGTCTCGGAGCGGGGCTCCACCGGCGATAGTCGCGCAATGATCCTTCCTCTATCCGTCACAAGAATCTCGTCCCCGTCTCTGACCTCCCGGACATATCTGCTGAGGTGCGTCTTGAGTTCCCTGATTCCCACTGTCTTGCTCATATTGTAGTCAGTTTAATACTAAAGAGACTACATTGTCAATTGTTTTGATGTTCCGGCAAGGGCGCACCCGCACGTGTGCCGGGGTTGGTACCCGAATCCTGGCAGACACGCAGAGAAGGGCAGACACATGGGTCTGCCCCTACGAAAATCAACGTCTCCCGGGGTTTTCTTCATCATCTGCCCACCGTGTCGGGTTTTGAGAAATATACTCCCTGATTTTCATCAGCTCACCTTCGTTTCTGACGACGCGTTCGTAATAATTGCGTTGCCATAATCTGCCGGCAAAGGGAGACCAGTCATGTTCTTTTACACCTGTTATGTACTCATTGGTCGTCATCGTCTTAAACCATTGAATAATTCTGTGTAGGGGCGCACCAACGTGTGCGCCCGGTTTGTTGGTGCCTGAATCGAGGCAGATACGCCGAGGCGGGCAGACACATGGGTCTGCCCCTACAAATAATCCCTCATAAAAATCCGGCCCGATCAGCGAATTCCCGCATTTTATGTTGTCGCCGAGGTCCGGCAGTGCCCGTTCATGGAAAAACCTGAGCTGCCGTTCGAGGGTCTGATTGTTTTCTCCTTCCAAGACCTTAAGCAAAAGCGACAGCTTCGTCACTTCAACCGCCTGAGAATCGATATCCACGCCGTAAATGTTATTTAAGAGAATGCGTTTCTTCTCTGCCGTGGTCAGATGCCAGTCGCCGCCCTGGGCTTGATACACAACGGGATTCTTTCCGGCAGCCCATTTCTGAGGAACGTTGTTCACATACCAGTCGCGGTGCCAGTCGAGCAGAAACTGATAGGCACCCAAAAGAAACGACCCCGAACCGCAGGCAGGGTCGAGGATACGGATTTTAGAGACCTCTTTGGGGGTCATCGTCTTTATTGGTTTGTCATCCTCGTGCAAACGGGGATCCAGTGTTTCCGACTGGATTCCCGCCTTCGCGGGAATGACGGGGGCATCGTAACCATCGGGGTTAAGCAATTTTCCCACCGTGTTCTTCACGATATAATCCACAATATACGTCGGCGTGTAATAAACGCCCCCTGCCTTCCTCACCTCCGGCTTTTCCTCCACTATGGCCCGGTGTCCGGCGGTAAGACGAATTACCTTGCCGAGGAACTGTTCGTAGACCTGACCGAGGATGTCGGCCGGGAGCACCGAGAACTCATACGGGCTTTCGGGGTAATAGAGACGTCTGATAATCTCCTTAAGAGTTTTGTCGTCAATATCGAGCGATGGCGTAAGATCATCTGGGGATTCATGGCGGGTCTTTTCATTCTCGAAATGAAAAAGACCGGAGTTGTACCGCTCATCGGCGTTCCTGAAGATCTGGAAAAGCCGCCTGTAGACACCCGTTAACATCCTGGCACATACACGTCCAGCGGTAGCCGCTTCATCGGGGCCAACAGACAAAAAACCGAAAAGACAAAAACCAGGGCAGACACATAGGTCTGCCCCTACAAAGCACACATCAATTTCCGATGTCCCGTAGGGGCGGACCCGTGTGTGCGCCCGGCTGTTGGAATTCGCCCGTTTTTTACTCCTCCAGTTTCAGGCACATGATCACCGCGTCTTCGTCGGGAGAAACGTAGTATTTTTTTCGTATCCCGATCCGTTCGAACCCGAATTTCCCATACATCTTTATTGCGGGGACATTCGATTCTCTCACCTCCAGATAGAGGAACCTGCAGCCTTCCTCCCTGAGATGTTCAATCACATGCGCTACAAGTGCCGACGCGATACCTTGTCTCCTGAAGTCAGGGTGCACCGCAAGGTCGAGGATATGCCCCTCATCCAGTATCCGGCTCGCGAAGATGTAGCCCGTGACTCTGCCGTCTCTTTTCGCGGCCCGGCTGATCGATCTCGGGTTCTTCAGTTCGTTAAAAAAAGACGTTTCGGACCAGGGCATGGCGAAAGAGGCGCGCTCGATCTCCAGCACCGAGGGCAGGTCTCCCGTTTCCATGTCGCCGATGACGATATCCGTCAGACCCTCTCCGACCATTTTACTTCAGCCTCCGACTTCCGGATATAACGCGGTACTGCGGCCAGTGCGTCCGCAAACTCCCCCCTTGCGGCCTTCGAAAGGCCGAGGACCGCGACATTTGCCGGGGAAGGCACCATTTTTTCCGGAGATGCAAATACCGCACGCTCTTTCATGATCTCCGTGATCACAGACTTATAGAGCGCTGCCCCTTCGCCCGCAAACAAGACGACCTGGTCAAACTTCCTGAGCAGGTCCTCCGCCTTGATCGAGGTGTCTTCGATCACCCTCCGGAACGCCCCTCCCTCCCATTTGAAGACGGCCGCATATACTTCTCTTTTTCTGGCGTCGAGCATAAGACAGACCGGATACGAACAGTAAGAGAAGTTATACGCGAAGGCCTCTAGTGTAGGCACCGCCACAATCGGTTTTCCCGTGGCGTAGGAGAGCCCTTTCGCTGTGCTCAATCCTATCCTCAGCCCGGTGAACGAACCGGGGCCTATCGCCACCGCGAAGGCGTCTATGTTGTCCAGACCCATCTCAGACTGTTCCAACACATGATCGATCACCGTCATAAGTCTCTCGGAATGTGTCGTCTTCACGTTGAGCCTCGTTTCGGCGACAAGCCCCGTCTCCTCGTCGACAATGGCGACCCCGCCGAGCATCGTGGAAGTCTCTATCGAAAGTACCTTCATGATTTTTTATTATAGCCCATTAAGCAACGGCTACGGGCGTCTCCTAACCGGACGCTCATTCCCAAAAAAAATCTCCCCTCGCCCCTCTTTGCCAAAGAGGGGATAAACTCCTCCCTTTTTCTCCTCGGCGAACCCGCCTGAGTGCGGGGGCAAAGGGAGGTTAGGAGGGATTTTATGATAATTACGTTACGCATCCCTTTTCTCAGGACTTTTCCGCAGGTACCCTCTTGCAAAGGCGGCAGAGACGAGGATACAGATTGCGCCGCCTGCGGCCACCGCATTCGTCGTGCCTATCGCATCCGCGGACACTCCCATGATCGAATTGCCGACCGGCACAAGACCGAGGAAGACAAAGGAATAGACGCTCATCACCCTCCCCCTCAGTTCGTCAGGCACCGACACCTGGATGAAACTGTTCGCAGCAGCCAGATAGCTTACCATGCCCCAGCCCCCGATCATGATGATGACGAGCGAGATCCAAAATACCTTCGAGAGGGAAAACGCAAGCAGGGCACAGGAAAAACAGAGGCCCGCGACCGACATGAACCTCGTTTTATGCTCGATATTTCCCATAAGGGCGATGCCGAGCGCAGCCGTCAGGGCGCCTATTCCGGAGGCGCCCACCAGAAAGCCGAGCCCCTGGGCCCCGCGGTGAAAGACCTCGGCCGCAAAGACCGGCAGCAGGGTGATATATGGAAGCCCGACAAGACTAAAGACCGCGATCAGCACCATCGCACGCTTGATCTCCTTTTCTCCCATGATGAATTTTATTCCCTTCATGAAATCGCTCACTACGCCTTCGGATTTGACAAGGATATCGCCGCGGGCGTCCATCCGGGAGAGCGCAAAGATCACGGCGAGAAAGCTGGCGGCGTTGATGAAAAAACAGGCCGGCAGCCCAAAGTACTCTATCGATAATCCCGCGATCATCGGGCCTATGATCCTGGCGCCGTTGAACGCCGCCGAATTGAGCGCTATAGCATTAACCACGTCCCCCCTGCCTACCATCTCGATCAGAAAAGATTGTCTTGTCGGCACATCCAAGGCGTTAATCGTCCCGAGAAGCGCCGCGAAAAGCGCGACCTCCCATACCTTAATGACCCCCATACTCGTAAGGATACCCAGGAGGAGCGCGGGGATTATCGAAAGTCCCTGGGTAAGAAGAAGCAGGTTGCGCTTAGGGAACCTGTCGGCGATCACGCCTCCGAGAAGCGTAAACAGGAGGATCGGGAGCGCAGCGGCCGCCGCCACGATCCCGAGATAAAGCGGGGATTTAGTCAGGCTGTAAACGAGCCACCCCTGGGCGACCGACTGCATCCAGGTGCCCGAAAGAGAGATTATCTGACCGAACCAAAAGAGCCTGAAATCCCTATACGACAAAGAAGAAAATCTTCCCGAATTCGGCATCTTCTATTGTACTCCAAAATCGCGCGGCGACAGCAGGTCCGTTTGCAAAAGCCCCCGATTATGCTATAAACTCTATCATGCTTTTGACACGTTTTTCGTACTGCGCTCATTGTACGCCATATGAAGCTGTCACGGAATAAGATCTTTTTCCTTGGCCTTTGTTTCGTCTTTTTTCTGTCGCATGCATCCTCCGCGTCGGATACTAAGCTGAAGGTCGTCGCCAGCATTGCGCCCCTTGCAGATTTTGCGAGGCAGGTCGGAGGCGACAAGGTAGTCGTCACTCTCCTTCTGCCTCCTGGCGCCAGCCCGCATACCTACGAACCGACGCCTAGGACAATGCAGGAAATATCACAGGCGAAGATATTCATCAAGATCGGGGCAGGTCTTGAATTCTGGGCCGACAAGCTGGTTGCGGCCGCGGCGAAAGACGTCGTGACCGTCGACTGTTCGAGAGGCGTAGCCCTGATACACGCGCTGGATCACGAGAAGCACGGAGCGGGAAACGTAGACCCTCACTACTGGCTCGACCCGGTGATCGCGATCGGCATGGTCAAGAAGATCGAAGAGGCATATGCGAAGGCAGACCCTGCTGATTCCTCATACTTTGCGCAGAGGGCATCTTCCTATATCGCCGTCCTCACCGCGCTGGACAAACAGATCGCCGAGACGGTAAAGACGTTCAGAACCAGGGAATACGTCACGTTCCATCCGGCATGGAATTATTTTTCGAGAAGATACGGCCTGACAGTTGCCGGCGTGATCGAGGAAGGTCCGGGTAAGGAGCCTACGGCGAGGCACATCGACCGTATACTAAGAGAAATTCGCCGCCTGAAAATAAGAGTCGT
Source organism: Nitrospirota bacterium (assembly GCA_021811105.1). Taxonomy (GTDB): domain Bacteria; phylum Nitrospirota; class Thermodesulfovibrionia; order Thermodesulfovibrionales; family UBA6898; genus Sulfobium. Next base: position 4,537 of record JAJZPM010000054.1, on the reverse strand, counting down.
CTTCGCCGAAACTCAATTCAGCCCAAGGATGGCCGAGGCGATCGCACGGGAGGCGGGCGGCAGGGTGCTCATGCTCGACCCGATAGGCGGTCAAAAAGAAAGGGCGAGCTATATCGGTATGATGAGATATAATCTGGCTCTCATGAAAAAGGCGATGGGATGAGCCGCGCGATCAAGATGGAAGACCTCTCGGTCGTCATCAAGGGAAAAGAGGTCCTCAAGAACATTCACTTGTCACTCGATGAGGGCATCTTCCTGGGGATCGTCGGTCCGAACGGCGGCGGCAAGACCACTCTGATCAGGACTGTCCTGGGCCTTCTCAGGCCCACAACAGGGACCGTAAGCGTCTTCGGCCGGAGCCCCGAGTCGCTTCTCACGGAAGACGGCGCCTTCGGGTACCTGCCGCAGCAGCAGAACATCGACCCTAATTTCCCGGCAACGGCGCTCGACATCGTCCTTATGGGGAGGTACCGTTCGGCCGGGGCACTGCGATGGCCGGGGAAAAAAGACAGGGAGAAGGCTGTCCAGGCCCTATCGATAATGGGGGTCGAGGAGCTGAAAGACTCCCAGTACAGTCAGCTTTCGGGCGGGCAGCAGCAGAGGATCTCGATTGCGAGGGCTCTCGCAGGAGACCCGAAAATACTGATACTCGATGAGCCGAGCACCGGCATCGATGTTGTCGGGCAGGAAGACTTTTATCACCTGCTGAAGGGACTGCAGAAAAAAATGAATTTGACGATCCTCATGGTCTCCCACGACATCGGGACCGTCACTACATACGTTGACGAGATCGCCTGCCTGAACATCAATCTCTATTACCACGGCAATCCCCTCGGCGCCCTGAACGAAAAGGTGCTGACCTCTCTCTACGGTAAGAACGTCGACGTGCTGATGCATACCGATGTCTGCGATAAATGCGAGAGGCTGAGGAAGTGATGCCCGAAGCGCTCGCCTCCCCCTTCATGCAGAAGGCCCTCATGGCGGGCGTCCTCGTGAGTCTGTTGACAGGGCTCATCTCCACCTTCGTCGTCCTCCGGAAGATGTCCTTCGTCGGTGCGGGTATCTCGCACGCTGCGTTCGGCGGTGTCGCGATAGGGTTTTACGCGGGCTTCAACCCGCTACTGGCGGCGGTGGTCTATGCGGTCATAGTAGCCATCGGGATCGAGACCACGGCAAAGAGGGGGCGGATATCGGAAGACGTTTCGATCGGGATATTCTATTCGATTTCGATGGCAATCGGAATTGCGCTTGTCAGCCTTTCGCAGTCGTACAACATCGACCTGTTCGGGTATCTCTTCGGCAATATCCTTGCGATCACTCACGACGAGATCATCCTTACCCTGATCACCTCTGCCGTCGTGATCGCCATCATCCTTTTTTTTCTCAAGGAGCTTTTCCTTATCACCTATAACGAGGAGCTCGCCCGGGTCAGCGGCATCCGGGTAAACTTATTAAACATTCTTTTTCTCGTCGCTCTTTCGGTTTCGATCGTCGTGTCGATCCGCATCGTCGGGATCATCATGGTCTCGGCGCTCCTGGTGGTCCCCGGCGCAACCGCCCGCCTCTTCGCGAAGGGACTGCGTTCGATGATCGCGATCTCCTGCGCCGCAGGGCTTGTCTCGGTAGTCGCGGGCCTGTTTTTTTCTTACCAGTACGACATAGCTCCGGGCGCGGGGATCGTCCTCACCTCTGCGGTGATCTTCTTCACCTCCCTGGTTTTGAAAAAAAGGGGGTAAGCAATTTATAATGTCATACGGGACTGACTCCTTCGCTCGGGTAAAGGCAGCAGCAGTCCGGGACAGGATAACCATAGGAGTGCAGCAATAACCGTAAAGGAGCCGCTATGACAGACCGCATCAAACCCTCTCTCAGCTTCACCATAATCTGTGACGACGTAAGACAGGAGACCGGGGGGAAATTGAGCCTTATGGGGCTCTTCGAAAACGTTTACGCGACCAAATTCCCGGCCATCCATCCCCGTCTGGCGGTCCTCACCGAGTGGTCCGGAGGCCAGGGAGAGTTCAAGATAAGGATGCGCATACTTGCGCCCGACAGAAAGACCGTGATCAGGGAGACTTCCTCAAAGATGACGCTGAACGGCATCAATTACCGTCACCGGGACGTCTCGGTCCATCTGAACGTCGAACTCAGGGCACCGGGAACATACTGGGTCGAGAACTTCCTCGATGACGAAATGATGAACTCCATACCGCTGAACGTGGTGCAGGTGAGGGAACAGCCGGTACACTAGATGGATATTTTTTCGAAGATCGCGGAACAAAAGATCAGGGAGGCCATCGAGAGGGGCGACTTCGACCGTCTGGAAAACAGCGGCAGACCCCTCAATCTTGAGGATGAGATCTGGATCCCCGAAGACCTTAGGTCCGCGTACCGGATACTGAAAAATGCGGGATGCATCCCGCCCGAGCTCGAACTCAGGAAAGAAGTCCTGAACCTCCGCGAACTCCTCGACACCATCGACGACGACAAAGAGCGGATCCGAAAGATCAGGGAACTGAACTTCAAGCTTATGAAACTCGGCGAGATGCGCAAACGACCGCTGAACCTCGATCAGTTCCCTGAGTACGAAGAGAAGATCTGCGGAAGGCTGACGGAATAACGATCACGGGAAAACTGGCGGAGAGGCAGGGATTCGAACCCTGGGTGGAGTTGCCCCCACAACGATTTTCGAGACCGTCCCATTCAACCGCTCTGGCACCTCTCCGCGGATAAACATTATAATCCAAGCGGCGCGGGGTTGACAACTTTCGGGGCGTGCACGGAGAAAGAAGGGGCACGAAAGAAGCCGCGCGTCAGCTTATCCGCAACCCCGGGACTTCCGAGTGAGCCAAGAAGGTGCCTTGATCCCCTTTTTTTCGAGACGCTCCAGTAACCTCCCTCTCACGGAGGGGTTGACCCCGCCTCAGAGGAGCCGGCTATATGCCATCCTGAAGTAGACCATGGCATAGAGATAGACGCAGATCAGGATGAAGCCTATAAGCAGTATGAGTTTCATGATTATTTAATATACCACATCCCCGAACTCAGCCGACTATCTCAGCAAGACGTTCGTAGGAAATCTCCCTGTCGAAGGCGATACCCATGAAATAATCCTTTCCCTGCGGGCAGATCGAAGCGATCCTGCCCTCAAGGCTTTCCGCCCCTTCGGAGCTGCCGATCATCAGTTCTACCGAAACCGGGGTAGTCTTCTCCAGCAACACGTCCGAATAAAACCCCATACCGCCCTGAGAAATCGTATTCACCATTGCATTGATCTTCCCGGGCGCGCCCACGTCCCTTCTCGTGATCACCGCCTTCGCGAAGATCGAGAATCTCGGATACCTGCGGTAGTTCTTAAACACTTCCATTCTTATGCCCCGACACGTCCCATGCGTAAACTATTATATAACTTCGGCACAACAATGTCTTTCCAGTCGCCCGAGGAAGCTCGATGATGCGCCGAGGAGGATGAATATCAACGAGAAACCGGCTATGAAGAATTTCGAGCTTTTAAGGGTCGTCTTTCTGATTCTCCCTCTGTCCTGTTCACCGGTGAGGTCTTCGAATGATATACCGGTGATGTAAGAGACATACGAAGGGATGAGCAGCAAAACACACGGCGAAAAAAATAACAGGACTCCTCCGCCGAATGCCATGATAGGTTTGTCTGCATGTGACGGCTGCTCTGCCCCGACTATATCGTCAGAGCTATAACAGCCATTGCAATAAACAATATTGGCGCGATTATCTTCATCACCATATGCCATCACTCCTCTAAAACTACGGCTGCATTTGTACGTAACCTTCCTCTATCAGTTGGATTAAGCGGCCCACCGCTCCTGAATTCACCTTCACGCCCGGCAGCAGATCTTCATTGCCCCATTTGTGGTTTTCATAGAAACCGCACACTCTTCTATCTGTACCCCCTGTTTGATCAATTCGGCTATGAGACCTTTATATGGGTTGCCTGTGCTGACATTGCGATAGGTATTGTAAGTATTGTCATTCAGCGTCATGTAAGCTGCATCACTGTGGAAGATGCCGATAATCTGACCTTTTGTCCCCTGTTCCTTGAAACGGTTGGCCAGCAGATGCATATAGTTAATGCCAATGGGTAAATCACCGGCAAACGCCAGATGGTCCATATTGAACACTACGTTCGCTTTTTTCAGCACCACGGGAATATCGATATGAATTGAGCTCGCAGCCGTCGATTCCTTCACATCCGCACTACAAGCAATATGTCCTGTGCCTAAACCAATGTACAAAACTGTTACGAACATAACCGGCAACCATATATTCCTCAACATGACGTGACCTCCTTGAACATTGAAATAGCGCGCTCGATGAACGCGTAGTGATGCTGTAATATGGCTGCATACGCAACTTTCCCCAGTATTTGACACGGTCATGCCTTGCGCCTGCTTACTCCTCATAAAGTCAAGGAACTCCTTTGCCCCGCTTCCGGTGCCGCCTTCTTCTCTGTTCATGGTTTCACATACGCATAGCCTTCGCGCTGTTTCTTTATGATCTCGGT
>JAJZPM010000053.1 GCA_021811105.1 Nitrospirota bacterium | reverse complement strand
GGGAATCCATTCTTAAGAAAACATGGATGCCCGACTGAGAACCTCGGGCATGACGGAAAAAGAACTATGACCTGGAGGTAACATTCGGTGAACTCCAACATAAGGAGTGTCATCAGGCTCAAAAGCCTGTCAATCAAGCTTTTGTGGCTGTTAATTTACAATCTTTATGCAACTGAAAGGTTTACTTTTATGGTTGCTGACTTTTTCATACAAGGGAAGTCATGGAATGATGACCTGCTGATGATTAAATTCCGGAATGATATCCCTCCTTTGCTACATTTTCCCCGCCACACAGCGTTATTTTATACCTGCCGGTCTGATAGTAGTCAAGAGAAAACTGTAATTACAGCAGCCAATAGACATGCCTGGATTGCCCGGTCAAGCCGGACAATGACGACTTTAAATATATTTGTTTGCCTGCGTATTAACTGCAGCGAAAGATTCTCACCTCGGGTTCTGTCGATGCGGCTTGCCTGCCTGTCCGGTGGCAGGTCCGCAACCTTTCTTCGCTCCGGCGAAATCCCCGCACGAATCTTTTTTTCGAACAAAAAAAAAGACCGGCTTGCCTTATCGCAAGCCGGCCGTTAATTGCAGAGATGAATAAATTTACGCGAGCTGGTACATCAGTTTTTCGGAGACCTGATTGATCGGCGGCGCCCCGTCGATGGTGATCACTTTAGGCCCGGTGATCTTCTTGAAGTAATTTACCGCGGCCATGGTGCCGGCCTTTTCGTCATAGTAGATGTCGTGCCTCTTGTTGATCGCTGTCGCATCCTGGTCGTCGGCCCTCGTCTTGAGTTCCCCGCCGCATACCCTGCATACGAGCTTTCCGCCCTTTTCGACAGGCTTGATCGCATCGATATGGATATGGTTCGGATGGTTGTTGTCGTTGACGCAGAGCCGCCTTCCCATGATCCTGTCGGCAGCGGTCTTCCGGTCGAGGGCGATCTCCACCACATAGTCCAGTTTGATATTGGCGTCCTTGAGGGCCTTGTGGAGCGTCTCGGCCTGGACCACATTCCGGGGAAAGCCGTCGAGGAGCCAGCCTTTCTTGCAGTCATCCTCTTTAAGCCTGTCGAGGATCATCGGGATCGTGATATCGTCCGGGACAAGGTCCCCCTTGTCGATATACGTCTTCGCCCTTTTGCCGAGCTCGGTGCCGCCGCTGATATTCTTCCTGAATATGGCGCCGGACTCCACGTGAGTAACACCATACTTCTTCTGGACAATCGCACCCTGCGTTCCCTTGCCGCTTCCGTTAGGACCGAAAATCAAGATATTCATACGTTCTCCTTTCCTATTTTCCTGTTTCGATTAATAAATGGGGCTAAAATTCCGTGAGAAACTATAACAGAAATAGGCCAATTATTTCGAGTGGGGTCCCTCCCTCATTCCGGATTGTGATTTACACCTTTGCAAACATGCGGGTATAATCTCCCATGGACCTTTATCTGATCGATGGAAATTCGTACGTCTACCGTGCATTTTACGCCATAAAAAGCCTTACTAACTCTAAGGGCTTTCCGACAAACGCGATATACGGCTTCACGAACATGCTGCTGAAGATCATCAGGGAAAAAAAGCCCGACGGGCTGGCCGTCTCGTTCGACTCCCCGGCACTGACCGAAAGACACAGACTATACGGAGAATACAAGGCCCAGAGACCCGAGACGCCTTCCGATCTGGTCGCCCAGCTGCCTTACATCAGAGAAATAATATCCGGCTTTCGTATCACGATCTTCGAGGTGCCCGGCTATGAGGCCGACGACCTCATCGGTACGATAGCCAGGAAGGCTGCCGAAGAGGGGCATGAGGTATTCATTGTGACGGCCGACAAGGACATGCTGCAGCTCGTGACAGACCACATCAGGATTTATGACCCGATGAAGGAGAGGGTCCTCGGTCCCGATTATGTCAGGGAGCGGTTCGGTGTCGGCCCGGAGAGGGTTACTGAATTCATGGCGCTCACCGGTGACGCAGTGGACAATATCCCCGGGATCAAAGGGGTCGGAGAAAAGACGGCGAAGGAGCTCCTCTCGCTCTTCGGCAGTCTCGACGAGCTTCTCGATCACCCCGAAAGGATAAAAAGGGAAAAACTGCGCGAGATGGTGGCGTCAGGCAGGGAGATCGTGCAGTTGAGCAGAAAACTGGCGACGATCGACACCTCGGTGCCGATCGATGTCGCCCCGCAGGAATTCAGGCTTCGGGAACCGGACTGGCTGGCACTCCTGCCGCTCTTCAGGGAATTCGAGTTCACGAGCCTGATGAAACTCATCCCGTCCGTAGAGACAGTGTGCGAATATGAGACGATCGGATCGATAGGGAGACTTCAGGAGGTCTTGTCTTCGGCAAAGAACGAAATCGCCTTTAATCTGGAGGCGACCGGCAGGAATCCGCTGACCGACAGCCTTGTGGGGATCGCCGTATGCACCGAAAAAGGGAGGGCCTCGTACATCCCGGTTGCACATTCTTACGAAGGGATGGGAAAACAGCCGGACAAGACCGAAGTGCTGCGGCATATCGGCGGGGTGCTCGGGAATAAAGAAATCGCAAAGATAGGGCATAACCTCAAATACGACATCATGCTCATGGGGCGGGAGGGCGTGGCAGTGGAAGGTATGTGCTATGACACCATGATAGCGGCCTACCTCCTGAATCCGAACAAGGCGACCCCGAGTCTCGGGGAGATTTCCTTCGCATATCTTTCGAAAAGGAAGAAATCGTTCGCAGAAGTCCTGAAAAAAAGGGCTTCATTTGCCGGGGTGACCATAGAAGAGGCGACGGCCTATGCGGCCGAGGATGCGGCGCTCAGCTATGAGCTGAAAGATCTCCTCTTCCGGAAGGTCCGGAGCGAAGGGCTCGAAAAGGTCTATTTCAATATCGAAATGCCGCTCATCGGCGTGCTTATAGAAATGGAAAAAGCCGGAATAAGGATCGACTCGGAATTATTGCGCCGCATGTCGGCAGCAATGGCGATGGAGATAGAGAGTATTCAGAAAAGGATATTCTTCCTCTCAGGAGAGGAATTCAACATCAACTCCCCCAAACAACTGAGCAAGATACTCTTCCAGAGCCTCGGTCTGAGTCCTACAAAGAAAACGAAGACCGGGTATTCGACCGGCATGGACGTGCTGGAAGAGCTCGCGGAATTTCACGAACTGCCGAGGGAGGTGCTCCATTACCGCAGCCTTACAAAACTGAAGACGACCTACCTTGACGTACTGCCCGCGCTGGTGAGCCAGGAGACCGGCCGCCTCCATACGTCCTTCAACCAGACCGCTACCGCAACCGGCAGACTGAGCAGCAGCGATCCCAATCTTCAGAACATACCGATACGGGGCGAATGGGGAAAACGGATACGCGAGGCGTTTATCGCCGAAGAGGGGAATATCCTGCTTTCGGCCGACTACTCCCAGGTGGAGCTTCGGGTGCTCGCCCACATGAGCGGAGACGAGGGGCTGATCGAAGCGTTCAACAGGGGGCTCGACATCCACGCAAGGACCGCCGCCGAACTCTATGGGCTGCCGATCGACAAGGTAACGGAAGAGATGCGGAGGACCGCGAAGACCGTCAATTTCGGGGTGATCTACGGGATATCCGCCTTCGGCCTGTCGGAGACGCTGAACATCGAAAGAGAAGACGCAAAGAGGTATATCATGCAATACTTCGACCGCCATCCGGGCGTGAGGGTTTATACCGAAAGGGTGCTTGCGGAGGCTGTTGAAAAGGGGTTTGTGCGCACCTTTTTTGGAAGAAAGAGACCGGTCCCGGAGATAGTGAGCCATAACAGGAATACCAGACAGCTGGGCGAGAGGCTCGCGGTGAATTCACCGATCCAGGGCACAGCCGCCGACATCATAAAACTTGCGATGATCAATATCTCCCGGAGACTGAAGAAGGAGTCGCTTACGGCCAGGATGATCCTTCAGGTCCACGACGAACTCCTCTTCGAGCTTCCGGAAAATGAGCTCGATAAAGTAAAGGACCTTGTAAGAGAAGAGATGGAAGGAGCTTTGCCGCTCGCAGTTCCGGTTAAGGTCGAGATAGGCCACGGGAAGAACTGGGCCGAGGCGCATTAGGGGGTGTATTATAGTCCGCGATTTGGTAGAATAACGCCTGTATAATGAAAAAATCTGCCGAGAAGAAAAAAGCCGTTGCCCCGCCCAAGAAGACAGGGCAGGGCAAACGCGCGTCCATGAAAAAAACCGGCACATCGATATCTGAAGTTGCAAAGAAAGGCGTAAAAAGAAAGCTGGCCGGCAAGCCTGCCCGGTCCGCAAAAAAGGCGGTTGTGGCGGCAGATCCCATCAGTAAGTCCGCCCAAAAAAAGAAAAAAACTTCCCTCGCGAATAAGGCCCCAAAAAGGTCGCGGAAGGCAAATGAAAAGACATCCCCGGCAACGGCAAAAACCGCTCCCCGGACTACCGCCGGGAAAGGTGCCGCTCCAAAAACCCGGATAAAGACCGCCCTGAAAAAGCCTGTCAGGGCGACAGCCGGGAGTGTTTCCCCGACGACTAAAATACCGGCCAAGGGAACAAAGTCCCTGAAAACTGAGAAGAAGGCTTCACTGCCCGAGGCCTTGGCAGTGCCGAAAGCCGGACCCAGAGAATTGCCCCGGGAATACGGGGAAAACGAAGTGATCCTTATGTCGGTGGATCCTCACGTGATATTCGTCGACTGGGAGATAAAAAAGGAGCAGGCACCGGATGGCACGCCGATCATTATGCGGGTGTTCGACGTCACTCCCGGCGAAGGGTCCTCAGGGTTCCACCGGGACAGATTTTTCGATCTGAATTTGGACGGACGCATAGGCAGCGAGTTCTTCGAGATAGGGATGCCCGGCAGGGAAGTAACGATAGAGATAGGGTTCTGTCAAGGCGAAAATTTCTCTGCCGTGTTGAAGTCCGAAAAGGTGTCGATGCCTGAGCTGGTCGTCCCCGATGAACTCGGCATCGCCCAGAAGTTATTCGAATCCGGGGTGCCGGCCGGCTACTGATCCGCATTTTTGGGCATGCTCAATTGTTTTTTCCGGCAGCATTATTGTATTATTATAATTGATTTGCAGTGAAAAGTTCGCTGGAAGTCCTTGTTTTTAAATAGATAGCGAGCATATTCCCCTTGGTCTTGCCGCGGGGTTAGCGAGCGAATAAGGATGAAAAAAATTTCCTTGCATTAGATTCCCTGCGGTCTTGCCGCAGGGAAGATCAATCAAACTTACGTATCATTGGATGAAGAAAGAGCTGAAGGAAAAGATGTTGAAGAAGGTCACCGACGGGAGACTTTCATGCGCAGCGGCACGGAAATTGGCTGAGGATCTCGGCATTTCCTACAAGGAAGTCGGCGCTGCTGCCGATGAATTGGGCATCAAGATCAAAGATTGTCAGCTCGGCTGCTTCTGATGGGCGTCGAAATTTATCTCTTTGAACTTGCCCTTACGTTTTATTTCGCGGCGTCGATCGTCTGCGTGCTGGAGCTCTTTAAGAGCACGAAGACGAGTTCGACCATCATGCTCAGTCTTGCAGTCGTAGGATTTCTCTTTCATACCTCCAATATCGTAGCCCGCTATGTAATTTCCGGCCATATCCCGATCGCCAACCTGCACGAGGCCTCCTCGTTCTTCGCGTGGTGTATCGTGCTGATCTTTCTCTTCCTCGAGTATCGTTATAAAATCGGCCTTCTCGGGTCGTTTATCATGCCTATCGTATTCCTGGTGATGCTCTCTTCCTCGATACTTCCCCGCAAGATGGAGCCGCTGAGCCCGGTGCTTCAGAGCTACTGGCTCGGGATCCATACGGTGCTCGCCTTTGTCGGGGATGCCGCCTTCGCGATGGCCTTCGGGATAGGGATCATGTATCTCCTGCAGGAGCATTACGTCAAATCAAAGCACCTTGGCGGTCTTTTTCAGAGGCTGCCGAGCCTCCAGATACTCGACGAGATAAATTATAGGCTGATCACCATCGGGTTTCCGCTCCTTACGCTCGCGATTATTACCGGGGCCCTCTGGGCCGAAAGCGCATGGGGAAGCTACTGGAGATGGGACCCAAAGGAAGTCTGGTCCCTGATCACCTGGTTCATTTATGCGGTAGTCCTCCATGTGAGACTCATCGCCGGCTGGAGGGGAAAGCGGGCCGCGATACTCTCGATTCTCGGATTCTGCGTCGTCCTTTTCACGTTCTTCGGGGTAAACTTCATTCTTAAGAGCAAACACGTATTCTGATGAAGGTCCTGGTTTTAGGAGTAACTCACAGGACGGCGAACGTCGAGATCAGGGAGAAGCTCGCGTTTAACGGCCCCAAACTCGAAGAAGGGATATTCGGGCTGAGGAAGATCCCCGAGGTGAGAGAGGCAGCCGTGCTGTCGACCTGCAACAGGGTCGAGCTTTATACGTGTGTAAACAACACTTCAGCGGCCGCGGACCATATAAAAGATTTCCTGTCCTCCCTGCACGGGATGCCGAGACAGGAGTTTGAAAAATCCCTTTTCGTCCATAACGGCGAGGACGCGATACGGCATGTCTTCAGGGTCTCGTCGAGCCTCGATTCGATGGTGGTCGGTGAGCCCCAGATCCTCGGCCAGATAAAGGACGCCTTCGATTTCGCGCTCGGGAAGAAGACGACCGGCGTCCTCCTGAACAAGCTCATGAAAAAGGCGATATCGACCGCCAAGCGGGTAAGGACCGAAACGAGGATCGCCGAGAACGCGGTTTCGATAAGCTTCGCGGCCGTGGAACTCGCCAAAAAGATATTCACGGACCTTGGGGGCAAATCCTTCATGCTCCTCGGCGCGGGCGAGATGGCCGAACTGGCGGCCCGCCACCTCATGAACAACGGGGTCCAGGACGTGATGGTCGTCAACAGGACGTATGAGAGGGGATGCGAACTCGCGCGCGAGTTCAACGGCAAGCCGGTGAAGTTCGAGGACTTCCTCCATGAACTCGTGCATACCGATATCATCATATGCTCGACCGGAGCGCCGACGTATGTCCTCCAGAAGGACCAGATGCACAAGGTGATGAAAGAGCGCAGGAACAGGCCCGTCTTCATCATCGATATCTCGGTGCCGAGGAACATCGACCCCGAGATCAACAAGCTCGACAACGTCTACCTTTACGACGTCGACGACCTGCAGGAGGTGGTCGACACGAACATCCACGGCAGGAAGATAGAGGCGGAAAGGGCCGAAAAGATCATCGACGAGGAAGTGGGGAAATTTCTCAGATGGATGTCTTCGCTCGATTCGGTCCCGACGATCATCTCCCTCAGACAGAAGGCTGAGGAGATAAAGGCGGAGGAGATCGGGAAGTTAAAGAGCAGGGTCCCGGACCTCGACGAGGAGAAAATGAAGGCCGTGGAGTATATGGCCACGGCGATAATCAACAAGCTTATCCACCCCCCGACCGTCGCTCTGAAAGAGGACACGGAAGACCGCGACGAGCTCATCGCTACGATAAAGAAGCTCTATGGGATAAACGGTGAAGAGGACTGAAAGAAACAATCCGGAGGCAACATACTACCATGAAAAATAAAGTCGTCATCGGCACCCGCGGCAGCAAACTTGCGCTCTGGCAGGCCGAATGGGTAAAGTCCGAACTGCAGAGGATGAACCCTAGTCTCGAAGTGGAACTGAACAAGATCAAGACGACCGGGGACAAGATCCTCGACGTCCCGCTTGCGCAGGTGGGTGGCAAGGGGCTCTTCGTAAAGGAGATAGAGGAGGCGCTCCTCAGGGGTGAGGCCGACCTTGCCGTCCACAGCATGAAAGACGTGCCTACTGAATTTCCCGAAGGGCTCCATCTGGCGGTGATCTGCGAAAGGGAAGACCCCCGAGATGCCTTCCTTTCCCGAATGCAGAATGGCAAGTTCAACATCCCTCTTTTCGCGGACCTCCCTCTTGGCGCCGCGGTGGGGACGAGCAGCCTCAGGAGGTCGTCTCAACTTCTTAGCATAAGGCCGGACCTCAAGATCATGCAGCTTCGCGGCAACCTCGATACGAGGATACGGAAACTGGATGAGGGCCAGTTCGATGCGATCATCCTTGCCGCAGCAGGCGTCAAAAGACTGGGATGGGCAAACCGCATCACCGAAGTCATTTCACCGGAAACCAGCCTCCCGGCGATAGGCCAGGGCGCCGTCGGGATCGAATGCAGGATTGCCGACGAATTCATCCATAGCCTCATCGCTCCTCTTGATCATGCGGATACGTCCTCGTGCGTCAGGGCGGAGCGTGCCTGTCTTAAACGGCTCGAAGGGGGATGCCAGGTGCCTATCGCGGCACACGCGTGGATAGAACGCGGAAAGATTGTCATGGACGGGCTCGTCGGCAGCATCTCGGGCGACAGGATCGTAAGGGCACATACAGAAGGCGACCGGAAGGACGCGGAAGCCCTCGGCACAAAACTCGCTGAAGACCTTCTTTCGAGGGGGGCGGACAAGATACTCGCCGAGGTATACGGCAGGTGCATTAACCAGATAGACCCCCCCTAGAGCCGGCGGGGATCTTCTTCTAGACCGAGGGTTCCTCCTTTTTTTCGATCGCTTCGAGTTGCTCCTTGTTCCCCTGACAGCTTACGCAGAGGGTCGCCGCAGGAAGGACGCTCAGCCTCTTTGCTCCGATCTCCTCCCCGCACTCCTCGCATATGCCGTATGATCCTTCGCTGATCTTCCTCAGCGCCTCATCGATGTCATACAGCGCCTTACGGTGCGCTGCCAGCCTCATAAGGTTGACGTCCTCGGAGATATCTACGACCGCCCAGTCTCCCTCATCGAGCGCCGTTTCGACCAGCTGCCGGTTTTCCCCGCTGATGTATTTCGCGATCTCTTCCTTCGCCTCGCGGACGATCGCTTCCTTTCTCCCGATGAGGGCCTTCCTGAGTTCCTGATGCGGGTCCGTAGCGACTCCGGGTTTCGTCTTTGTGCCTGCCTTCGCTTTGGATTTGACCGTTACAGGGATCTTTTTTCGGACTGCCGGTTTATTGCCCCCGGGTTTCCCGCTTGCAGTCGTTTTTTTCTTTGTCGGCTTCGTCAATTTCGAACCTCGCAGTGTCTTTCCTTTTCCGCGTGATGTGGCACCCGCCTTCTTGGGCGTCTTCCCCCGGGGGACCGCTCCTGTCCGTTTCTTCGGAAGGGATTTTTGCTTTTCCCGCTCCGCCATTACTTCGCTTCTTCTTTTTTCTGTTCCTCTTTGTGGACTTCGATGATGCTCCTTACCTTGACGCCTGCCTGCTGGAGCGCTTTCTGGATATCGGGAAGCTTGGCGTCTTCCACCTTGAGCATAAAGTTGCTGTTCATCATTACACCTCCATTATCTCTTTTTCCTTATGTTCCAGGACCTCATCTACCTTCTTGATAAACGCATCGGTGACCTTCTGGATCTCTTCCTGTTCCTTTTTCGCCACATCTTCGCTCAGATGCTTATCCTTCTCGAATTTCTTGAGTTCTTCATTGGCGTCCCGCCGTATGTTCCGGACCGCCACCTTCGCCTCTTCGGCCCTTTTCCTGACGACCTTCACCAGCTGTTTTCTTCTCTCTTCCGTGAGCACGGGGATGTTGATCCGTATCACCTTGCCGTCGTTCATCGGCGTAAGCCCCAGGTCGGACTTCAGGATGGCTTTCTCGATTTCCGGAATGATCCTGGTTTCCCAGGGCTGGATCGCAATCTGTCTGCTCTCCGGGATGCTCAGACTTGCCAACTGCTGAAGAGGGGTGGGCGTCCCATAATAATCCACAGAAATCCCGTCGAGAAGCGAAAGGGTGGCCCTGCCGGTTCGGACCGATCCGAATTCCTTTTTCAGCGCCTCTATCGCGCTGTGCATCCTCTCATTTGTTCTTTTTCTTAACTCCTGCTCCATCATTCCCCCTGACCACGGTGCCCACGTTCTTACCCTCAACGATTTTCCGGATGTTTCCTTTCCCTCTTAAATTAAATACCACAATAGGCAGGCTGTTGTCCATACATAAAGTGACCGCGGTGGAGTCCATTACGCCGAGCCCCTTGTTCAGCACCTCCATATAGGTGAGCTGATTGTATTTCTTTGCCTTCGGGTCTTTCATCGGGTCAGAGGAATAGACCCCGTCCACCTTCGTGCCCTTGATGATCACGTCGGCGCCTATCTCCATCGCCCGCAATGCGGCTGCGGTGTCCGTAGTAAAATAGGGATTTCCGGTGCCCGCCGCAAAAATGACGATCCTCCCCTTCTCGAGGTGACGCACCGCCTTTCTCCGGATGTAGGGTTCCGCAAGCTCCCGCATCTCGATTGCGGACTGGACCCGTGTCGGGATATCATATTTTTCGAGGGCGTTCTGAAGCGCAAGCGCGTTGATCACCGTTGCGAGCATCCCCATGTAATCCGCCGATGCCCGCTCCATCCCTTCGAGGCTTCCCTCGACGCCCCTGAAAATATTCCCTCCGCCGATCACGATCGAGATCTGGATCCCCATCGAGGCGATGTCCTTGATCTCACGCGCCATGTAGTCGACGGTACCGGCGTCAATACCGTACCCCTTGTCGCCCATAAGGGCCTCGCCGCTCAGTTTCAGGAGTATTCTCTTATACTTGAGAGGCATACCCGTTCAGCAGGTCTTCGGCTCTGAAGGCTGGTTTTCGCCGAGTTGATATCTTACGAATCGTCTCACCACGATATTCTCGCCGACCTTCGCGACCTTCTCGGTGATGACGTCTTTGATCTTCCTGTCGGGGTCCTTCACAAAAACCTGGTCAACAAGACACGTATCGGTGAAAAACTTTTCGAGTTTCCCCTCGACGATTTTCTCCACCACCTGGGGCGGCTTGTTTGCGACCTGCGCCCGGTATATCTCTTTCTCCCGTTCGATAACGTCCTGGGGGACATCCTCGCGGATGAGATACTGGGGGGAAGCAGCGGCGATATGCATCGCGATGTCCTTCACCAATTCCCTGAAATCATCCGTCCTGGCCACAAAGTCGGTCTCGCAGTTCACCTCGAGGAGGACACCGATCTTGTCCATATGGATATAAGAGCTGATCAACCCCTGAGAGGCTGTCCTGCCCGCCTTCTTCGCGGCGGTCGCAAGGCCCCTCTGTCTCAGAAGGTCGATGGCCTTCTCGAAATCGCCTCCGCTTTCCACGAGCGCCTTCTTGCATTCCATCATGCCGGCGCCCGTCTTTTCCCTGAGGTCCTTTACAGCGTCAGCCGATATCGTCGTCATTCCGCCACCTCCTGAGCCGCTTCGGCCTTGATCTTCTCTTCGGCCCTGGCCTTCTCGGCCTCCTGCTCGGTCTCCTTCGTGAGTGCGGCCCGGCCCTCGACAACCGCGTTGGCGATCTTCGAAGTCAGCAGTTTTATCGCCCGTATCGCATCGTCATTCCCGGGTACTACGTAGTCTATTTCGTCCGGGTCACAGTTCGTATCGACGACAGCAACGATAGGGATGGAAAGTCTCCTCGCCTCCGCGATACCGATCCTTTCCTTCTTGGGGTCGATTACGAACATAACGCCCGGCAGCCTTTTCATGTCCTTGATCCCCGAAAGGTTTTTATCGAGTTTCACCCTTTCCTTTTCGAGTGCCGAGGTCTCTCTCTTCGGCAGGAGGCTCATAGTGCCGTCCTCCTTCATCGCCTCAATCTTTTTCAGCCTTTCTATGCTCTTTTTCACGGTCGTGAAATTCGTCAGCATGCCGCCGAGCCATCTCTGGTTGACAAAAAAGGCTGACGCCCTCCTCGCCTCTTCCATGACTGCGTCCTGTGCCTGCTTCTTCGTGCCGACGAAAAGCACATCGGCGCCTGTAGAGGCGACATCTCTGACGAAATTATAGGCCTCCTCCAGACCTTTCAGCGTCTTCTGGAGATCGATGATATAGATGCCGTTCCTCTCCCCGAAGATATACTTCTTCATCTTCGGGTTCCACCTCTTCACCTGATGGCCGAAATGTACTCCGGCCTCAAGCAATTCCTTCATTGATACTACCATTGTAAGCCTCCTAAGGTTTTTCCTCCGCCTGTCCTGTCAGACCCTTTCGGGACCATCCTGCAGGACGTAGCCGGCGTGTGTATTTGCGGTACGCAGTATGCGGACTGCCAGGTTAAAAAGCATACCACAGAACCCAATTTTTTTCAAGAAACGGGCCGGGCAGAGGTAAAGACTATAACCAGAGGTAAAGGTAAAGAAAAAAAAGGACCGGCATCGGTCACGCTCCGCCTTTGCCTGCCTTAATTACTTTACCTGTTCGTCTCTGCACCTCTTCAGCGGGGAGCCGTCAGTCTCTTCAGCCTGCCGAGAACGATATCCTTCACAGCCCCCGCGCCCTTGGTGCGAAGTGCCTTCAGCATCTCCCCGGATGCCAGTCCTTTCAGAAAGGCCTCCCTCTTGTCCTTCTCAGGGATTGCAGTCATCGCCCTCACCCTGAGCTTTTTCACGAGCTTCAGGTACTCCGAAAGCTCCGGACCATACGACTTCTCAAGCTCCTTTCTCAGGGTCCTCGCAAAAGCCGGGCTTGTACCGCTGGTTGAAACAGCGAGAAGGAGAGGCCCTCTCCTGACGACCGAAGGGGCGATAAAGTTGCATTCCGTAGGCACGTCCACGACGTTCACAAGCGCCGGTGCATCCTTCGAAACCCTTCGGTTTGTTTCGGGCGAATCGGTCGCTGCGATGGCGAGGAACGCCCCCCTGAGGTCGCCACGCCTGTATGTCCGCGACAGGTGCATGATCCTCTTTCGCGATAGCTCCTTCTGCAACCCCGGGGTAATAGACGGGGAAATGACGGTAACGTCGGCGCCGGCCTTGAGAAGGGCGGAGACCTTTCTTTCGGCGACCTTTCCGCCTCCGACAACTACCGCTTTTCGGCTTTTCAGGTTCAGGAATGCGGGGTAATAATTCAACGCGGGAATGCCGGCTTACTTGTCTTTCTCGGCCTGAAGGGTAGAAAGCTCTTTTTTGGCATCACGCGCAAAGGGGCTGGACGGATACTTTTCTATCAGGCTCCTCAGGTAGTCCGCCGATTTTTCCTTCTGGCCTATCTTCCGGTAGGACGTCGCGAGGTCCAGCAGGACCTTTTCAGGCTTCTTGTAGTCCGGGAAATTTTTCAGAAGCCCTTCGAACCGCTCGATCGCTGCGTGGTATGAGTCTTTTTTCATATAGAATTCGCCCACCAGGAATTCATAATCGGCCATCACGTTGCGGCATTTTTCTATCCTGATGTCGATCAGGTCTTTGTAAGGGTTCCTGGGGAAGTTATGCTTCAGTTTTTCGAACTCGGTAAGTGCTGCCGCAGCGCCGCTGTAGCCCCTCTCGGGACTTTCTATCTGGTTGAAATAGACCATGGCGATCTGGTACTGGGCGTATGCGGCGTGTCTGTGGTCCGGATACATCTCCAGGAATTTGCGGTATTCGGCGACCGCCAGCTCCGTCTCATCCTCCTTCACGTAGGAATCTGCGATCCTGAGCTGGGCAAGGGGGGCGAACTTCTTTGTCAGGTCCCTGTTGCGGACTTCAAGCAGGACCGCACGGGCCTCGGCGTAATTCTTGTCGTCGATGAGTTTGTTAGCCTTCGCAAAAAACTTCTCTGCGTTGAACTCCTCATTAGTGCGCACCGCAGACTTTCCCGAGCAGGAGAAGAGAATCAGAATTGCCAGGACAGCGGATGCATACCTGAATTTTTTCACCATTTTATTTAAGCGCGAAGTCCGGACGTAAGTCAAGCGGAGTTCTCCTTGGTTGCGTTCGCCTTGCCAAAGCCTCTCTGCGGGTGGTATCTTTAAAGGTGAACCTTTTGTCCTTTCAAAAGCCGAGCAGGTATATCAACAGCGAACTGAATTCTGTCCACAAGAAAGCCGCGGTCAGGGTAGCGCTCGCCTTTCCCGACATCTACGAAATCGGCATGTCCCATCTTGGACTCAAGATCCTCTACGAAATTATCAACACCCTTCCGTTTGCGTCGGCGGAAAGGGTCTTTGCCCCGTGGACCGACCTCGAGGATGCGATGAAGCACAAGGGGATTCTTCTTTCTTCCCTTGAATCAGGCCTTCCTCTCAGGGATTTCGATATCGTCGGATTCAGCCTTCAGTATGAACTCTCCTACACGACGGTCCTCAATATGCTCCACCTAGGCGGGTTGCCGGTCCGCTCGGCGGAACGCCTCGACCGTGGGGAATTTCCGCTCGTGATCGCCGGGGGGCCATGCACGCTAAACCCTTCCCCGATGTCGCCCTTCATAGACGCTTTTTTCGTAGGCGACGCGGAAGACGCGGCAGGAGAAATCCTTGAGACGTTCCGTCAATGGAAGGAAAACGGCTCCCGTGAAAAAACAGACCTTCTGACGGCGCTTGCAGGGATAGGGGGCGTGTTCGTCCCGCTTCTCGGGAAAGAAAAAGAAGTGACGAGAAGGATCATCGGCTCGCTCGACGACGCCCCGTTTCCGGAGAAACCGGTGCTTCCATTTACCGGGATCATCCACGACAGGGTCAATATCGAGATTGCGCGTGGCTGTTCCATGGGTTGCAGGTTCTGTCAGGCCGGGATGGCCTACAGGCCGGTGCGTGAAAGGTCGCCGGAGAAGGTCCTTGCCCTTGCCGAAAAATGTCTTAAAAACACCGGGTACGAGGACGTTTCTTTCACCTCGCTCAGTTCCGGGGATTATTCTTGTCTCCACTTTCTGATGAAGGAATTCAACCGGAAGTTCGGGGGGAAGAGGATCTCGATGTCACTTCCCTCACTGCGGGTGGCATCCGTCGACGCCGGCATCCTCAGGGAGATAAGGTCCGTGCGCAAGACCGGATTCACTATCGCACCTGAGGCAGGCACGGACAGGTTGAGGTCCGTGATAAACAAGGACTTCACCGAGGAGACGTACCTGAAGGCCCTCGAGACGCTTTTCAGGGAAGGCTGGCATAACCTGAAGCTCTACTTTATGACGGGGCTGCCGACAGAGACCGCGGAGGATGTCGCCGCGATACCGGAGATGGTGCTTCAGGCTATCAGGATATCGAAGAAATTGACCGGCAGGCATGTAAATATCAGCGTGGGCGTTTCTTCCTTCGTCCCAAAGCCGCATACCCCCTTTCAATGGTACGGACAGGATTCTCTCGAACTGCTGAAGGAGAAAAACGAATTCCTGAAAAAAGCCCTGTTACGGAAGGGCGTCAAATACAAGGGCCACGACGAGAGGATGTCTCTCCTGGAGGCGGTGCTTGCCCGCGGCGATGAATCGGTTTCACGTCTTGTCGAGGCGGCTTGGGCATCGGGATGCATGCTCGACGCATGGACCGAAGTCTTCGATTTCGAGAAATGGAAGAGGGCGATGGAGGTTTCGGGGATTGACGGCCCGGCGGTTGCCGGGCGGACCTACGAACTGGACGCGGTCCTGCCCTGGGAAAACATCCGTACAGGTGTCACAAAGGAATATCTGCTCAGGGAATATCGCAACGCCCTTTCAGGAAGCTTCACTTCCGACTGCAGAAGACATTGTCATGGCTGCGGCCTCAAATGCAGGAATGAAGAGGAAGCGGAAGTAATTACGGGAAGCGGCGCCCCCGGAGCAGCAGAAGAAAAACCCGGCATCCCGCTGACGGGATCGTACGGAAGTCTCCCCACCTCGCAAGCCGGCGCAACCGTAAAGGTGAGAGTACAGTATTCGAAGGCCGGAAAGGCGCGTTACCTCTCACACCTCGAACTGACGACCGCAATGATGCGGGCGATGAGGAGGGCCGACTTTCCGCTGCGGTATTCGACCGGCTTTCATCCCTCGCCGAGGGTCTCCTTTGGTCCGGCGCTCGGCGTAGGCATCGCCGGGCTCAGGGAATATCTCGACCTGGAGCTGACGCCCCCTTTCGATAGAGAGAGCTCCCTGCGTGCCCTCAACGACACGTTGCCTGAGGGCATCAGGGTCTCAAAACTGGTCCCTTTTTACGGCCGGGAGAAATCACTCAACAGTTTTATAGTAAGATATATCTACGAAATACGGTCCGGTGCGGCTCTCGATAGCGGGGCCTTTTTCGAAAGCAACGAAGTGATCGTCGAAAGAAAAGGTGAGCGCATCGACATCAGAAAAATGGTGGAAGATATCGCCAGGCCCGACGGAAAGACTTTCCGGTTGACGCTCCGCGACCTCGGGGAGATCAAGGTCAGGCTGACCGAGCTGATCCCGGCGATCTTCGGTGTGGCTGCCGAGGAGCTCGACATTACCAGGACCGGAATGTTCGGGTGGAGCGGGGAATGGGTCGAACCGCTGGAGGATGAAAGGAGGATATGGGCAGCGAGATCCTGATCAATGTGACCAGGGGCGAAACGCGCGTCGCCCTTCTTGAGGGCGGGCAGGTCGTGGAGTTTTACGTCGAGCGAAAACGCGACGCGAGCCTTGTGGGGAACATCTATAAAGGGAAGGTCGTGAAGATACTCCCCGGCATGCAGTCCGCATTTGTGGACATCGGCCTCGAAAAGGCCGCATTCCTCTATGTGGCGGACATCAAGGCGGACACGGACGAGTATGCGCCGCTTTTCGAGGAGGAGGAGAAAGAGGAAAATTCCCTGGAGGTGATCCCGAGAAAGTGCCGTTCCGAGATGACGATCGAGGAGATCATACAGGAGGGACAGGAGTTTCTTGTCCAGGTCTCCAAAGACCCGATAGGCTCCAAAGGCGCAAGGGTGACCTCTTACATTACGCTGCCCGGCAGGTACCTTGTCCTCATGCCTAATGTCGAACACATCGGCATCTCCAGGAGGATCTCGGACGAAGAGGAAAGGAACCGGCTGAAGGCGGTCGTCGGAAAAATCAAGCCGCCGGGGTACGGGCTGATCATCAGGACCGCGAGCGAGGATTCTGCCGAAGAGGACATGGAGAAGGACCTTCAGTTTCTTATCCTTCTATGGGAAAACCTCGCCGAAAAAAAAGACAGAGTGCCGGCCCGCGGGCTCCTCTACAGCGACCTCGACCTGGTCTTCAGGTCGGTCCGGGACCTCATGAGCCAGGACGTCGAGCGGTTGATCATCGACTCGCCGGAGGAATACAACCGGATCATCGAATTCGTGAAGACCTACTTTCCCAAGCTCCTTGACAAGATCGAACTCTACGAGGAGGCCGAGCCGGTCTTCGACGCGTTCGGGATAGAACTCGACATATCGAGGGCGATCGGCAGGCGTGTCTGGCTGAAATCGGGCGGGTACATCGTCGTCGACCAGACCGAGGCGATGACCGTCATCGATGTCAATACCGGCAAGTTCGTAGGTAAAGAAGGCCTCGAGGACACCATTCTCAAGACGAACCTCGAAGCGGTTAAGGAGATCGCCTATCAGATACGGCTCAGGAATCTGGGCGGGATCATCATCATCGACTTCATAGACATGGATAAGCCCGAGAACAGGGACAAGCTGTTCAATGCCTTTACCGAGGCGATGAAGAAGGACCGGGCAAAAAACACGATCTTCCATATATCCGAACTCGGGCTGATCCAGATGACGAGGAAGCGCGTCCGTGAAAGCCTCGGCAGGATGCTCAGCACAACCTGCCCGTATTGCGAAGGCAAGGGGTTTGTCAAGTCGCCTGACACCCTCTGCTTCGAAATCCTGAGGACGATCAGGAAACTCGCGCGCCACGGGAGCGAAAAGATCATCATCACCGCCCATCCCACCGTCGCCGAGATGCTCTCCGACGAGGAGATGCTGGGCGTCGAGGACGTCGAGAGCAAGTACGGCGTCAAGGTGATCATCCGGCCCGACAACAAGATGCACCAGGAGAATTACGAAGTAAGCGCGTTGTAATCAGTATGGAGCAGTCACTCATCCCGTCAGAAAAATACTCCCGCCTTCTCGCCCTTCTCCGGCAATCCGGAGGTGCGGTGCTCGCCTTCTCGGGCGGCGTCGACAGCAGTTTCCTACTGAAGGCGATGAAGGTCTCGGGGATCAAGGTGCTTGCCGTCACTGCGATATCGGAAACGATGCCCAAAAGAGACAGGGAAAATTGTACGGCCCTTGTCCGGGAGATCGGCGCTGATCACCTCGTTATAAAGACTGACGAACTTGCAAACGAGTCCTTTGTGAGGAACACCTCCGATCGCTGTTTCTTCTGTAAAGATGAGCTCTTCAGAAGATTGAAGGATATCGCCGGGAAGAGAGGGTTTCTGCTCGTATTCGACGGCTCGAACGCCGATGACTCCGAAGATTACAGGCCCGGCAGAAGGGCCGCGTCGCTTCATGGCGTCCGGAGCCCGCTGGCGGAGTGCGGCCTGTCGAAAAAAGAGATAAGGGACCTTTCGCGGGAACTCGGCTTGACCACGTGGGACCGGCCTTCTTCCCCCTGTCTTTCTTCGAGGATCCCCTACGGCCGGAGGATCACTGCAGAGGCGCTCTGCCGTATCGAAAAGGCCGAAGAATTTATCAGATCGCTCGGAGTGAACGAAGTGAGGGTGAGAGACCACGGGGACTCCGCGCGCATCGAGGTGGCAGAAGAAGACATGCCGAAGCTCCTGTCGCCTTCCACCCGCAGGAGTATTACCGGGCAGTTGAAGTCCCTGGGATACCATTTTGTTTCGCTGGACCTGGAAGGATTCAGAAGCGGCAGTATGAACAGGGTGCTGGAAGGTCATGATTCCGGGACTCCGGCCCCTGATATTTCCGGTGCGGGTGCCGATGGCTACTGACAAGACGGCATATCTGGAAGACCTCTCAAAATGCGTCCGGTGCGGCACCTGCAAGGCGAACTGTCCGACATTCGAGGGCGATCCGCTTGAGCCGATGGGGACCCGGGGCCGTCTCATACTCCTGCAGGGGCTCCTTCGGGGAGAAATCAAGCCTTCCCGCCTTCTGAACGAGCGGATCTTCAGCTGTATCCTTTGCGGCGCGTGTTCCGGGACCTGTCCCCTCGGCGTGGACATCCCCGAAGCAATCTACCGCGGAAGGGCGCTGCTGAGCGCCGGCGACAAAAAGAGGAGGTTCCTGAGGCCCATTGCAAAGTGGTCTTCACGCCGGCCGGACCTGGCCTTCAGGGCGCTCAGGTTGGGAGAGCGCCTTGTCCTGCCTTTTCTTGCGAAACGCGGGGTAATCCCCTTCAGCCCTGAACTGCCGGAGGTCCCGCTTAGAAAGACCGAGCAGGTGTTCAAGGCGCACAAAAAGAAGGGCAGGGTGGCGGTGTTTGTCGGCTGCAGCATCAACTATGTCTTTCCCCACATGGGCGAGTCTTTGATCAACGTGCTTCAGAAGATCGGCTACGAAGTGGTGCTTCCCCAGGGCGAGACCTGCTGCGGCGCGCCGCTCAGATCGCTCGGCCTCGAAAAAGAGGCCGAAGAGCTGGCAAGAAAGAACTACCGCGTGTTCAGCAGGCTCAAGGTCGAGGCTATCCTCAGCCTCTGCCCCACCTGCACCCTCTCCCTGAAGACCGAATACCCCAAGATGATCGGCAAGGGACTAGACAGGGTGATGGACATTTCAGTCTTCTTAAACGATAAGCTCGGCGCCGTCGACAAGATTTACAGGACATCCTATTACCATGATCCCTGCCATCTCTCCTATGGTCTGGGGGTAACGCAGGAGCCAAGGGAGATCATCCGGAAGGCGGGCCTCGATCTTGTGGGCGCGGACGAGCAGGGCTGCTGCGGATTCGGTGGCCTCTACTGCCTGTCTTTCAAGGACATCTCCTCGGACCTCCTTCAGAAGCGGACTGAAAAGATCACCGGGACGGCTGCGGACACTGTGGTCACCTCCTGCCCGGGATGCGTTCTTCAGTTGAGCAGGACGATAACCGACAGGCCGGTGCTCCATCTTATAGAGCTGATAGAGGAGGCGTATTGCTACCGCGGCGAGAAGCCGGAGAAAAAAGAGAAAGACCCGCAAAAAGAGCCGACTCTCTTTTAGTACGCTGTCTTTCTTCGTTCCCGATGAGGGAAATAAACCCGCATTTCCGTTATAATAGAGGACTATTTCATCGACAAAGGGGAACCCATGAAATTTTTTATCGACACGGCAAACATCGAGGAGATCAGAAAGGCTTACGAACTCGGGGTGATCGACGGGGTTACGACTAACCCATCTCTTATGGCGAAAGAGGGCAAAGACCCGGTCAGGATCCTGAGGGAGATATGCAGTGTTGTGAAAGGTCCGGTGAGCGCCGAGGTGGTCGGTACTACCGCAGAGGTTATGATCAAAGAGGCGAAGTCCCTTGCCGGCATCCATAAGAACATCGTCGTCAAGATACCGATGATCGAGGAGGGGCTGAAGGCGGTCAGGAAGTTATCAGGACTCGGTATCAGGACGAACGTCACGCTGGTCTTTTCGTCCACGCAGGCCCTGCTTGCCGCGAAGGCCGGGGCGACCTTTGTGAGCCCCTTTGTCGGAAGGCTCGACGACATCAGTCATAACGGGATGGCGCTCATAGGAGAGATGATCGAGATCTACGACAACTATATGTTCGAGACCGAGATAATCGTGGCGAGCGTGCGGAATCCCCTGCATGTGGTCGAGGCGGCTCGGATGGGCGCGCACATAGCGACAATTCCCTATGCGGTCATTGCGCAGCTGATCAAGCATCCGCTCACGGACATCGGGCTTGCAAAGTTCCTGAAAGACTGGGAGAAGGTGCCCAAGAAAAATAAGAAGTAGGGCGGGCTATCCCCGCACTCTTACTGGATTAGATTAAAAGGACAGAAAAAGATGCCTATATATGAATACCGGTGCAATAAGTGCGGAGAGGAGTTCGAAAAGCTCGTCTTCGGCAATAAGGCGGTCGATTGCCCGAAGTGTGCGTCCCCGGACGTGAAAAAGAAGATGTCCACTTTCGGGATGAGCGGGGTCGAGAAGCCCTATGCAGGATCGTCCTCCGGTTGCAGCTCCTGCAGCAAAGGTACCTGCAGCTCCTGCCACTAGCCTGGCGGACAAAGCAGGCGCAAGAGACTTTTTCACCACAGAGCCACGGAGTACTGAGAGAAGTTCAAAACCTATCTAAATATCCCTGCTTTCGTCATCGTCTGTCTTGCCGTCATTCCCGCGCAGGCGGGAATCCAGTTCTTTCAGGCTCTTCCGGATGCCTGCTCTACTTCTTTGCGGCTTTGCATGAGCAACTCCGTCGTCAGACTTATTGTTCCGGAACGACAAACGGGTTCGATCTCAGAATCTTGGCGAGCTTCAGCGGTTTTCCCTCCATCACAAAGACGGCCATGCCCCGGTCTTCGACCTGCTTGCCCTTCAGAGTCCACTTGCTCTTCCAGGCGATGTTCACCATCACCTGGGTCTGCTCGATGTCGACCCAGCGGGGGGTAAATTCGAGCTCGACACTTTCATAGGATTTGCTGCCGCTGGTGATGTCCTTGAATCCGTTCTCCGTGGAATCTTTGATAAGCGTGTCGCTGTCGCTTTTTATGAAGGCCTCCCTTATACTTTCTGCGAGGGTGAATGCCTCTTCGGCCGTCTTAGACTCCTGCGAGACCGGTTTTACTTCTTTTTTCCCGCAGGAAAAAGGGACCATCAAAAAAATGAGCAGTAAGATAAGTCCTGGTTTTTTCATATCTTCCCTTCCACGTAAAAACGATTTGTAATGCTAATGATAAAACGGCATGGCCCATTTTTGCAACGGTGGGCATCCCCGCCTCCTTCATGCTCGTGGCGGCGATGAACCCATGCGGGAGCTTTGAGACCGCCCAGGGACACCAGACCACACCGAACTTATTACGACCGCACAAGCTGAGACCTTCGAACATATCCTTTTGCATTTGCATTGCCTCCTTTCTTACCCAGAACCGCTGCCCCCCAGAGCCGGGGCCTTCACTTATTACGGAGGCCCCGGCATTGGGGGAGCACAAATGTACTGCGCTGCGGACGGCTTTGATAGGATCGCGTTGTTCCCTGCGGGGCGCGTGACAATGGTCTCTTTGTTGGCGCGTGACCTGCATGGAAAACACCTCAGTGTAATTGCCGGCCGCTCTTGCTCAATCCAATAACATGAGTGAGCTTTCTCACCCCGGAGGATAAGGCGAGAGAGCTCATTACCCTTGTGGTTTTTTCCCCTGGGAGCCTTTTGCGGCGGGTCGGGCGGGGGATCTGGACAATTCAGGGCTGGCGCGATGCTTGCCGCCTTACGCAAACAGCATGACAGACCTGCCCTCAGTGTCGTAAAGGAGTGGAGGCTTTCGATTGACTGGCGCGGCAGCTTGCATCTTTAGCAAGATGCGTGACGGGCAATGGTAAGCCGGAACGGATCAGATGAAAAAGCGCGGCGGGCTTGAAGTCTGCAGAGGGGAGCGGAGCAGGCTTGAAGACTGCCGTTTCCAGGTGGTCGTTCAGCGAGGGCAATCCTGCGTCCGGTCCCGGTCGCATGGGGCCGGTCGGAAGTCTGCCGGAGCGTATCCGGATAATGCCGCGCAGGAGTGCCCAGTCCACGAAGAGAAGCGGAGAGGTCTGGATACTCTCTGTTTCGTAGCGTCGTTGTATCCGCAGGTAACTATAAGGAATCAGAATTTCGCGAAATATTGTATATTATTATCGGCCTTAGCCTGAGGGCGGGCTGTTGATTGCTATGAGATAATCAGTGTGACGGATTGTGGGCAGAAGATGTTGGCGGTACAAGTAGTAAGGGAAAGTAAAGGAGGGGCAGAAATATGAGAAAAATGATATTTGTCGTGACTGTTCTTTGTTTAATGGCGTTTGGCTTAGTTGGATGCAACAATGGACAGAATGGCGCGGCGAGTGGGCTTTCCGCAGCCGATCAAGAGGCGCTTATCATGGCGAAGCAGCTGTATTTTTCTAAGAAAGTTCTAAGATGCGGTGAATTCACATACGACGCGGTTCCAGGTTGTAACGTCTCACATTATTCTGACCACAAATTCTTACAATCATTTGACCCTCTCACAATGAGCTGACCGGAAGGTTTTAGGCTTCCGGCCATTGGTCTTAGATGACTTCGGTGGATGCCATCCGA
>JAJZPM010000007.1 GCA_021811105.1 Nitrospirota bacterium | reverse complement strand
TGAAGGCAGGGACGAAGATAGGTGCTGCGCTGGGTGCGATAGTGTTTGCGGTATTCGGTATACTGCCGGGGTTTTATTTCGGCAGCTACGGGGCTTTGGTCCTTCTGAGCAGGCTTGCCGGGGGCCCGGTGGAGCCGACGACGATCGTCAGGATGATCACCGTGGTGGGCGTTGCCCTGGGCATCTTCTGCGGCGCAGCGGTAAGTATCGTATTGGGCTCGGTATTCGGCACAGCCCTTGCCTGGATCGTCGACGTAATCGGCAGCACCGGCAAGGTGAGAGAGGCCGAAGAAGTAAAGGCAAAGAGCTAAGACCTCAGCAATTAAATCTCATTGCCTCTTGTTACCTCCCCTAAGGAGACCCCGCCGAAAACAGGGTCTCCTCTTTTTTTTGTGCCGCCCGGCACGGGCGCACATACTTTGAGGAGCAAATCCTCTATGGACCCTGATGACGGGAACCGTTAGCTGAACCGCAAGGGCTGCCGCTGCGAGGGCATGCGTTATACAAGTTTTCATACAGTCGTCATCGGTTTTTTATATTCTTTATTGAGTTTTTGAGATCCTGCTGCACATAATCATTCGTAAATAAAAGGTTTTTTAGCTAAATATATTCTGGCCCATATTTTGCTGAGTTGCGCTGTCGAATTTCTTGGTGAGTGTGTGGGGAAAACTTCACAGGGAGGGACAAAATGTCTGCGAGAAAACAACTTTCTATATTGTTTCTACTTTTTGCCATTACGCAACTAGACTGCATGTTCTCGGTTTCTCTTGCCGGGACGGTGGAAACGGCCAGCCTGTCCCCAGCCGATTCGACCGTCATGGTCGGCTCTTCACAAAGCTATACTTTTTCAGCGGTGAATGACAAATCTCTTACCCTTAAAGAATACAGCGCGGTTTTCAAATACGACGCCGGCCTAAATATCGCAAACCTCGCAACGACCCCGGCTGCAACAACTGCCTCGATAAATACGTCGAAAAAACAGATTCAACTTATATGGGCTAACGTTGCCCAGGGCATCGAGCTTGGCGCTTCTTTCACAGCCTCCGCCGACATAGGAACATACCATATCTCCCCGTATTCCATCTCTTATCAGGACAGCGCGGGGAAAAAGTATTCCGGAGCTTGTAATACGGCTACTCTCGTAGTGGAGCGAAAGACAATAAGTGCCGCGCCGCCCAATAACTTTAAATCTATTTCCGGCGAGGGCTACATCGCCGTCACGTGGGACCCCGCGTTGACGGACCCCGCCGTGGGATATCTGATCTACAAGAGGACATCTTCAACTCAATATGCGCGACTGACCGCCTCTCCGGTTGTTCTGTCTTATCAGGATACGGATGTGCAGAATAACGTAACTTATTATTACGCCATTACCGCCGTCGACGCCTCCGGCAACGAAAGCAACTTCCTCGCAGAGACGGCAGAGACGTATTTTGATTTAAAGAGAATGGTTATCAATAAATCCGGGGTTGCCGTTGCTGCGGTGGGCGACATAAACGGCGACGGGAAACCCGACATTGTTATCGGGCTGCCGAAGGCTATTTCCGGTAAAGGGAAAAATTTTAAACAAAGCGGGTCAGTCGAAATCTACTATGGCGGCAACACGACGGGGACCCCTGATGTAACGTTATGGGGTGAGAACGACAAAGACCTGTTCGGCTTTAGCCTTGCAGTCACGGACATGAACAACGATGGATATGACGATCTCGTTATAGGCGCCCCTGGATATAGTCCGACCACATACTGGCCTATTTCCGGCACTGCGCCGAGCGGCGGGAGGGTTTACATCTATGCGGGAGGGCAGACTTTCAGCGCATCGCCCGTCAATACCATCGACGGGGACTGGAGCTACGGCTGCGGCGGAAGCTGTTATTATCTCCTCGTATCGGAAAACTTCGGGTATTCCGCCGCGCCGGTAGGCGATTTGAACGGCGACGGCTTCAATGACGTAGTCATTGGAGCCCCTTATGGCGGGATGGACAGGAGCGGGAGCGTCTTCATCATCTACGGCAGCGAGACGCTTGGCAACGGCCGCAGTGAGATCAGGGGACCCGACCCCTCACAATATATGGGACTTTCCGTTGCGTCTGCCGGCGATGTCAACAGCGACGGGCTAAAGGACGTATTGACTTGCGGGTATGATCCGGATTCATCGACGTCAAAAGGAAAAATGTACCTTTACTACGGCCAAACCCTGACGTCCGCTCTCAGCGTTCAGAATTTATGCAGGGCCGTGGCCATGCCGGATATGAACGGGGACGGCTATTCGGATATGGCGGCCTCCACCGACGCCGGCATCGATATCCATTACGGAGGCCCCCAGATCAGCGTCCAGCCCTCCTTCACGTTCCCACGCGCCTCCGGCTATCTTGCTTCTCTGGGCGATCTTAACAAAGACGGGTATGACGACCTGATAAGCCACGGGCCTATCGTATACTTGGGCAGCACCGGCGGAGAAAATGTGCCCGACATCCAAAGGACGGGGCTCAACGTCATCGGAGCCGGCGACGTCGACGGCGACGGAGTCAAGGAAGCATTGCTCGCTGATTCGAATAATGTCTATGTTTATTCCTTTTCGCCTTACCTATCCCTTCCTGATATTGAAATCTATTCGCCCAAATCCGGCGCCGCCATACCGTCAGGCTCCGTAGTTATAGAAGGGCAGGTAAAAGGGGCCTTATCCTCGGTAAAAGTCGACGGAATGTCGGCGTCCGTGTCGCCGGACGGGACCTTCAGCGCTCCCGTCACGCTGGCCGACGGCGGCAATTATATAGAGATACTTGTCGAAACTCCCGACGGGAAAATCGGCAAAAGACTGTTGTACCTGTCCCGCGTAAACGTCCCTCCGCTTACGGTCATGATTACGTCCCCTGCCAACGGCGCAACCATAAATAACTCTCCCGTGACCGTGACAGGCACGGTGAGCGATGCGACTGCGGCGGTCACCGTCAATGGTCTTCAGGCCGTTATATCCGGCAACGTCTTCAGCGCCCCCGGCGTGCCGCTTCAAGAAGGACCGAATACCGTTGCCGCTTATGCCGTCGATAAATATAGACGGACCGCAACCGACACAATTAACGTAACACTGACGACAAAGGGTACCGTAACGGGAATGGTGACGGACGCAGTTACCGGCGCGCCTTTGCCGGGTGTTGACGCTGCGGTGACCGACGGCGGTGGCAGCCACAATGTCATGACCGATTTTTCGGGGAAATATCTGATCGAAGGGGTTTCTCAAGGAACTTTTACCGCTGTCTTTTCAAAGAGCGGCTATATTACTTATACAAGTAACGGTAGCGTATCGGCGGGGCAGACTGTCACACTCGACGCCCGGCTGAGCCCGATACCACCTTTAACTTTATCCATCACATCGCCGCAAGACGGAGCCGTGGTAAATGTCTCGCCGATAACCGTGACAGGGGATGTGAGTAATAACGCCCAAGTGACGGTAAGCGGAGTTCAGGCGTCTGTCAGCGGCAATGCATACTCTGCATCCATACCCCTCATCGTGGGAAGCAATACAATTACCGCAACGGCAACCGATCAATACGGACAGACCATATCGAAGAGTTTATCCGTAACCGTGGTCTCATCGCCTCTAATATCCGAAATAGGCGCAAGCAATATAATGGCCGATTCCGCTACGATCACATGGATGACGGATCAGCCTTCAGACAGCCTTGTGCAATACGGAACGACAACATCATATGGAAGCTCGGCAACTGATGCAGCCTTGGCGACGAGCCACAGCGTAACGCTGGCGAACCTGACTCCCGGCACGACTTATCACTTTATCGTCAGGTCGACAAACAGCTACGGGTTTTCATCATCTTCGGCTGACGATACCTTCACAACATCCGCATTCAAAGTGACTACACTGGGAGATTACGGCAATGTCACGGTCATGGAATTTATCGGAGACTATAACGCGAAGAACCCTGACGGCTCGATAAACGATGCTGCGAGGGAAGAGGTTGCGAAGGAGTTCCTGAGGCTCCATTCGGACCAATATGATTTTATGGTAATATTCTCTAATTTCGATTTCACGATGCCGGAATCAGAGGCGAAGGCGTTCTATATGGAGATCAAAAATGACGTTCAGGGGACCGGGAAACAAATCTTCGACAACTCGCTCTCATTCGGAAGCAACGGCAGGCTGCAGGGTACTATCGATATGGGGAATATCGTAAACCGTTTTTCAGGCCCGGCCGATCCAAAATTCGAGGAGACTCTGGTAACGCTCGCGCACGAGCAGATGCACAGATGGGGTGCGAATGTAAGGTTTAAAGATGCAAGCGGTAACATAAGCTCCGCCCTTCTTGGAAAAGACAACTGCCACTGGAGCTTCCTGCTGGATTCGGATGCGTCAGTCATGTACGGCAATGACTGGCAGGACAATAAAGACGGAACGTTCACATCGCTTAGCGCTATGAGATATTACAGTCCTCTCGATCTTTATCTGATGGGCGTTTACGACAAATTGCAGGTACCGCCCATGCTCCTGATCGATAACCCGGCTATTGATCCGACCGGATTGCCCGCGGTCGGAACGACGATCACAGGGACTGCCAAATACGTTTCGATAGACGATATTATCGCCGCGCAGGGCGAAAGGATTCCCGATGCCTCGACATCGCAGAAGACTTTCAGGATGGCCTTTATATTAATAACAACTCCAAATACCTTTACCGGCAATGAACTGCCCGGAATCGAGAACATCAGAAACGGATGGGCGGGAAGGTTTGCACAGCTTACAGGCGGAACCGGGACTATTGCCGATGTCGCTCCGAGCATAACAATAACCGTCTCTTCTCCTATAGGCGGCGATACGATAACAGGACCCGACATGACAGTCAAAGGAGCTGTGATTAATACGACCGGCAATGAGACGGGCGTGACGGTCAACGGCATAGTGGCGACTATGTACGGCGATCGGTTCATCGCAAGCCATGTGCCTTTGACTGAAGGATCGAATACGATAACCGTGAGCGCAGTTGATACCATAGGGACCGCGGCAACAACTTCCATAACCATAAATGCTGTAGAAGGAGATTACATTAGACTTACATCGAATGTTGAATCCGGCATTTCACCTCTTGAAGTGACGCTGAGGATAGATGGCTCATTCAGCATCGATAACTCAAATATGGGCGTTACCGGCCCCGCCGCAATCGAGCTGATCGATAGCCCCGCTCCCGATGAATACACAATAAGGATGAAGGCCGAGGGAATCTATTACTTCACCGCCAACGTTACCGGCCCTGATGGGAAGATTTATCAGGATAGGATTGCGATAACAGTGATGAATAAAACACAATTGGATGCGCTGCTAAAAAGTAAATGGAATGCAATGAGAACGGCACTGGCAGTTGGAGATATAAATGAAGCTGTAATTAACTTCGATTCAGATGCCCAAGGAATTTACCGTGATCAGTTCACGGCTTTGGGCTCCATCCTGCCGGATATTGTAAGTGAATTAAATACGGCCCAAATTAATATGATTTCTGCTCAAGATAAAATAGCAGAATACGAAATATTGGTCACGAGAGACGGGACAGTATTTTCTCTTCAGCTCAAATTTGTAAAGGATAATAATGGAGTATGGAAAATATGGAGTTATTGATGAAGGCGGTATTAAATAAATTCCTTTTGACGCGGAAAAAGGAGTTGAGTATTTTTAACCATGTTTTCAAGCCCGGCATTGGCGGCCGGTCCTTGGAAGGGCAAAATTATTGATATAGAGACAAAGGGGCCATTGGAAGGGGCAGTTGTATTAGCTGTGTGGGAGAGGGTTTACAGAACTCCGGCTGGGCCAAATTCGTATTTTTATGAGGCGAAGGAGACCTTAACAGATAAGGAAGGCAGATTTGAAATATCTGCGTACAGCCCAATCAATTTATTGCCGATAATAAGTTACATCAGAGGTCCGTCTTTCACATTCTTCAAGCCTGGCTATCTGAGTCTGTCCAGCGTCGATTTTGGCGAGTTTTTCTTGGAGGGCGCAAGAGAAGCGCCATTGGAACGTAAAGAGATAGGTGGTAAGATTTATCGCCTCGCTCCTGGGATTCTCGAACTGCCAAGGCTTGAAACAAGAGAGGAGAGGATAATAAGTCTTAACTCGGTGGAAGGTTTTCCAATTGGTTACGCACCAGCTCATAAGATAAGAAAGCTATTAGAACTGATTGACATGGAAAATAAAAAGTTAGGATTCAGGAGATAATAGGGAGGATATCAATGAACAGGATATTTATTTCATTTTGCTTATTATTTTGTCTCCTTTGTTCATCGAGCTTTGCGCTTGAAAAACTTACTCATGAAAGACTCAATGAGGTAATAGCGCCTCAAATAAATCAATCTCTTGTAGCGCTTGGATTTCCTCAAGGTGTAGAAGCATTTGTCAATGGCGAGAAGATTATTCGATGGATCAAAGACGGTGGAATCAAAGAAGACGAACCTGTGTATAGCCGCTCCCTTAATCATTTCCATAATCCTTTGAAAACATGGGATATCGCCGGCTTTAAAGGTACATTTCAGTTATCAGTAATATGGGCGCAGGATCAGGGAGCTTTTGGAAGCCTTTGGGGAGGAGACTTTTCCTGGAAGAAAGATAGAGAATATTTCTACACAGCCCTTACGGGCAAAGATTTTAGCGGTAATATGATCGCGCCGACTCAGTCTGAAAAAGGAAAATATTTCGCTAACACTTTTCGTGGAATAGGACAAGTCATGCATCTTGTTGAAGATGCGAGCGTCCCTGCGCATACCAGGGACGACTCAAACAAGGGAGCTTCTCATGTTTAAAGGCATATTGTTCGTATTGGCAGTCATTATTATTTTTACAAGCTCGGCTTTTGCAAGCAGTGGCTGGCTTGTTTATCATGATGGCGCTTTTAAAGGCAAGGTTATCGATGCAGAAACAAAAGAACCGATAGAGGGCGCTGTAGTTGTTGCGATATATCACATAAGAGAATACGGCATCGCAGAATCTGGCAGTAGCGTTGCAGATGTTAAAGAGGTTCTTACAGATAAGAGCGGTGCATTCTATATCCCGGCGCACACATTTCTCCATCTTTATCCATTTGCAAATGGCGAAATAACGACTTTTCTCATTTTTAAGCCCGGCTATGCCAGTATTGATGATCTGGACTTGACGGGTATCTTGTCTTGGTATGGAAAAGAGGGGGTAGAACTGCCTTGGATATACAATCAAAAGTTGAAATTTGTGTTTGCGCAGGGGCTTATCGGGCTTCCTAAAGTTAAAACGAGGGAGGATAGACTAAAGGCCACACCGGGGCATATTTCGGAAGCAAGACGCAATACGCCTATGCTTAATAGGCTAATTGACGAAGAGGACAGATCTTTGGGTTTGAAATAGAAGAAATGGACCGAAAAGAACTAAGAGGAGGAGCCATGAAAAAAATTCCATTGTTTTTATTGCCGGCAATATTTTTGTGCTCTATTGCTTCCTATAGTTATGCCCTAGAAGTGGGAACCCACAAGGCGATTAATGAATATGTCGCTCAACATACTGTTAACGGGTTTTCTTTGGATGCGTATCTAAAAAATCAATGCGGCATTCCAGGGGGAATATATGAGGAATTAAATGCCAGTAGCTCTTTGACAGATTCACGAAAAGTCTGGGAATGGTTGCGAGACGGTGGTCTCTATGAAGACAAGCCACCGTGGACTGTCTCTTATACCCGTTCCCTTAATCATTTTCATAATCCATTGAAAACATGGGATATCGCCGGCTTTAAAGGTACATTTCAGTCTTCAGTGATATGGGCACAGGATCAGGGAGCTTTTGGAAGCCTTTGGGGAGGAGACTTTTCCTGGAAGAAAGATAGAGAATATTTCTACACAGCCCTTACGGGCAAAGATTTTAGCGGTAATATGATCGCGCCGACTCAATCTGGAAAAGGAAAATATTTCGCTAACACTTTTCGTGGAATAGGACAAGTCATGCATCTTGTTGAAGATGCGAGCGTCCCTGCGCACACGAGGAACGATGCCCATGTGGTCGGGTATCACTATGAACTGGCGGTGGATAAATTCAGGCAGAAGGGCGATCCTGTTTTTACTAATGCAGTTGCGAGTCCTATTAACTTTGATCCATCCATTTTATCCCTGTCAAAAAACGCTTTGGCCCCAATACCGATCGCCAGGATATTTGATACGGATAAATACGATCCCACAAATCTTGACCCAAATGTTACGGTTGGCGGTGCGATTGGCCTTTCTGAATACAGCAATGCAAACTTTGTGAGTGAAGGTCTGCTGAGCGCAAATTTTCAGGATTTTCCTTTCCCAAGAATTCAAGATACGACAATAATTGGGGAAACTATTATAAGCCCTTCTGGAACATACACACGGCAGTATTACTTCAAAAATTGCTGCGGCGAGACGAATGGAGGACAGGGATATCTACTTTCAACGGTTGATCTCCTTGACTATTGGAGACAAAAGCATCCTATTCTAAGCGCAGGCCTACCCAAAATTCCTGGCTTGGATGATAACGTTTACAAAGACTACACCAGACTTCTCATCCCCCGGGCAGTCGGCTACTCGGCAGCACTTCTCAATTACTTCTTCCGCGGCAGCATGGCGATAAGCCTTCCAAACACTGGGGTTTATGCTGAGACGACCCCCGATCAGGGATTTACCAGGCTGAGTCTTCTTGCCCAAAACACGACCTCCACCGGTGAAATAATGGATAACGGGACCATAGAGCTTGTCGTTATATACAGACTCGCATATGACGACCCGTTCAAGAACTATCCGCCAAGTTACAATTTCCAGGCCGCCCCCGAGTATACATACATCGTCGTCCCGGAAGCAAACGGCGTTCGCTCCATACCAAGAGACAATCCCGCAGAGCTTACTTTCGATCTGAGCAGCAATCGGATTCCATTATATGCGATAGACGTCAATCTGCAGCTTGTGTATCACGGGAGGCTCGGCAACGAAGACGGCGCCGTGGTCGTCGGCTTGAAAGACATAAGCGAGCCGACGCCGGTGGATATCTTAAACGACATGGATATAACGTGCCTGAACGGCAGTTTCTATACGGCGGGCAGCCCCGAGGCCATAGCGCAGGTGGACTCCAACCAGGATGGAATACCCGAGTGGGACATCTACGCCCACAATCTCGAAAACGTCTATCTCAAAATATCCTCAACGGGGAACCCGGCATATGCCTCTCCTTCCGTCTACGACTTCATGATCCCGAATCTGAATGCGGGATTATTTGCGAGGGCATTCTATATCCTGAGCAACAACGCTTTCGATTACAGCTTTTATCAGAGCTGGACAAACGTTGACCCGGGGGACCGGTGGATTCCTCAGCCCGTGCCTGCCGGTCTGTATGCCGGCGGCGGGATAACAAACCAGACATACTATGTGGATGACGCCGCGATGTGTGCGCCTCTCAGCGCGCCTTGTTATATCTGGTTGTATCCGACCTTCACTTCTTACAGAGGCAGAGACATGTGGGGGGCAAGCGGGATAATATATTATAATAACGCCTACCCTGCGGGCTCGGAGTGCTCCTGTTATGGAGGGATACTCAGGACGTGCCAACAACAATCGATCACCGCTCAGAGCGCGCACTCTTATTCAAATCCGAAGGGTAATCAGGCGGACGTTAATAAAGGCCACAAGTCCGGCAATATCATCCGCCGGTCGATGCAGCCAACCGGAGGCGCAGCCGGACGGTCCGGTTTCTGACCATCAAAGGAACCTTATGATTTAGAAGGAGGACTGCGTGAAAGATGAAAAAACGTATATCAGTCTAACAATTCTCTTTCTATTTAGCGTTATTTTACCGGTTATGGCGGGAGCTGAATATTACAGATATATTGATGAGAACGGGAATGTATCTTTTACTGACAACATAATGAATGTTCCAGAAGATCAGAGGCAGAATATGCAAATTATAGAAACTCCCGCGGATCATCCAGATGCCGATCTGAAAGAAAACAATGCAGCGGAGTCCGATAACCGAAGAGTTCAAAGGCGCCGTTTATCACCCGGCGATATGAGGTCAGGAATCCCTGATCTTGGCTCTGCGCCATGGCAGTCCAGTAATTCGCCGGATCAAGAGACCTCACCAGATCAGAGGCAAAAAGCGAATGGCGATAAAAAGACAGCAAAAGATATAGCACTTCCTGGCCTTTCTCAAGGTGATCTGGAATTCATCAATGAATTAAAAGAAGCTGGCGTAATTAACGATGGTGACTTAGAAGCTGTCAGTCCTGAGCACATACCTGAATATATTGAATATCTGAAAAAAATGCTCAAAGAACTCTATGGTGTTGATGAAAATGAAATTAGAAAAAAAGATCCGAGGTTTTCGTCACCCGAGAAAACTTGGTCACAACATAAAGAGGCGCTTATGAGAGGCGACATTGATGCCGCTATAGAATGCTTCATACCGAGTTCTGCGAAGCAATATGGTGAGATATATAGAGCTATGGGTAGAGAGCAAATGAAGCAGATAGCCGCTGAAATGACTCCTATTGAAAAGATAATCCAGGAGAAGAACTATGCGGAATACAGAATAAGGCGCAAGGAAAACGGACGAAACATTACATATGATATTTATTTCTCTAACATCTTCGGCAATTGGGAAATTGATCGTTATTGAAAGATTAACTGATAAAAAGACAGCGTATCAAGCTCATCCAGCCGACGCGAATAAAGTAAGCGGCACATTTTCAAATTTCTTTCTTATGGTGTGGCGGCTGATAATTGTCGACTGATAATATAGTCGTGATATTCATCAACACTACCGGCAATAAAAAGGCTTGGGACGGTCAACGGAATAGTTGCGACAGTTTACGGCGATTAGTTTATTGCCAGACATGTGCCTTTGACGGAAGGATCAATACGATAACCGTGGAGGAGCGGCTAGATGAGAAAAACATCGTTAATAGTGATCATATTAATTCTATTAGGAAACACGAGCTGCTATGCGGCTCGGGTTGACGGCCCCTATAAGGGCAGAGTGATTGATGCCGGGACCGTGGGCTCAAGCCGGATTGGATGACTTTTTTACAGGAGAATCTTCTTTGCTGTGGGCGCAAGACGGCGCCTATCAGACGAATTTCTACGAAGGAAACTGGTCATAGGACTTGCGCCAATTGAGAACATAAGAAACGCCCCACACGGGAAGTTTGCTTCTCTTGCCGGAGCGGAAGGCAGTGCCCTCTCTATTCAGACCTCTATTCTGAATTCGGCCCCGTCTTCGGTGTTGGCTGCCGTTAATTCCCCTCCCATATTTTTTTCGATGATCATCTTCGACATGGAGAGTCCGATCCCGGTACCTTTCCCCTCCTTTTTAGTAGAATAATACGGCTCGAATATCTTATCGATTATATCGCCGTCAATTCCTCCCCCGTTGTCTCTCACGGTGACCACTGCTTTATTCCCCTCCTTGAAACCCCGGATCATAACCCTTGGATTTTGTATGTCCCTCTCTACAAGAACGTCCCGTGCATTACTCAGAAGGTTCAGCAGTACCTGAGCGTATTCATTGGGGAAGCCGTCGACGGACATATCGTCCTCCACATCGACTTCGATCCCGATGCCGCCGCTGCTGAAGCTCGCATTGATAACAAAAAGCGCTTTGGCCACCGCATCTCCCACGTTGAATGTAAAACGCTCCTTCCCGGGCTGATAAAAATACCTGAAATCATCTATGGTCATGGACATGTGCCGTATTATCGTCATCGCTTTCTCTACGCTTGTATTGAGATACTCCTTATCGAGGCTGCCGAGCAGGCAGGTGCTCTTCAGGTCTTGTATGATCAACCCTACGGCGTTAAGAGGCTGCCTCCACTGATGGGCGATATTGCCGATCATTTCGCCCATCGCCGCAAACTTGGACTGCTGCATAAGCAGGAGGTCTTTCTCTCTTCCCTTCGCAACTTCCTCATTCACCCTCTGCTCGAGTGTTCTGTTTAATTCAGTGAGTGTCCCCAGCGCTTCGTCAAGCGCATGGAGGGGGACTATGCGCATAAAAAGGTAGACAAAGAACCCCAATAGCCCGGCAGCGAAAGTCAATTTCGCCGTTGAATCGAAGAGATGCCGTAGTGAGCGGCTGATCTCGAGCCTTCCCACGACATGCCCCGAGTCGAAGAGAGAAAAATCGCGCTTCAGAAGAGGGGGGTCCAATTTTTCGTCGTATTCCGCGATTAAGACCCCTTTTTCGTCGAAGATGCGGCGTACTTCTTTCGTGCGATCAGGCGGACGATGCGAGAGGAATTCTTCGAGGCGCTCTGTTTCGTATCGCCACAGAAGCGGATTATTGCTGATCATACGCGTGGCGAGAGAGGCATTTGCCCGGGTCTCCGTCTCAAGGACCGCAGCCTCTTTCTTGTATCCTGCCGAAAAGTAGACAAGGGGGACGGTAAGGGCGGCCAGGACCGAAAGCAGTATCGACAGGGTATGCGTGATCCGTATGACCTTGGCAATGGATACCTGCATCTCAGCAAATCATCTATGCCGCGCGGCTGTCACGTAGCCCGTTCTGGTCAGAACCGACTGCCCTGCCTTGGAAAAAACAAAATCGATGAAAAGTCCGGATGCAGGGGAAGAGCGAGGGCCGGTTACCAGGTAAAGGTCATAGTCATAACGATAGCTTCCGCCGGCCAATGTTTTTTCGCCCGGTCTTATACCGTTCAGCGACAGGACCTTCAGCCCCCTATTTTCCGAGATGAGCTGACAGAGAGGGGCCACTCCGAAGGAGCCGGGCAGTTTTTCGAGCAGGTCTGCATTTTCCTGGTCTGTGACCGCAACGGTCAGGCCGGGTCGCACTGCCGCACTCAGGACTGCCTCTTTCATCTCCTCCGATATGCCTTCCAGCAGGTGTGTGGCCCTCTCACCTGCAAGTCGTCTCACAAGGCGGACCGGCGTGTTGTCGGGCCAGCTCATCATCCTTCCTGAATATATATCGATGACCTGCTTCAGAGTGATATCAGACAAGGGGTTTGTCTTGTGTGTCACGAACACCAGGGGGGTCCTGCCGTATTCATAGGCAACCAGGCCTTTTGCTTTCTCGGCGGGCGATAATTTTTTACTTGCGACCGCGATATCGATATCACCTTCCTGCACAGCCTTGATCCCTCCCCCGCTGCCGAGGCTTGGGAATACGTGCACCACTATGCCGGGATGTCTATCCTGAAACGCCTCACCGAGCAGTCTCATGGAGGCCAGCGCGCTCCCGGTCCCGCCGATCCTTATAGTTTCTACCGCGTCCGCAGCATCAGACCGGCCGTCAAATCCAGGTAACAAGGAGGCAAAGACGATGAGAAAGAACAGGACAAATCTTGAAAAAGCGGCAGAACGTGTCAATTCCCGCATTTTTCCTCCGTATCCTTCCATTCCCCGGACAGTATTATTAGTAACGAAGCGGCGGGCTTCGTCACTTTTTTTTCCTCTCCTGTATCCTGTCATAATATTCGGGATACATTGTTTTTGTGCATTCATCGCAGAGACCGTGGGTAAACAAAGCGTCCGAATGTTCCGAGATATAGATTTCGATCTGGTTCCAGTATCCCTTATCGTCCCTGATTTTCTTGCAGTTCGAGCAGATCGGAATGAGACCGCTCAATTTCTTTACATTATCGAGGGCGTCCTGGAGCTTGGCGATAAGCTCGTCTTTTTCCCTGTCCTGCTGCCGTATCTTTCTTGTAAGGATAATAGTTTCGGCACACTTCTCTATCGCGGCAAAGAGGCTGTCCATATCCACCGGCTTCAGAATATATTTGTCGACCCCCAATTCGATCGCAGTCAAGAGCGTCTTTGCATCACTATATGCGGTGGTGAGGACAATCTTGGTGCTGCTGTCCAGAGCTTTGATTATTCTCGACATCTCGATGCCGTCCAGAATCGGCATCCTGATGTCCGAAATGACGATGTCCGGCCTGAACTGCCTGAAAAGGGCCAGCCCTTCCTTTCCATCTCCGGCCTCAAACAACGTCGGAACCCGTCTCTTGATCATCCCGGCCACGACCTGTCTTGTGAGGGGCTCATCTTCCACATACAGGACGGACACCGGCAGAAGACCTTCGGATATACCCTTATCCATATACTGTATATAGTACAACACGTGGTCAGCCTGCGTCACGGTCCCGACGACGGAGGGGTCGCAAAGAAATTCGATGACTTATGAAGAAAAATACATCCACCGGTCGGGTGAGTCGTTTGGGTTGGCAACTGCCTGATTTTACTCTGCGTTCCTGGCGGTCTTTGCCGAGACTGTTCTTTTTGAGGATAATAGTTCATGAAGGTGACAGGAATAGGGCAGTGTTCCCTCGATTACCTTGCGCTTGTCGATTTCTATCCCGATGCCGACACGAAGAAGGAGATACTCGAGTGGCACGAACAGGGAGGAGGACCGGTGGCGACGGCGCTTGCAGCACTGTCAAGACTTGGGATCAGATGCAGCTTCTATGGAGTTGCCGGAGACGACGATGCAGGCGATACGATAAGACGCTCTCTAGTGGAAGAGGGCGTGGATGTCTCGGGGCTTGTGACACGCCGGGCATCCTCTTCGCAGGTCGCTTTTATCGCAGTCGAAAAAGAGACCGGCAGAAGGACGATATTCTGGAAACGGCCGACGGGAGGACCTCTCCGGAGTGAAGAGCTCGGCGCCGGCTTTCTCGACGGCAGCGGGATGCTGCTGGTGGACGGTCTGATGGCCGAAGTCTCACTTTATGCGGCGGAGCAGGCGCAAAAGCGCTCTGTCCCGGTGATGCTGGATGCCGGAAGAATGCGTCCCGGCATGATTGAATTGGCAAGGCTCTCCGACTACGTCGTAGGCTCCGAGGAGTTTGCGCGGTACCTGGGGTGGAAGCCGACCCGGGAAACGCTGTTTCGGGAACGCGAAAAACTCGGCATAAAAATTCTCACGATTACCCTCGGCCGGAGGGGAAGCGTCACTGCTTCGTCGCAGGGCGAATACTTCGACATACCTGCCTTCAAGATTGAAGCGGTCGATACCACCGGTGCGGGAGACGTCTTTCACGGAGGGTATATCTACGGGCTTCTGAGGGGATGGGATCTGCGCGAAACTCTCACCTTCGCTTCCGCTCTTGCCGCGCTCAAGTGCATGAAAGTGGGCGGAAGGGCGGGTATCCCGAAACTGGAGGAAGTCATGAAGTTCCTGAAAAAAGAAGGATGAGCAGCCGCGGGGGAGATTACTTCAGCTTCAGGAAATTCCGCAGCAGGTCCTTGCCGACCGTCGTGAGGATGGATTCTGGGTGGAACTGCACGCCCTCGACCGTGAATTCCCTGTGCCTCACCCCCATGATCTCGCCCTGATCGGTCCATGCGGTGATTTCGAGGCAGCCCGGCATTGTCTCTTTTCTGATGAGGAGAGAATGATATCGCGTTGCCTCGAAGGGGTTCGGAAGCCCTGCAAAGAGGTTCTTGCCGTCATGACGAATGAGAGATGTCTTGCCGTGCATGAGTCTTGGCGCCCGGACGATCTCGCCTCCGAAGGCGGCACCGATCGACTGATGGCCGAGGCATACGCCTAGCAGCGGAATCTTGCCTGCGAAGGTCTGTATCGCTTCTACGGATATGCCCGCCTCCTTCGGCGTGCACGGGCCGGGTGAGACCACAATCCTGTCAGGCGCCATCTTTTCTATTTCTGTGACGGTAATTTTGTTGTTCCTGAAGACCCTGATGTCTTCGCCCAGTTCGCCGAAATACTGTACAAGGTTGTAAGTAAATGAATCGTAGTTGTCTATCATCAAAAGCATTTTATCCCAACCCTTCCTCTGCCATGTCAACGGCCTTCATCATCCCTTTTGCCTTATTCACCGTCTCAATATATTCCCTCTCCGGCTCGGAGTCGGCGACTATGCCGGCGCCTGCCTGCACATAGACCTTTCCGTCTTTCACGATTAGTGTCCTGATCGTGATGCAGGTGTCCATATTTCCTGAATAACTAAAATACCCTACGGAACCCGCATAAGGCCCGCGCCGCGTGGGCTCGAGTTCCTCGATGATCTCCATCGCCCTCACCTTCGGGGCGCCGGATACCGTGCCGGCCGGAAAGCATGCCGAAAGGACATCGAAGGCGTCGAGCCCCTCTCCCAGTTCCCCTTCGACATTCGACACAAGGTGCATGACATGGCTGTACCGTTCAACGGTCATCAACTCAGAGACCCTGACCGACCCGATCTTCGCGACCCTTCCGACATCGTTCCTGCCGAGGTCGACGAGCATGATATGCTCTGCGACCTCCTTCGGGTCTTTTTTCAGTTCATCTTCGAGGGCCTTGTCCGCCGCCTCGGTCCCGCCTCTTTTCCTCGTTCCCGCGATCGGCCTGAGCACGATCCTTCCATCCTCCAGCCGCACGAGTATCTCAGGTGAAGACCCCACGATCCTGGCCTCTCCGATATCGAGATAGTACATATAGGGAGAGGGGTTGATCACCCGCAAGGCCCTGTACACGTCGAATGGGTCTACTGCGCTGTCCCGCTCGAACCTCTGGGAAAGCACGACCTGCACGATGTCCCCGGCCATGACGTACTCCTTCGACTTTTCTACCGACCTGAGAAAATCGGGCTTGGTGAAATTCGACCGGACCCCGTTCGATTTGCCGGAAGGAACGGTATTTCTGAGAACAAGAGGCGCCCTCAGCTTCGCGATGATCTCTTCGATCTTCAGTTCGGCTTCCCGGTAAGCCTCGGCCGGGGATTTG
Source organism: Nitrospirota bacterium (assembly GCA_021811105.1). GTDB lineage: Bacteria > Nitrospirota > Thermodesulfovibrionia > Thermodesulfovibrionales > UBA6898 > Sulfobium. The sequence goes on along the minus strand of JAJZPM010000007.1, from coordinate 73,273 downwards.
TCCTCTATATGCGCGTTGGAAAGGACCTGTATCTTCTGCCTCAGGCTGTCGAAGATGAGCATGGTATCGGTCAGCATGAAGAAAAAATCGGGCAGGCCGAGCCCTTCCTTCTTTGCCTGCTGAATGGGCTCGAAGAACCTTACCATGTCGTAGCCCATGTAGCCGACCAGACCGCCGAAGAATCTCGGCAGCCCTTCGATTTCGACAGGCCTGTAACGGGAGATTTCCTTTTTTATGACAGCGAGGGGGTTGTCCGATTCAAAGGCGACCGGAGGTTTCCGGCCGTTGATTATCTCGATCGCATTCCCCCGCCCCCGGATTATTTTTGCAGGCCTTGAACCGAGAAAGGAATACCTCGCCCATTTCTCCCCTCCTTCCACGCTTTCCAGAAGAAAAGAGGGCGTTCCTCCCAGCTTCAAAAATGCGGTGACCGGTGTGTCCGTATCGGCGAGTATTTCCTTATACACCGGGATAAGATTTCCCTTTCCGGCCAGTTCCTCAAATTTTTCCAAATCCGGGTAAATCATGTTGACAAAATTCCCTTGTTAAATTTATATTTTATAGAATATAATTATATCTTATCGGCTGAAGATAAGTTAAGGGTTATCTGAACGGGACCAGATAATTTCGATGCAAATAATGCGGGAATAGCTCAGTTGGTAGAGCACAACCTTGCCAAGGTTGGGGTCGCGGGTTCGAATCCCGTTTCCCGCTCCATAAAAAGCAGTGAATAGTGAATAGTCATCAGTGAATAGTAGAAGACCTGTTTCAGAGAATAAAACCAATTAACCTTTCACGATTCACTTTTCACGGATTAGATCTTAAAGGGCGGCGTACCCAAGTGGCTAAGGGAGAGGTCTGCAAAACCTTTATGCAGCGGTTCAAATCCGCTCGCCGCCTCCAATACTCAACACGTCCTTCCCTTCCCTGAGTAATTCGAGGAGGGCCAGCTCAAGGTCCTTTTCCTCGAAATACTCCTTTTCGAGCGATTCGATATAGAACCTGTCAAGGCCGCTGTTTTCGAGAAAATCTTCCCTGAGCGACGAATCCATCGTATGGATGACCGTAGGGAATATCTGGTTGAGATACACCGATTCCTTCCTGAGGTCGAGAAACACCTTTTCGAAGAGTTTTGCCGGGACCTTGGCGGCAATACCCTTTCCCGCCAGTTCGGTGGTGATATCGGACCTTATCTTTTCCCTTACCTCCCTCAGTTCGAGCCCCGGGAAAAAGCTCCTCATCCTCTCTTTTAAGGCAGCGTGGGTCTCATGGTACAGTCTCTCCTCTTCGGTAACGTTCTGCAATTCGGCCATCACCTCTTTCAGAGATGCCTCCCCCTGCTGGATGTTCTCTATGCCTTTGAGGAGGAGCTTTATCTTCTTTTTCCCGAAAGCGGTGATATATTTGTTCGTAAGGAGCTCTTGTATGAAGATCGTCTTGAAGAGGTCATGGTCGAGCGTGTCGAAGGCCTTTTTGTTGCCGATCAGGCTTCTCAGCGACTCGTCCCTGAGGTCTATCTTCTTCATGAAGGCGAGCTGACTAAGGAGGGCCTGGACATTGTCGTACCGGTCGAAATAGGTGATGATCGAACTGAATTCCTCGAAAACCCGGAAGTCGTCGGTCTCCCGCGCGAGCTCGTCACAGGCCTTGCCGACATCGAGCAGCACCTGCTCAAATCCCTTGTCGTTCTGAGAATAGGCGGCATGTTTTGCCTTAATCAGGCGGACGATGTCCTCTTTGATGATATGCTGCTTCAGTGAAGGGTCTTTGAAAAAGAGGTTCTCGAGGATCGACCGGGCCTCTTTCGCGAAGTCCCGCTCCTCGGTCTCCTGGATCTTTTTCCCTTTAAGAAGAAGTTCATCGAGCGTATCGAAGAGAACGACGGGGATATTGTTTCTGATGCTCAGCGTCCGGAGCCTGTTCAGCCGTGCGTACTCGGAAGCCTGGAGAGTATCGCGCGCCATACTCCTGACGAGCACGTCCCGGTATTCATCGACCACCACCTTGTTTTCGGGATGGTTGTACATGACATCGATCTTCATCCTCTCCTGCTGGTAGCGGTCGATGCGGTTATCTATGACGATCTCTTCGAGCAGGAGTTCATCCGCTGAAGCGAGTTCGCGGTTTCTTGCGTACAAGCCCTTATAGGCGCTGTAGTACTCCAGGTTCGCCCTGTTGATGAGCTTGAAGATGAAAATGATCGACTTCCTTTCCTTCATTTCCGCACAGAAGCGGCCCAGGAGTTCGGTGTCGCGTTCATCGGCCAGCAGGTCGGTCCTCTTGAGAAATTTTCCCACGGACCTGAGTATCTGTTTCTGCCGCCTTCTGTAGTCGCCTTCGAATTCCGAGGAGACGAGAAAATAGTAATTTGCGACCGCATGGCCCTGCAGGAAAAGTCTCTCGAACGTCTCCACGCCTTCGGTATTATTGGTAAACACGACCTTTTCCTTGTCGTCGAGGAAGGCCCCGAACATGATCAGGCGGTTCATGATGTCGCTTTTTTCCATGTCCTTGACAGGCTTTTCGACGCCGAACATATACCGGCAGAAGCTTCCGCCCGTCCCTTTGTAGGTGACGCTGTCTTCGGAAATGGCGAACTCATTGCCGCGAGAGAAGAATCGTATGCGGTAGGGCTCCTCTTCGTAGAAATACGAGTTATAGGTGCTTGCCCCTGCGGCAAAAGCGAAAAAATCCACGCTTCCGATACTGCCGTGGAGCCTGAGGTCCCGTATCATAGGAAAAATATACCACAGCGTCGTCCAAATATGCTATTTCCGGGCGCCGTCCGGAGGGCGCGCCGGCTTAGAAAAATCGTGGCCATATCAGCGAGGGCCGTGCCCCCCCGTTGACATTCCGTAATCGACGTTCCTAAGATATAAGAAACTGGAAAGGGGATGATTTATCGAGCATCACAGCGATGCGGTACAAATTTCGATATACCCTCTCCCCTTTTAGTTGAAATAGCACGGAAATGAATAAATAAAGGAGGTACTGCATGCGGGTTAAAGACCTTCCCGAAATATCAAAATTAAGCACGCCTGAAAAAATACTGCTGGTAGAGGACCTATGGGACAGCATTTCAGCGGATGAGGCATCCATTCCTGTGCCGGAAAGTCACAAGGCGGAACTCGATGCGCGGCTTAGACGGTATGAGTCTGCCCCAGGTGCCCTCCTGTCTCTTGATGACCTTCGAGCGCGAATCGAAAAGAGGAAATGATCTACGCCCTTCGTTTTCTTCCTGAAGTCGAAGATGATGCCATCAACGGCTTTTCCTGGTATGAAACGAAATCGGCGGGACTTGGCGATGAATTTCTTCGTATGTTCTATGCCTGCGCCGGTGATATTTCGCGTAATCCCCTCCATTATCAAAAAGTTCACAAAGAATTCAGGCGATGTTTGATCAGAAGATTCCCTTACGCTATCTATTTCATAATAAAGAATGACCGGGTTATCGTAGCCGGCCTGTTTCATTGTGCCCGTGATCCGCGCACGGTCGAGTCGATGTTGCAAGTCAGGAAAAAAGAAACGCAATAGCCGCAGGCACTACCACCTCATCCTGTACGGGTGATAATCCCCTTCACCCTTCATCAATTTGGCAAGGTTGTCGGCCTGCTTGGGGACAAGGCTTTTGGCGTCGAGCACTTTTGAGCGCCAGGATATTTTTTTCCCCCAACTTTTCACAAAACTGCTTGCCAACTGCCGTCGTGTTTTTGTTTTCAGATAGCCATGCGCGCCTATAGAGGGACGAAACCCGCGCCCCACCATACCGATAACAAGTCTATCGGCGAACGGCGCCCGGAATTCCTCAATCATGTCGAAAACAAGGCTCCCCTGATCTCTCATCGAGCCGTGGATTATTCCAAAATACGGGTCGAGCCCGGCCTTCATGACGGCCCGCCAGACTTCGCCGTAAAGGATGCCGTATACATAATTTACGCATTGATTGACCGGGTCCTTAGCCCCTCTTTTTACCCGTCCGCTAAAGCTGAATTCTTCGGGAATCATGCTGATGACCGCCCGCCAATATAATGCTGCGGCATGGCCCTCGATTCCCATGGCGATAGTTCTGACGCCCTCTGCTGCGGGATCAAGTTTTCGGATGTTTTCGGCAAGATGGCGGATCTCGACGGCCGTCTTCGTCAACGTTGCTCCCATGCCGGGATTTGATATCTTCTTGTATTTCGAGAAGTATCGCAATACCGCCGCCTGATTGCCGATCTTTGCTGACAGCATATTCAGACCGGCGCAAATGACGTCCTGATCCTCCCGCCGGACAACCTGGAGACGCCGCAGGTATGCCTTTGAAGAGGTGGCTGAATTCAATACGGCAATCGGCTCGCCCACAGGCGGCGCAAAAACGGCGGGAATATCCAATTCAGCGAGGCGGATGTGAAGATTGACCGAAATATTGATGCCGAAGCCTTGCAGGTAAACCAGTCCGATTTCATTCAAAGGACGGCTATAAATGACCGTTTTCTGTTTCTTAATAATTATGTCATGATCGTCCGTCGACAAGTAGCTGCCGTGAGAGAGGACATATAATCTGTCGCCGTCCTTTATTACCGCCCCGTCGAGGTCGGGATCTTCAACGCTGGGGGTTGCGTCTTCACGCTCGTCGTCAGTTTTATTAGCACCCTTGTCGTCGGGCTTATCTTCGATGACCCATCTGTCAATGTTGTCGGCAGTCTTTTCCTGCGGATATCCGCTGCCGGTTTTAATTGCCCGCTCGATAGATTCCTTTTCGCTCTCGATATCTTCGATGCTCGACGGATAGAATCTCTCTCTGCATATCCATGCGGGATCGCCTCTTATATTCTGAGGAAGGTAATACTCCGCCATCTGATCCACGCGCTTGTCAAGGGAATATGCCTGCGCTGCGATGCTCTGTTCGTCTGGAATGACAAAGTAATTTCTCCAGCCCCTGATAATGGCATTGATCCGCATAAGAGCGCCGGCCCGTTGATTAAGCGTTGACACCGAATGACCGAGCTCCTTTATTTGAGTGGAAAGCATTTTTTGCGCCTCGTCCATTTTTTGACTTTTGACTTCGATATCTTCAAGGGTGATATGAAAGCCGAGATAATCCATTCCCGCCGTAATCTCCGTAAAGAGGGTCTTTGCAGGTTTTAGCTGGAGATGCAGCGGCTCCAGAAGAAAATGCTCCATTGATCGAAGCGCTGTTTCCGCCTCGTCCTTTTCGCCGGTCAGAATAACGATGTCATCGGCGTAGCGGACGAAGCTTAACCCCAGATTCTCAAAATGCTTGTCGAGGGGATCAAGATATATGTTTGCCAAAAGAGGCGACAGCGATTCCCCTTGCGGGAGCCCGATACTCACGGGCAGCAACTCCGCGAAGTGAACAACGTCGACGGTCAGCCAATGGCGGATCAGCTTGAGAAGGCGCTGATCTCCTATCCGGGCCGAAAGCAGCCTCAAGAGCACATCATGATCGATAGTGTCGAAACATTTTCTTATGTCGGCGATTACAGCCCACCTTCGCCCTGCAGAAATCATGCTCCGCACAACGCTGAGCGCCTGGCGGGCGCTCCTTCGAGGGCGAAAGGCAAAGCTATAGTGGCTGAATGTAGGTTCGAACACCGGCTCCATCAGCAACAGACAGGCTGCCTGAACTACTCTGTCGCGAACGCACGAGATGCCGAGGTCCCTTTTGCCGCCGTCAGGTTTCGAGAGCTGCACACGGCGAAGTGGTCTGCACCGATATTCACGTGACCCGAGTTCGTGCGACAGTCTCGTCAACTCTTCGTCAAGCTTCTCTCTGAAGGCGGCTATCGTGACCCGATCGGCCCCGCAAGAGTCCTTTCGGCCCTCTTTGACTCTGAGCCATCCGAGGCGCAATGTTTCTATCTCGCAAAGCTTATTGTATAGCGTAGGCGCTTCGCCCCCGGCGCTACTGTCGGGAAGACCATTCGACGCCATTTGACGAGTCTGGGCAATTTTTCTGATGCGCGCCGAATTTTGCCGCAACCGGTATGCCAGCCGGGGAGGTTCTTCGCTGAGGCGTATGTTGGCCACAAGCGCCTTGCCGGAGTCATTTGATTTCACCCACACATTGCCATTGTCCAGCCCGTTAATCCGATCGATTTCGCCGTCATGTAGCCAGGCGCTATGCGCTGCTTTTTTCAGAGGTTGGACCTTACCGACAACCCAAATGCTTGCCGAACCGGCAGCCCAGGCTTTATGAGCACAAGGCAAGGGATTAGCCGAATGCAGGCTGTGTACCGCAATGTGTTTCACAGGCCCGGCTGTCTCTTTTACCCATTCAGGCATTCCAGGCGTTATGCTCGTCAGAGGGAACAGGTGTAAGACGGTGAGCGACGACGGCCCGCTTTTCCCTGCGTCGCAGAGTATGGATTTCACGCTGTCTTCCACGACCGCCTCAACGATTCCGCAGATCAGCTGGTGCTCGCACCGCTCAAAGTATTCAGTCCTGCATTCTATCCATACTACTCCCTCGGCCCTGCATTTTTCTGCAAGGTCGGGCCTGTTGATGCTCTCGGACATCGCATACACTGAAGGGAAACGCAGGGTCCAAGAGAGCATCTTAAGGAGCTGGGCCAAGTCATGAGGATCTTTTTGAGTGGTGAGAAACCAACGGCGGGTTTCCGGCGAGGCAAGTGTCCTGAAAAGCGCGCCGAGTCCGACTGCCCCGTTGCTTGTCAAATTATAGGCGGCCTCGACTGCCCAGGCAATAGTTGTGTCCAAGATCGTGATATTGGACACTTTCCGCATGATGCCAAGGACCCTTGAGGCGATCTGCCGGAAATGGGGTGATCTCTTCAGGTGCAATAACGAAATGGGCCTTAGACGGTCGGCCAGGTCATACCAATAAACAGGACATTTAAGAAGCCCCATTTTGTTTGTCTCGTTGAGGACCAAGGCGCCGCGGCCCGTGTAGTCGATAATTATTGCAGGCCCGCTGTTTTCTTTGGATTTCAGTACAGTCCGAAGCGCTGCATCAGCCGCATTTGGCCCGCTGCCCCAAATTGATAATGTATTAGGCGAGTATACTATCTTGCCCATTTCCTGTAATCGATTCTGTTGCCGCCGCATCGGTTGCCGCAGAGGCTGCTTCATTGGCCGCTTCCAATGCTGCCCGAGTGCTCAGACGCCTGGCGCGCCATTCTTCCCATCTTATGAACAGTTTACCCTCGGGATATACGGCGGTCATCATTTCGGCCGCTTTTGGGCATATCAACCGTCTATCTCTTCTTGTGTATATCTCCTTCTTCGCCGGGTCGTATGCTTCAGTGTCGTCGTAAGGACCCAGCTGGTGAATAAGTCTCTCCACCGAAGCGGCCCTATGCCGAAGATCACGCAATGCCCGATATGCAGCTGAAATGTCGAGCACACGCGTTTCTCGAAGCGGCAGTTCCACGCCGGTAATGAAACATCTTGCCATTTCTTCACCTCCGTGCCGCGCGATTCCTTTTTGATCAGCGCCAGGTAGTTGCACCGTCATAAGATCATCGTGCCACAACAGAAACTTGATTTCAATTAAATTATGTGATATCAATAAGTTATATTCCAATTGGAATGAGGGATTGGAGGCAGGATTAATGGAATACCTTCAGCATGATGAAATCCTCGCTGACCGCGATAAGATTGAGAATGCCCTTGAATACCTTCTCAGCACCGGCAGTATCGTAGGGAAGCCGAAAGCTAGACAATGGACTTTTTTGCGGGCCAGCCTGAGACGCTTGTTTGCTCCTGGAGAACCGTCAGCTTTCGACGGCCTGTCGGCCGTTCAAGCGGCCCAGCTCAAGTTCGAGGTGGAAGATAAATTGCGGCGGTTTTATCTGCGGCCTGGAGAGTCGGTTGATTTTGTCTTCAGACTGGTCCACAAGTCGGCGCTTTCCTCTTATGCTCCTGCAGTGGCCGGGGTGTATCCGGCACTGGCAGACTATTGCCTGCTTATTCGCGACATAGGACATGACAGGAGCATCCCGGCATCAGACGACCCAAGCGCGCTTAGGCCCTATCTTGAGAGAGTGGTTTCGGAGGCGAATGACGCAGAGTTCAGGGCTTATGCACGATTGCCGGAAATAGATGCCGACGACCTTAGCGGGTGGTTTTTCCCTGAGAGCCCGGCAAAAAAGGAAATCATGAATCTTCTGAGCCGCCACCAGAAAAAGGGGTGGGTAATTTGCAATCCGTTGAATCCTTCTACCAAAAGACTGTTGGATGTGAGAGTCAAGAAAATAGAACCGAACGAGGCGGTTGTTGCTACGACTGAATATTGGTACCTGCGATGGTGGGACACCAATGAAGTATCATATGCCTATTCTTACAGAGAAACAAATCGGCAGACATACATTTTAAGAAAAGATAGCGAGGGCTGGAAGGTTCTTGAAAATTTGCGGGCCATGCCGAGGACATCGGTGCCGTACCGATGGAGCAGGAGGCACAAGCGGTGAGCGGTTTGTAACGGCACAAAATATCATGATTTTTTGTTGACTTTTCCTATAGCCATCCCTAACATAATATAAGAAAACAGAGGGTAAGGGGATGACTTGTCCGCACAGCGCAGTCGCACGGTATTCGACATGCCCTCTCCTTTTTGAAACGAAATAGCACAGAATGCATATTCTGGGAAATACATGGAAGTAATAGATTATTTCAAAAGCGGCAAAGCGCTCGCGTAGCAATTTCTGAATAAACTCAAGCTGTTTCGCGTGAGGGCCGGAATGTCGAAAACGCATTTTCGACATTCCGGCCCTTCTTGCTTTCGACATCTGCAATAATTCTTGTATATTTAAAGAAGTGGCATTGGGTTCTGCGCGCTTTTGTTCCCGATTTTCGAAAATGCCTTAAAATGTTGCTCGATATGTACATGTATGTCCCCGCAGACGGTCATTTTTTTCAGGCACAACCCTGATTTGTCGAAAGCGCCCCTTCCAAAAGCATGCGAAAATCTTTTTCGCACAATAGACTCAAAATCGAAGCGGTATAAGGAGAATCCAATATGTTAGGTTCCGCAATCAACTGTTTTCAAAGGCACCTTAAGGCGGCAGGCCGCGCGCCAAGCACAATCGCCTCGTATTCGCATGCCCTTGAATTGCTCATGGGTATAGTCGGCAACGTGAAGCTTGCCCAAATTAACGAGGAAATGATTGAGAACGCTGTCATAAGGTTAAGCAGCGCTGCCCGCTCAACGGTTACGATGAATCGAATCAAAAGCACCTTCAGGTCTTTTTTCGCATGGGCCGCCAAGTCCGGACTAATCCCCCGCAATCCCGCCGCACGGCTTTCGCTGGCGAAAACCGATACGCAGCGCACTGAGCCGATAACGAGCGGAGAGATCGAAACTTTTATCAAAACAATTCGTCTGTCCGGCGACCGCCATGCAGAGCGCGATTATGCTCTTTTTTGCATATATGCGTTTACCGGCGTCCGGCGGGCTGAGGCATTGGCGCTGCGAGTAAAAGACTACGATGCGGTTTCCCGCACTCTCTACCTGCCCGGGACAAAAGGGGGGCATCCGAGGCCCCAGCCAGTGCCCCGCCGACTTGCCGATGCGCTTGGGTGCTACATCCGGCTTCTGCAGAAAGGAAATGGTGCTGCAAGCGCGCCCGCTTGTCTCTTCCTCGGGAGAAATGAGCATTGGCCGTTATCAGTACGGTGTGCGCAGACAAGGTTTGACAAGTGGAAGGCAGCGTCGGGGATCAGGAATAATTTGACGATCCATTCCTTCCGGAGCGGCTTTGCAACATTACTGCATCAACAGACAGGCGACATCCTGCTTGTTGCGAACGCACTGGGACATTCAGATATACAAACAACGCAGCGATATATCCGGCTCAATATGCGCACCGTGAGAGAAGCGATCGAACGGGCTTTTGTTTAGCTGCTGATGTGGGAGCTGTTGCACTTCGTCGGCATCTGTGCGAGTCGCGGCGATTGCCGAAAATCTTGTTTTTATCTATCATATCAGAGAGGTTACGAACAAGCATACGGAGGTATTGAGGATGATTGTTGAGTATATTGAAGAAGCCCTGAGAAGGGCGCATTATGACAAAATTGATGACAAGGAGCCGTTCTACGGGGAAGTAGAAGCACTCAAAGGGGTATGGGCGACCGGCAGGACCCTTGAGGAATGCAGAGAGAGATTGAAGAATGTCATCGAGGGATGGCTCATTATCAGTCTGAGGGAGGGACTAAAGATCCCCCGACTGGGCAAATACGCTATTCAGGAAGAGCGGCAAACGGCGGCCTGATGTCCGGACTCAATCCTGTTTCCCGGCGTGCGCTCATTGCCGACCTTAAGAAGTTCGGGTTCGACGGACCGCACAGAGGAGGCAGACATCAGTTTATGATCAAGGGCGCTGTTCGCCTGACATTGCCAAACCCCCACAGGGGAGAGATCGGCGCGGACCTCCTCGATAGGCTGCTGAAGCAGGCGGGGATCGGCAGAGACGCATGGCTGAAAAAGAAATAGAACGTTGTGAAACGTAAGATATAGAGCATGAAGAAGCTTTAGAATAAGCATTCAACTAACCCCGCTGCCTTGTCGATGTGCGCAACGCCAGCACCTGTCCGGCATATGATTGCGATTGCCGAAAAATTCGGTTTCGTCTATCATAGAAGAGAGGTAACACAAGAAGTATGGGTATCGAAGCTGCAAGAAACATTCGTCTGCCGGAAGATGCAATCCCCTCACATGCGACCATCAGATCATGCAATGCGGGAAACAGGACCCTCTGCGCGTTTATTGTAGTTTTGATGGCGGTATGTTTCCTGCCGGCCGTCGTCCGGGCGGAGGACGGGAAAGAGTATCTCAAAAAGGGCAAAAGCGCCCTCGATGCCGGTCGTTACGAAGAGGCGGTAAAGAAGCTGCCGCAGGCGGTGCAGGAATTTCCTATCCTCGGGGACTATGCGCTTCTGTATCTCGCCGAGGCCTACCATAATATAGGCGACCACTCGAAATCGCTCGACGCCGTCCGCACGCTTTTAAAAAAGTATCCGGAATCGCCGTTGATCAGGAGGGCTCGTGCGACGGAGATCAGGGAGGCCGGGGAGAACACCGGAGAGGACCTTTCCAAGATATTCGATGCCTATGTAAAGGATTATCCCGGCGATGAACAAATGCATTTCATGTACGGCCTTTACCTTAAGCGTTCAGGGAATGAAAAGCGGGCGAAAGAGGTTTTTCGGGGGATATACGTGAAAGCAGGCCCCCTGTCCGGTTCTGCTTACAGCGAGTTGGACCCCGCGGAGCTGAGTGCCGGGGACTTTGTCGAACGTGCCTTGAACCTTATGAAGCAATATAAGTTCGGAAAGGCCGAGCTCGAACTGAGAAAGGCGCTCGCGATGGGCGTTGAAAAAAACAGGGACGAGGTGCTGAGGAATCTCGGGCTTGCGATGTTCAGACAGAAGGAATACCGGGAGGCGGCCGCGATCTACGCAAAGATTGACGACACGTATTCGAGTGCCCGTTCCCTGTACCGTGCAGGAGACCGGGAAGGTTTCGAGTCCGCGCTAAAGGCCCTCGTTGATAAACATGACACGCGGGTTGCAAACCTCTTACTGTCCCAGGCTTCCGATAAAAGGCGTGACGGAGACACCGGGGGGGCCTTGAAGGTCTACGACGAAATCATCAGCAAGTATCCGCTGGAGCAAGAAGATGCGACGTGGGGGATGGGGTGGACCCGATTCATCGCCGGCCAATACAAGGAGTCCGGCGAGGTATTTTCGAAACTTTATGCGCAGTACGAAGATCCAAAGTATCTTTACTGGCAGGCGCGGAGTAAAGAGGCCCTCGGCGAAGACGCGAAGGACCTCTATCAGGCGCTGCTGCAGTACAACAATAACTTCTACGTTGCGCTCTCGGCCGCACGAGGGAAAGTGCGGGCAGGCGGGCCTGTTTCCGCAGAGACGGCGGAAGCGGCGACGGCGTCAGACAAAAAATTTGAGAGAGTTGACGCACTTTTGTCTCTGGGCATGACAAAGGAGGCGGGCGGAGAACTGCAGTGGATCACGAAGCGGATCGATTCTCCTGCGACGCTGGTCGCGGTGGCGGCGCGGTTCCAGAAGATCGGAGATTTCAGGCACGCAATAAGCCTTGCCGCGAGGATGCCCTATTCGGAGAAAATGCACCGCTTTTGGTACCCCCTGGCCTTCCGGAAGGAAGTCGAGGAGGTATCGAGAAAAAACGGCATCGATCCCATGGTGGCGCTTTCGGTCATGCGTGAGGAAAGCCGTTTCGACCCTGACGCCAGGTCCGTGGCCGGTGCGAGAGGACTTATGCAGCTGATGCCGCGCACCGCCTACCGGCTCGACAGGAAGGTGAATGTCGGGATCAGCAATGAATCGGGGATAAACGATGTCGCAACCAATATCCGCCTCGGCGTTTATTATCTGAAATCCCTGTTCGATGAATTCGGTTCGCTGCCGCATGTCCTTGCCGCGTATAACGCCGGAGAAGCGGCAGTGAAGAGATGGTGGGGAAAAGGCAATTATCGCGCCGTCGACGAGTTCATCGAGGACATCCCCTATCCTGAGACGAGACACTATGTAAAGAAGGTAATTACCTCTTACTATCAGTACAAGAAATTCTCCCCTTCGGAGTCGGCATCGACTGCATCGGTGTTCGGCACCCTCTGATCTTTTCCATCCGCACTTGGCTGCCTTCGAGCTTTGGCAGGGCGGATATTTTCTTTGCAACGTCCAGGTCGGTTTTTGTATCCTAATGTGGTGACAATCTTGCAGAGACGGGAGGCATGAATATGGACATAAAGGAATTCGTCCTGGCGAAGGCGAAAGATGCGAAGGAGGGTGCGCGCTCGCTAGCGAAGGCCTCTTCGAAACAGAAAAACACGGCGCTTATCAAGATGGCCGAGGCGCTTCAGAAACGGGCGAAGGAACTCCTCAGGGAAAATGCAAAGGACATTGCCTATGCCGAGAAGAAAGGGCTTTCGAAGGCGATGATCGACAGGCTCACCTTGAATGACAAGCGCATACATGAGATGTCCCAGGGACTCGTCGAGGTTGCGGCGCTGCCCGACCCGGTCGGCGAGGTCCTCAGGATGTGGCAGAGGCCCAACGGCATGAGCGTCGGCAGGATGCGTGTTCCCATCGGGGTCATCGGGATCATTTACGAGTCAAGGCCGAACGTGACCGCAGATGCGACGAGCCTTTGTATGAAAGCGGGTAACTCGGTAATACTCCGCGGAGGGTCGGAAGCTATCCACTCGAACAAGGCGATCGTGAAGATACTGAGGGATGTGGCAAAGGCCGAAGGCCTCCATGAAGGAGCGGTCACATTCATCGACATCCCCGACAGAGAGGCGGTCATGGAGCTCCTCAAACTCGAAGGGATAGTCGACCTGATCATCCCCCGCGGCGGCGAGGGCCTCATCAGGGCGGTGACCGAGAACTCCCGCATTCCGGTCCTTAAACATTATAAAGGCATCTGCCATGTCTTCGTCGACAGGGACGCCGACCTCAAAATGGCTGAGGACATCTGCTTTAACGCCAAGGTCCAGAGGCCCGGGACCTGTAACGCGATGGAGACGATGCTCGTCGACAAGAAGATCGCGAAGAGTTTCCTTCCGGACATGGCCGCAAGGTTCAAAAAGGCGGGGGTGGTGTTGAAGGGATGTCCCGAAACGAGAAAGATCGTTCAGGGAATCGTTGCCGCGAAAGAAGAGGATTACTACAACGAATACCTCGACCTTGTGCTGAACGTGAGAGTGGTCAAAGATATCGACGAGGCGATGGAGCATATCGCGAAATACAGCTCGGCCCATTCGGACACGATCGTTACGAAGGACTACGCGAAGGGGATGAGGTTTCTGCGGGAGGTCGATTCGTCCGCTGTCCTCGTGAATGCCTCCACCCGGCTGAACGACGGCTTCCAGTTCGGTCTCGGCGCGGAAATCGGCATATCGACGGACAAGATACACGCGCGGGGACCGATGGGCCTCGAGGAACTCACCTGCACGAAGTTCATCGTCCTGGGAAACGGGCAGCTGAGGGAGTGAAGGCTTAGTTGAAGATCGGCGTCTTCGGCGGCACTTTCAACCCGATTCATTACGGCCACCTCCGGGCTGCGGAAGAGACATGCGAGATACTGGGTCTCGACAAAGTGCTCTTTATCCCCTCGGGGAATCCGCCTCTGAAGTCGGAGGACCTTGCTGATGCACTCAAGCGATACAAGATGGTGCGGCTCGCCGTGGTCAGAAACAGGTCTTTCGACGTACTCGATATCGAATGCCTGAAATCGGAAAAATCCTATACCGTCGAGACCCTTGAGGTCCTTCTCAGGCAGTACCGCGACGCCGAACTTTACTTTATGCTCGGGATAGACGCCTTCCTCGATATCCCGACTTGGTGGAGGCCCGAACAGCTTGTCTCCATGGTAAATTTCGCGGTGGTTTCGCGGCCGGGCCGTGAATTCGGCGAGATGCTTTCTTCACCCTACGCGAAGACGAAAGACCTGGCCGAAAGCGGCAGGGAGTCTCTTACGCTTGAACTGCGGTCCGGGAGAAAAGCGGAGTTGGTGAAGATTACCCCGCTTGATATATCTTCTTCCGACATCCGAAGGCGCATGCGGGCCGGGCGTAGCATAAAATATCTGTTGCCAGAGGATGTGGAATCCTTTATAATTTCAAATAAGTTGTATTCACCTGTTCAGTGAAGAGCGGAAACCGAATCGAAAGGAAGGGAAGACCCTTAAAAAGTAGAGAATTAGCCGTCAGGGCAGCAAAAGCGGCCCTCAGCAAGAAGGCCGTTGATCTCGTTGTCCTTGATCTCGCCGGGCTTACCATCATCGCCGATTATTTTGTCATCTGTTCCGGGGAAAGCACCACACAGGTAAAGGCCATTGCCGAATTCATCGAACATGAGTTTTCGGAGAAAGGGATAAAACTCCTCGGCATCGAGGGGCTCGATTACAGCCACTGGGTCCTGCTCGATTACGGGGACGTGATCGTGCATGTATTCGAGAAGGAGACGAGGGGCTATTACGAGCTCGAAAAACTCTGGATGGATGCGAAGACCCTGGAGATAGATGAAGATAAGACTGGTATGGGTGGGAAAGACAAAAGAGCGGTTCATTCAGGAAGGAATTGAGAAGTATCTCAGACTCCTCAGGCCCTTTGCGGATGTTGCCGTTTCCGAGATCAGGGAAGAGAAGGGGAAAGACATTCAGCGGATGGTCGAAAAAGAGGGAGAACGGATACTGAAGCTCCGGAGTCCGTATGTCCTTCTCGATGAAAGAGGGAAGGAATACACATCGGCCGGGTTTGCGGATTTTCTCTCCGGGCACCAGCCTTCCGTGCATTTCGTCGTCGGAGGAGCTTACGGCGTTTCTGAACGCGTGAAGGAAGCCGCCGAAGGTACGGTTGCGCTCTCGGAAATGACCCTTACCCACGAGATGTCGAGGCTGTTCCTTGTCGAGCAGCTTTACAGGGCCTTCACGATAATGCACAAAAGGGGATACCACCACTGATGGGCAAGTTGTCGATATTCTTATTGGTTCTGTTCTTTGCCGCGCTTTCACTCTTTGCGGTCTACAACCATGAAACGATCACCTTTACCGTGCCCCTCGGCGAAAGTTACGAGGTGCCGAAGTTTGCATTCATGCTCTTTTCGATCGCCATAGGGATACTCATCTCCCTTATCTTCTTCGCGATCAGGGACACCAAGAAATACGTCGACAACTGGCAGTATCAGAAAAAACAGAAGCAGGATGCAAAGGTCCAGGGACTCTATTCCAAGGCGGTCAACGCCATTCTGGCCCACAAGGAGGACTCGGCGAAAGACGCTCTTGAGGCGATACTCGCCGAAGAACACGACCATGTTGACGCGCTCCTCAGGCTCGGGGACATCTATGCCGGGGAAGAAGATTTCCAGAAGGCCAATACCTCTTACCAGAAGGCGAGGATGGCGAATCCGGAGAACCTCGAAACGCTCTTCGCCCTCGAAAGATTGTTCGAAAAGTCCGGCCGGTGGTCGGATGCTCTGAAATATATCGACGATATCCTTGATATCGACGATGCCAATCTTACCGCACTTTACCGGAAGCGCGATATTCTTGAGAAGCAGGGCAGGTGGGACGACCTCGTGTATCTGCAGAAATCGATCCTGAAACACCAGCATGCCGAAAGAGACAGGAAGCGCGAGCAGGAGGGCCTTATCGGCTACAAATATGAGTATGGCAGGCACAGTCTTGAGAATAACCAGCCGGAAAAGGCGAAGAAGGCCTTTAAGACAGTCCTGCGCCTCGAAAAGGATTTTGTCCCCGCCACGCTCGGGCTTGCCGAGGTGATGCTGAGGGAAGGCGAAAGTGAGGAGGCGGTCAACCTGCTCGAAAAGGCGTACGAGAGCAGCTCCTCGAAGATCGTCTTGGCGAGGCTTGAAGACCTGCTAATCAGTCTGGGTGAGCCGGGAAGGCTTATCTCGATCTATAAAGCCGGGATTTCGAGAAACCCGAATGACCCGGTAACGAGGTTTTTTCTCGGCAAGCTTTACTACCGGCTCGAGATGATCGACGACGCATTCGAGACCCTCTCCGGCATGGAGGCCATGGGGATTTCCTATCCGGAGCTCCACCAACTGCTCGGCAATATCTACATGAGAAGATACCAGCCTGACAAGGCGGCGGCTGAATACCGGAAGGTGATCGACCTGAAGAAGTCACTGAGACTGCCTTACTGCTGCGCGCATTGCGGGTACAGCTCGGATGAATGGTCCGGAAGATGCAGCCGGTGCAAACAGTGGGATACTTATCAGTTCAACCTCGACGGCATATGCACGCCTGCACAGGCGGGCCTCGCATTAAGCAAGTGAAAGACAGACTGAAAGTCCTAAAATAATGTCGACAGCGATTTATAAAATCCCTCCTGACCTCCCTTTGCTAAAGGGAGGAATAATCCCCCTCTTTGGTAAAGAGGGGCGAGGGGAGATTTTCTTATAAATGCCTATTCAATGAAGAGATCCTCGATATCGCTGAAGAAGCTCGTGTCGTTTCTCGACTCCGAGCTTTCCCTTTCCGAGTTCCCGAAAGACGACAGCGCCAACGGGCTTCAGGTGGAGGGCCGGGAGCGCGTGGGGAAGGTCGGGCTTGCGGTCGATGCCTGCGGATATACCTTCGAAAGGGCAAAAGAGAGGGGAGTTGATTTCCTACTTGTCCATCACGGCCTCATCTGGGGAGGTCTCAAATCCATCAGGGGAGTGGCGGGGAAACGCATCAAAGCCCTTCTGGATTCCGGCATCTCGCTTTATGCATGCCATCTGCCGCTTGACTGGCATCCTCGGTATGGCAACAATGCAGAACTCCTCAGGGTCCTTTCGCTCAAGAAAATGGGCGAGTTCGGCGAATACCACGGAAAAAGGATCGGCTATTGGGGCAAGACAGGCACGGCAATGCAGATGGATGTATTCGTAAAATTTGTGGATAAGACCCTCAAGACGAGGTCATCTTACGTGGATTTCAAAAAAAAGGTACGAAATGTCGGCGTTGTCTCAGGGGGCGGATGGTCCGCGATCCATGACGCCGAGGAGCTGGGGATTGATACCTTTCTCACGGGAGAGCCGTCCCACAGTGCGTATCATCTTGCCAAAGAGATGGGCGTAAACCTTATATTTGCAGGTCACTACGCGACTGAAACACTGGGGGTGAAAGCGGTCGGGGAGATGCTGAAAAAGAAATTAGGGCTCGCCGTCGAATTCATCGACCATCCGACAGGGCTGTAGGCGCATCCGTTTTATACTGGAAAGAGTTGGAAGAGCAGACTTTCGCTGCATAAGCTTTTTTGTCTACTCTATTTTTCGACGATCCCCTGAAATACCTGCCTGATAGTCTTCAGGATTTGCGGCTGAATATACCCATTGCCCGCCACGATGTTCCCTGTCGCAAGATATTCTGCGCCTCCCCCGAAGTCGGTAACAACGCCTCCTGCTTCTTCTATCAGCAGCGCTCCTGCTGCAATGTCCCAGGGGCTCAGTTTCAGTTCGAAGAAGCCCTCGAATCTGCCTGCCGCAACATAGGCTAGGTCTATCGCCGCCGACCCTGCGCGCCGTATGTCGCTCACCCTGAGGAAGATTTCTTTGAAGGCACGGAGGTAATGATCGATCATCTCCTTCGCCCGGAAAGGAAAGCCCGTGGCGACAAGGCTCTTGTCGAGAGAAGCTACACCTGATGCGGTGATCTTCCTGTTATTCAAAAAAGAGCCGCAACCTTTCACCGCATAAAAGAGCTCATCCTTTAACGGGTCGAAGACGACGCCCATGATGATCTCACTCTTATATTCAAGCGCGATCGAAACCGAAAACATCGGGTAGCTGTGAATATAGTTCGTCGTGCCATCGAGCGGGTCTATGATCCAGCGATACTCTCCGGTGTCTTCCTGCTTTAATGTCTCCTCGGTCAGGAAACGGTGCGAGGGGAATTTCTCCCGGATCGTCTGAATGATCACCGCCTCTGACCACCTGTCTACCTTCGTCACGAAGTCGAAGGCCTGCTTGGTCTGCACGTCTTCGTTTGAGAGATGTCCGAGGTTCTTGATGATGATGTCTCCCGCAAGCCGCGCAGCGGAAACGGCGGTCTTGAGGAATTCATTAAGAAGGTTATCGTTCATGAAAACATGATATCACATCTGAAGACCCTATCTATATGTATTTGATGCAGTAGTACATTCCTTCTTTAGTGGGGTCAATACGCTCTTCAGACCGCCTGTTCCACTTCTACGTTATCTGATATAATGATGCAACCCCAATGATCGAACGTGATTTTGACATACCATTTATCGCCAATCTCGCCCTGAGGGAAAAGCAGATCCAGCAGAATTACCGTCCTGTCATAGCCGTCCATAAGTGGTTTGCGAGGCGGCCGGGGACGCTTTTTCGCGGGCTGATATTATCTGAGCTTGGGCCGAAACCGTTGCGTGACATCTTTTACGAAAGTAATAATTTCCCCGGTCTTCGCATCGCGGATCCGTTCATGGGCGGAGGGACGCCGTTGCTTGAGGCGAATCGCGTCGGTTGCGATGTTATCGGCTATGATATCAACCCGATGTCCTACTGGATCGTCAAGCAAGAGATCGAACACCTTGATCTAGAGGCTTATGACGAAGCGGCACAAGAATTAAAGCGGTCTTTGGAGAAAGATATCGGCCGGTTATACCGGACACGCTGCACGATCTGCGGGAACACGGACGCGCACGTCAAATACTTCTTATGGGTGAAAGTCAAAAACTGTAGTGGATGCGGGAAGTCTCTCGATCTTTTCCCGGGCTACCTTCTTGCCGCCAACGTGAGACATCCTAAAAATGTCTTTGTCTGCTCATCCTGCGGCGAACTTTCCGAGGTTGCCGACAGAAGCAAACCCGGTAAATGCGGATTCTGCTCCTCAAAGCTGATCGAGGCAGGGCCGGCACGGCGAAACCACTGCACATGTCCTCATTGCGGAACGGTCAATTCCTTCCCTTCGCCTAAGTCCGGCCCCCCGGAACACAGGCTATTCGCTATCGAATATCATTGTACAAAATGCAAAGACAAGCACAGCGGAAGGTTTTTCAAGAAGCCGGATAAACAAGACATGTCTTTTTTTCAGGAGTCTGAAAGCCAGCTGAAAAAAATGCGTTCCAAATTCGTGCCGCACGACGAGATACCAAAAGGCGACGAAACGGACAGGCTTCATCGGTGGGGATACAAGCGGTATTCCGAGATGTTCAACTCAAGGCAGCTTTTGGGATTGGAAATGAGCGCGCGTCTTATATTTTCGATTTCTAATGAACGGGTGAAGAATGCCCTTGCCACGAACCTCTCAGATCTCCTCCGGTATCAGAATATGCTCTGCCGCTACGACGCTGTCGTCTTAAAATCCCTGGATATTTTTTCCGTTCACGGCTTTCCCGTTGGTCTGGTGCAGTGTGAGTCGAACCTCCTCGGGATCATGGATGCAAAAAAGAAGATCTGCGTCGGAAGCGGAGGGTGGGCTAACATCATCGAGAAGTTCCGCAAGGCCAAGGCATATTGTGACGGGCCTTTCGAGGTGCGCCACGATAAAGGCGGGAAGGAGATTGTCCCCATAAAAGATGAATGGATCGGTGACCGCCTCAACGGTTCAGCTTTGCGCGGGATAGATATTCAGTGTTCGGACGCCGCTGCGACTGACATAGAAGCGGCGTCTTTGGACGCGGTTTTTACCGATCCCCCTTACTTCGGCAACGTCCAATATGCGGAACTCATGGATTTTTGTTACGTCTGGTTGAGACGATTGGTGGGCAAGTCTTCACCGGCATTTGCCGAGCCTTCTACAAGACATCCGGACGAACTCACCGGCAACGAGAATATGGGCAGGGACATCGGGCATTTTACTACGGGTCTTTCAAAGGTGTTTGGGCGCATGGCAAAGGCCCTCAAGCCCGGGCGTCCACTGGTTTTCACCTATCACCATAACGATATAGAAGCATATATCCCTGTCGCAGTGGCGATGCTGGATGCCGGGCTGACCTGTTCGGCGTCGCTGCCGTGCCCGGCCGAAATGGGCGCGTCGATCCACATCAGTGGAACCGGCTCTTCGATTATCGATACTGTTTTCGTCTGTCGTTCAACCGGCGTTGTACCGAGACAATGGCTCACTGAAACGCCTGCCGGTGTTGCCCGATTGGTCAGGTCGGATATAGAAAAATTGAAGCGAGGCGGGGTAACGCCGTCTCAAGGCGATATAAGGTGCGTTACTTATGGACATCTCATCAGGCTGGCTGTCTGGTCCTTGAGGAAGGCGTGGGACAAGGGGAAAGGGACTGATGATCGCATGTCTGCGGTTGAGAAGTGGCTGGAGCGATTTGGCGGGTGGACAGAAGTGAGAGAGAATCTCAACGGGTCGAAGCCGGCAAGCAGGAAGAGGGAACCACTGATGGTCCGGGAGAAGGCTGCTGCCTATGGAGGGAAATATGCTGAAGTATCCTTTTGAAGTAGACCTCGAAGAAATACTGAAGGAACCTGAACAGTATGTAGATGCCGTTTTCTCATGCCTTGAGTCTGAGTTTCTCACTATGCCGAAGGGAGCAGGTTTTGTCGATTATCCATTGTTCGAACGCGGGTACGAGGCATTGAAAGCCGCTACGTCGGGGTTCAGCACGTTTACGCCTGACAAAATCATTCCGGCAGTAGTTGATGAGCCTATTGCCCTTGTGGTCCTGCGCGCTATGCTAGGCTTTACCCCACCGGAATGGGGTTACGTAGCGACCCAAAGAACAGGCGTCAACGTCGCCCAGGGCTTTGTCCGCACTCTTGACCGGAATGTTCGAATGGCGCCGGGAAAACCTTTGCGCGTTGCCGGTGTCATGAAGGAACGGCTCCATGCTCTTGTCGATACCGCCTGTCACTTGCTGACACAGGGTGTCCCTGAAGTGAACGGCGGACAGCTCCATCGCCTTGACAAGGCTGACACGAAAAACGGACTGGACAGCATCCGCCATCTCTCCGGAATGGGGGTCCCCTATGCCATGCTTCTTTACGAGCGCTTTTTGGGGCGGCCCTTTGCCGGCCACCGTGATTCAGTCAGCGAACTGGTAGGTGACAGCCTCGAATCTGCAATAGAGGAAGTCTTGAGCAAGGCGGGTATCAGCTTCAGGAAGACAAAAAGGGCAGAAAAGATTCAAGGTTTCGACCAGACCCCTGATTTTATTATCCCGAGCGAGTTTAACCCTCAAGTGATCATCGAAGCCAAGATAACCGAAGATGACGGCACGGCCCGCGACAAGGTGACACGCATTCAGCACCTCGGAGAACTGAGCACAGCGGGACGCCCGAAGGGAAATCCACGATACGAAGTCATCGCCTGTATCGGCGGTCGCGGCTTCGGCGTCAGGCGTGAAGATATGAAAAAGATGATTATCGCTACGAGAGGGAAAGTCTTTACTCTCAAGACTCTTGACCAACTGATTGAACACACTGAGCTTAAAAGGTTTCGCAGCAGTGGGCGTAGCGACAGATAACAAAGCGAAAGATCACTCATGAAGCTTCTCATGTTCTATACAAAAGAATGGTGGTACAAGACCGCGTCCAAGACTCTCAATGACGTGCCTGATGTGGATACCGAAGAGAAGGCCGAAAATGCCGTCGTGATATTCTTCCACTGCGAGGCCGAAGACGAAGGCAAGTACGAGAGCATCGTCCAGAAGTTTGTGAAGAATGCCAAATGGATCGCGGGAAAGTTTGGAACGAAAAACATTGTGCTTCATTCCTTCAACCACCTCTCGTCGAGCAAGTCATCCCCTGAATTTGCACAGAAATTACTTGAGGAGGTGGGACAGCGGCTGGAGCGGACGGGCTATGCGGTCATGACGACGCCCTTCGGCTATTTCAACGAATTTAAGATGCACGTCGCGGGCGATTCGCTCGCAAAAGTCTTCAAGGAGTTTTATGGTCCCCTTCTCTGCCTCACCGCCTCATAGAGGCATATCGCTGCGGACGTAGCTACGTTCAGACTTTCGGCCTTTCCGTACAGCGGTATCTTTACGAACAAGTCGGCCGAATCCTTAATCGCTTTTCTCACTCCCCTGGCCTCGTTCCCAAAGATGAACGCCAGCGCCCCGGTCAGTTCGGCCTCGAAGATCGACCTCGGCGCGTCTGCTGCGGTAACCGCAATCTTGATCCCGTGCTCCTTTCGCCAGGCCATGAGTTGGTCGTCCGTAGCGAGAGCCAGAGGGACATTGAAGATGCTGCCGGCGGTTGCCCTTATTACTTTCGGGGTGAAGGCATCACACGTCCCTTCCAGAAGAATGACCGCGTCAGCGCCGGCGGCGTCGGATGTCCTTATGATCGTTCCCAGGTTCCCCGGGTCCCGGACCCCATCGAGCACTACGTAGAGCGAAGTGGCATTAAAGGGAAGTCTATCGAGCGACAGGACCGGATAAGAGGCGACTGCCGCTATCCCCTGGGGAGTTTCGGTATCGGACAGCTTTGCAAATACGTGATCTGAAACGCGGCATATATCTGTCGTTTTTTTCGAGAGGAGTCCCAAGAGTTCCTTCCCCTCATTTTTTGCGGTGAAATGATCTGTAAAGAAAACCTCCCGGATCTTCGCCCCGGCCGCGAGCGCCATTTCGATGATCTTGGGTCCTTCAACGACAAAGAGATTATCCCCTTCGGCATGTTTTCTCTCTCTGATCCTTATCGCCTCTTTGATGCGGCTGTTGGAGGGGCTGCTGATAAGCATATATTCCATTACGCAATCACTTTATCAGAAAAGGGCCGATGTTTCCAGGAGCGGCCGTCAAATTGACTAATTGAGAAGTATTATTTTAGAGTAGATAAATGCTTAAGGAGGGCGATTTGAGCGCTACTGTTGAAAATATCAGCAGCACCAAGAAACGGCTTAAAATAGAGATTCCGACCGATATTATCGAGAAGGAATACACCGCGTCGCTTGATAATGTGCGGCAGCGTTCGCGCATCCCCGGGTTCAGGCCCGGCAAGGCCCCGGTCCCGATGATAGAGAAAAGGTTCGGCAACGATATCAAGGCTGATATTTTAGACAGGCTCGTGCCTCAGTACTATTCACAGGCGCTGAAGGATGCCGAACTCGTGCCGGTGACCCTTCCCGAGTTCGAAGGATCGCTTGACCTGAAGCGGAACGAACCGCTTGCTTTTGCGCTTACGGTCGAGGTGCGGCCGCGAATCGAGAATCTCACGTATGCGGAACTGAAGGTGGAAGACGTTCCCTGCGAGGTGGAAGAGAAAGAGATAGATGAAACGATCAAGGGTCTCCAGGAAGGCAGGGCGATGTACGAGGTCGTCGACAGGGAGATCCGTGAGGATGACCTGATCGTCATCGATTATGTGAAATTCGACCCTTCCGGCGAAAAGGAGCTTTCTTCTGCGAAAGACCAGGTGATGGACCTCGGGAACAAGCTGGCCCCCAAGGGCATCCTTGAGGAATTGACCGGCAGGAAGAAAGGGGACACGGTAGAGATTATCCTGCCGGCGGTGGAGGGAGGCGAGGTAAAAGAAGGCGGCAAGGGCGACCGCCTCAAGATAACCGTCAAGGAGGTCAAGGAGAAAAAGGTCCCTCTGATCGACGACGAGCTTGCCAAGGACTTCGGCCACGAGTCGCTCGAGTCGCTGAGGGAAAGGGTGAGGGAAGGGATACTCAAGGCGAAGAAGGAAAAAGCCGCGAACGAACAGAAGGCGAAACTACTCGACCGGTTGATCGATGCCTACGATTTCGACATACCCCAGTCGATGCTCGACCGGGAACTCGAGACACTCGTGATAAACGAGAAGCACGCGAGAAAACAGCCGAAGGAACTGGCGCAGAGTACGGAAGGAGCGTCTCCGGAGGATGATGAGAAGCTGGCGGAAGAACTGAGGCCCAAGGCTGTCCGCAGCGCAAAGGCCACAATCCTCCTCGATACGATCGCAGAGAAGGAACAGGTCTCGGTGACTGAGGAAGAGATGAAGACGAGGATCATGATGCTTGCGCGTCGTCTTCAGACTACCCCGGAGGCGGTAATCAATCTCTTCATGACGAAGGACGGTTCTCTGGAGAGCCTGAAACATTCGGTCAGGGACGAGAAGGTGCTGGACCTGATACTTTCAAAAGCGGAAATTTCAAAAGGAGTCTAATACGAATGAGCGTGATACCTATTGTAATAGAGCAGACCGGAAGGTCCGAAAGGGCCTATGACATTTATTCGAGACTGCTCAAGGACCGGATCATCTTCCTGGGCAGTGCGATCGACGACATGGTCGCAAACACGGTGATCGCCCAGATGCTCTTCCTGCAGACCGAGGACCCCGACAAAGACATACACGTCTACGTCAATTCACCCGGGGGAGTCGTGTCTTCCGGTCTGGCGATTTACGACACGATGCAGTACGTGAAGCCGGACATCGCCACCTATTGTGTGGGACAGGCCGCAAGCATGGGTGCGCTTTTGCTGGCAGCGGGCACGAAAGGTAAGCGGTATGCGCTCCCCAATTCGAGGATCATGCTCCACCAGCCGATGGGCGGCTTCCAGGGGCAGGCGACTGATATCGAGATCCACGCGAGAGAAATTCTGAGGATGAAGGAGACATTGAACAATATTCTCGCGACCCACACAGGTCAGCCGCTCGAAAAGATACAGGCGGATACCGACAGGGACTTTTTCATGTCGGGGGACGAGGCGAAGGCATACGGCATAGTCGATGAGGTCATCTTCAGCATGAAAAAGAAAAAAAGTCAGTAAGAGGGTAAGACGTATGTCTGTGAAGCGATCAGGTTTTGAACTGGAGGATTAGATGGCGAAGAAAGACGAAGAAGCTCTCAAGTGCTCGTTCTGCGGCAAGGGACAGGAGGAGGTAAAGAAGCTCATTGCCGGCCCTACCGTGTATATCTGCAACGAATGCATCGAGCTCTGCAATGAGATCATCGCGGATGAACTCTATGTCGAAGCGGGCGGCGAAGCACTGCCGAAGCTTCCGACCCCCAAGGAGATCCACAGCGTCCTGAATGATTTCGTGGTCGGCCAGGAGAGGGCGAAGAAGATCCTTTCCGTGGCGGTGCACAATCATTATAAGAGGATCTATAACCCCGCTGAATCCGATGTCGAACTCCAGAAGAGCAATATCCTCCTGATCGGACCGACAGGCACCGGCAAGACGCTGCTGGCGCAGACCCTTGCCAGGATTTTGGACGTGCCTTTTACGATCGCCGACGCGACGACGTTGACCGAGGCCGGCTACGTAGGAGAGGACGTGGAGAATATCATACTCAAACTCCTCCAGGCTGCCGACTACGACGTCGAGAGGGCGCAGCGGGGTATTGTGTATATCGATGAGATAGACAAGATCAGCAGGAAGTCCGATAATCCGTCGATCACGCGGGACGTGTCTGGCGAGGGCGTGCAGCAGGCGCTTCTGAAAATCATAGAGGGCACGATCGCCAACATCCCGCCCCAGGGGGGCCGGAAACACCCGCAGCAGGATTTCATTCAGGTGGACACGACGAACATCCTCTTTGTATGCGGGGGGGCGTTTATCGGACTCGACGGGATAATCGAGCAGAGATCCGGCAAAAAGACAGTCGGGTTCGGTACGAACCTCATCAGTATGAGTGAAAAGAAGATAGGCGACATTCTGAGCACGGTGGAGCCCGGCGATCTGATAAAATACGGGCTGATCCCGGAATTTGTCGGCAGACTGCCTGTTGTCACGACGCTTGAGGAGCTTGACGATGCGGCACTGGTGAGGATCCTCTCCGAACCGAAAAACGCCCTCGTCAAGCAGTATCAGAAACTGCTGTCGTTCGATAACGTCAGGCTCAAGTTTACGGACGGGGCCTTGGGCGCCATAGCAAGGAAGGCCGTGCTCCGCAAGTCCGGCGCCAGGGGACTCAGGGCGATACTCGAAGAGATCATGCTCGACGTTATGTATGAGATACCTTCTCAGAAAGGCATCAAGGAGTGCCTCGTTACGGAAGACACGATCACGAGGAAAGATAAGCCGATCCTGATTTACGAAAAACAGGCGGAATCGGCGTAGAACCGGCCGCCGGGAAATGATCTGAAGGAGCGGCTAAAGCCCGCTCCTTTTTTTTGCCCTAAGGGACCTTTCTGCTGCGGCCCTGACTGCCCGGCCGAGTTCGTGATCACCGGCAACGTCTGCCAGTCTGTCGATGAAGTCCGTCTCCTCATCGGAAAGAGGAGGCAACGGCCGTGACTCTTCCGCGACCTGCCTGAGACCGACCCTGCCGAGGCGGAACCTGACATCCTTTACTCCGTAGCGGGTCAGTTTCGCGATTATTTCCTGTTTGTAATAAGTAAGCTGCTGGATCCACATAGGAGAGTCGACGAACAGGAGCAGTTCACCTTCGGAAAGCCCGCCCGGGGACATATGGAGCGAAAGGGGCCTGTCGAAGAGGGTAGGCCACTCGCTTTTCATTCGCGCAAGACGGACGCCCGCTTCGATGCCGAGTTGCCTGAGTACCGGATCGAGCAGGGAGCCCGCCTTTTTCATCTATACGATCTTTTTCACGACGCCGGAACGAAGACATCTCGTGCAGACATAGGCTTTCTTCGGACCGTCCGAAGTGGCGACGCGCGTTCTCTGAAGGTTGGGACGTATCCGCCTCTTTGTCCTGTTGTTGGCGTGACTGACATTGTTCCCGACTATCTTTTTCTTTCCGCATGCAATACAGCTTGCCACGATTGAATCCTCCTTTCAGAATTGCATAAACAAGGTCTTTTATGATACCATTTTAAGATTAATGATACAAGAACGCGCTTCGACAGAGATATCGCAAGAAAACGGAGACAGGTAAGGCCCAGGAATGTCGAAAATAAGGATATACGAGTTAGCGAAACAGCTAAGCAAAAGCAATAAAGAGATCATTGACGAGCTTGTGAAGGTCGGCGTGGAGGGGAAGACACACTCGTCTACCATTGAGGATGCTATCGCCGCAAGGATCACGAAGATGTTGACCTCGCCTGCGCCGGCAAAAGAAGTCCCCGCCGAAAAGCCTTCCAAGGCCGCGGTAAAGGATTCGAAACAGGCGGTCGCAGAGACGGCCAGGCCGGCTGCGGCACCTCCCAAAACGGAGGCGGCAAAGCCTGCGGAAAAGAAGGCTGCACCCGCGGTGACAAAACCTCAGCAGCCTCAGGCAAAGAAAGCGACCGAGGTTCCGGGAGCAATAACAAAAGAGCAGGAGAAGATGCCTGAAGCGGAGGAGGGGGCGCAGGTCGCGGAGGGCACTGCCGTGCCGGTTGCGGAGGGCGAAGAAGAGATAAAGTTACCCGACCGCTTCAAGAAAGATATGGAGGCCGAGAAGATAGAGAAATTCAAGGCCAAGCCCGGTCTGCAGCGTGCCTTTCAGGCGATCAGAAAGATAGAGCCGAAGAAGTGGCATGACGTAAAGGGGGGCAAAAAGGGTGAGAGGTCGAGATTCGGCCATAGGCAGGAGTCAAAGGGACAGGTACTTTCAACGATGCCGAGAAAGAAGAACCTGAAGCTCCGCGAAGGCACGACCGTCAAGGAGTTTTCGGAGTTGATCGGTCTGAAATTTTCTGACGTGATCAAGAAATTTATGGAGCTTGGATACATGCCGACCATCAACCAGCCTGTTGATCTGGATGCCGCCCTTCTTGTCGCGGAGAGTTTCGGGGTCAAACTGGAACTCGCATCGGTCGAGGAAGATACGCAGGTCGAGGTGGTGCAGGAGGATGTGACGAAGCTCCTGCCGAGAGCACCCGTAGTGACGATCATGGGACATGTTGACCACGGCAAGACGTCGCTTCTCGACGCAATCCGTGAGACGAAAGTGACCGAGACCGAGGCCGGAGGCATCACCCAGCATATCGGCGCATACAAGGTCAACCTGAAGGGCAAGGATATCGTCTTCCTCGACACGCCCGGCCACGAAGCATTTACCTCGATGAGGGCAAGAGGTGCAAAGGTCACGGACATAGTCGTCCTCGTGGTCGCCGCGGACGACGGGGTCATGCCCCAGACGGTCGAGGCTATCAACCATGCGAAAGCGGCGAGTGTGCCGATCGTGGTTGCGGTGAACAAGATAGACAAACCCGAAGCGAACCCGGCAAAGGTGAAGAGCGAGCTTTCCGAACAGGGCATCATCTCTGAAGAATGGGGCGGGCAGAATATATTCGTCGAGGTCTCCGCAAAAAAGCGTATCGGCATCGAGCACCTGCTTGAAATGATCCTTCTGCAGGCGGAGATGATGGAACTCAAGGCAAACCCGGACAGGGAGGCCAAGGGCACGGTGGTTGAGGCGAAGCTCGACAAGGGCAGGGGGCCTGTTGCCACTCTTCTTGTGCAGACCGGCAACCTCAAAGTCGGGGATGCGCTCCTGTCGGGCGTCCATGTGGGGAAGGTGAGGGCTTTGATTGACGACTCGGGCAAGCGCATACAAAACGCAGGGCCTTCGACCCCTGTCGAGGTGATCGGTTTTTCGGAGGTGCCTGCGGCAGGCGATGTTTTCACCGTTGTCGAAGACGAGAAGCGGGCGCGCCAGATCGCCCTTGCACGGTTCCAGAAGCAGAGATCCATTGAGATCGCGAAGGCGAAAAAACTCACGCTTGACGAACTCTATACGAAGATCAAGGAAGGCCAGATAAAGGAGCTGAACATTATCATCAAGGGCGACGTCCAGGGGTCTGTCGAGGCCCTGAAGGACGCCTTCGAAAATATCACCCACCCCGAGGTGAAGGTGAAGGTCATCCATACTTCGGTCGGCGGCATCAACGAGTCGGACGTGATGCTGGCCACCGCGTCCAACGCGATTATTATCGGTTTCAATGTGCGCCCCGAGACGAAGGCGTCGCAGACCGCGGAAAAAGAAGGGGTGGACATCCGGCTTTATAACGTGATTTATGAAGCGATAGAAGACGTCAAGAAGGCGCTCGAGGGCATGCTCGAGCCGACGCTCAAGGAGAAGGTCCTCGGAAGGGCGGAGGTCAGGCAGCTCTTCCCGGTCTCCCGGCTCGGTACGATCGCGGGCTGTTACGTCGTCGACGGATATATGTCGCGTGCGAGTGACGGAATCCGTGTATTGAGGGACAACATCGTCGTATATGAGGGAAAGATGAGTACACTCAAGAGGTTTAAAGACGATGTGAAGGAAGTACAAACCGGCTATGAATGCGGGATCCTCATAGAGAACTATAATGACCTCAAGGTCGGAGATGTCCTCGAAAACTTCATCATAGAAAAGATAGCCGCAAAACTCTGATCCCGTTTACGGGACTGTGGAGTGTCTCCCTCGCCCGAGGGGAAAGAAGAATACGGGCAATTCGTTTCCAGAACCGACTGTTGCAGGAAAAGGTGAATTATGCTGCCATACAAACGTTCCGAGCGGGTCGGCGATCTCATAAGAGAAGAAGTCGCTGACATTATCATGTACCGCCTCAAGGACCCGAGAATAGGGTTTGTTACCGTCACCGGCGTAGACCTGAGCGCGGACCTTAAGCTGGCGAAGGTCTATGTGAGTATCCTGAAAGAGGAAGAGCGGGACCTCACTCTCGATATCCTGAATTCCTCGAAAAACTTCATACGGTCTCTGTTGACGAAGCGGCTCAAGATGAAGTTTATTCCCGCGATCGAATTCAGGATCGATACGTCGATAGAATACGGCTTCAAGATAGATAAACTGTTGAAGGAAATCAAGGAAGGCGATGCGGATACCTAAGAAACTGTTGTCCGCCTTTATGGAGGAAGGACCTTTTTTGATCGCCGCCCATATCGACCCTGACGGGGACGCGGTGGGCTCCGTACTTGCGCTCTCCGCCGCACTCGAAGCCATAGGGAAGAAGACCTTTCTGTACAGCAGGGACCCTGTTCCGAAGTATTTCAAGTTCTTGCCGGGAAGGAAAAAATTCATTTCCGGGCTACGGCCGGTCTTAAAGAAAGATCCGGTGCTCGTGCTGCTTGACTGCAACAGCCCTGAAAGGGCGGGGCTCGAAGGTCACCGGTTCAGGAAGTCGATTGTGATCGACCATCACGAGACCGGGAACGATTTCGGAAACGTCCGATGGATAAACCACAAGGCGGCGGCGACGGGAGTAATGGTCTATTATTTGGTAAAGGCCCTCTGCGTAAAAATTACCAAGGAGATGGCGACGAATCTCTACACCGCTATTTCGGTGGATACAGGCACCTTCAGGTATAGTAACACCACCTCAGACGTGCTCCGGGCGAGCGCCGAACTTGTGGATGCCGGTGCGGAGCCGAACCGCATTGCAGTCTCCCTCTACCAGACATGGGAGTATAAGAGGTTCAGGCTCCTGGTAGATGCGCTCAATACGCTCGAGGTGAGGGACGGAGTTGCCGCGATCCATATCACGAAGAGGATGTACCGCGAGACAGGCACCAGTGCGGAAGATACTGAAAATTTTTCGAACTTCCCTCGCATGATCGGGTCGATCAGGGTCGCGGTCCTGCTGCGGGAACTCGATCAGGGCGGCTGGAAGGCAAGTCTGAGGTCCAAGGGAGCTGTAAATGTCGCACGGATTGCGGAAAGATTCGGCGGCGGCGGCCACAGAAACGCGGCAGGTTTTAAAACGAATTCCGATCTGAAAAGTATAAAGGAAGCATTATTCCTGGCGGGACGGCGGTCCGGCAGATAAAGCGGGCCAGTCTTCCCTGTATCTGCTCTTCTGTGACGTCACCGATGGACCTGATAATAAACATCAATAAACCCTCTGGTATCACCTCCCTCCAGGCTGTTACGAAGGTAAAGCGCATCTTTGGCGTGCGAAAGGCCGGCCACACGGGAACTCTTGACCCCATGGCAACGGGTGTTCTTCTCGTCTGTCTCGGCGAAGCGACAAAGGTGAGCAGATTTCTCCTGGACATGGACAAAAAATATCGCGCCAGGGTGAAACTCGGCGAACGCACCGATACCTGCGATGCGGAAGGGAGGGTGGTCGAGCGGAAAGACGCTTCTTCGGTAACCGAAGACAAACTGGTAAAGGTCGTAAAGATGTTTGAAGGCGAGATTACGCAGAGGCCTCCCATGTATTCAGCGGTCAAGGTGCATGGGGAAAGACTCTATAAGCTTGCGAGAAAGGGCATTGAGATAGACAGACCTGAACGACGCGTCAGGGTCTACGATCTTAAGGTGACCGCTGCGCAGCTGCCCTATTTTGACATGGAGGTATCATGCTCCAAGGGGACATATATCAGGACGCTCTGCGACGACATCGGCGCTGTCCTCGGTCCGGGAGGTCACCTCGTTGCTCTCGAACGGTCTGCGGTAGGTTTTTTTGGCATTGCAAATTCTGTCTCCCTGAGCGAGCTTGGGAGCGATGTCTTCCAGGCCGTTTGCAAGAAAGCCTTTTATTCGTTGGACGAGGCCCTTTCAGAATTGAAAGAAATAGTCCTGGAGCAGAACGATTATGAAAAAGCAAAAAATGGAGTCGCAATAAAATCGCTTAATTCCAATGATTTAGCTCTAGGTTCCTTTGTCAGGATAAAAGGTCCTTCAGGTCAATTGTTCGGAATTGGAACGGTAGACAAAGGGTATGTTCGCGTCGAAAGAATCTTAAATTTATAGCCCAAAACTCCCTATTTGTTAAACTAATTTCTAAGTGTTTATATTGAACTATTTGATATAACAGTAATATTCCGAAAAAAAACCTTGACATAATTTTTTTTTTCTGGTATTCATAAGCTATGCTTTTTAAAGGTAAAGGTTCCATCGGATTAGATTTAGGGTCAAGTTATATCAAAACGGTAAAGCTCAGAGAGTCGAAAGGCTCTTATGAACTTGAGCTCTTCGACATTCACACACTCCCGCCTGAACTGATCGTCGACGGGTCCATCATCGATTCCATCAGGCTTGTCGACTCGATCAAAGAGATGATCAAGAAGACCGGCATCAAGACAAAGGATACTGTGATTTCCATTTCCGGCCATTCCTCGGTCATCATCAAAAGGATATCGTTACCCGAGATGTCGGAGGAAGACCTTTCGGAGTCGATAAAGTTCGAGGCCGAGCAGTACGTGCCGTTCGATATCGAAGACGTGAACCTTGATTTTCAGATACTCGGGCCCAAAGAGGAACCCGGGGAGATGGACGTAATCCTTGTCGCGGTCAAGAAGGATATCATCAACGAATATATCTCGGTGATAAAGGAAGCGGGCCTCAATCCCATTATCGTCGACATCGACGCCTTCGCGCTTGAGAATATGTACGGCGTTAATTATGAAATCGAGCCCGAAAAGAATATTGCATTGCTCAATATCGGGGCGAGTACGATCAACCTGAGCATCCTGAAGGGTGGCATTTCGGTATTCACAAGGGACAGTTCTCTCGGCAGCAATCTCCATACCGAGGCGCTTCAGAGAGAGTTTAACATCTCATATGAAAATGCCGAAAGGCTGAAAAGGGGCGAGTCTGTCGAGAACGTTTCCCATGAGGACGCAGCAGCCGTCGTAGAGTCGGCATCCGAAGAGATATTGAGCGAGATCGTGCGGTCTTTTGACTACTACCGGAGCACGACGGTGCATGAGGACATCTCCGAAGTAATATTCGGCGGGGGTTGCTCGCTCCTGAAGGATTTTTCTTCAATGATCGCCGGCAGGACCGGAATCGAGACAAAGGTTGTCGACCCTTTCAGGAACATCAAGATACCGAATAAGTTTGATGTTGCCTATATCAAGGAGATCGCACCGATTATGGCAGTGGCGGTCGGGCTGGCACTCCGCAGGCAGGGTGACCGATGATAAAAATCAATCTTCTCCCGGTCAAGAAGAAAAAGAAGGCGAAGCCGCTGCCCACGTTTCTCATCGTCGCCGTCGGGGTAGTGATTGTCTCGATAGCCGTCATGTTCTACCTCAATTATTTTTTCCAGTCCCGGCTTGCCTCAAGACAGGCCCAGGTGACTGAGAACGAACGAAAACTTGAGGAACTGGCAAATAAGATAAAGGCCGTTGACGACTATGAGAAAAGGAACGCTGAATACAGAAAACGAAAAGATATTATCGAACAGCTCGGCAAGAATACCGCGGTGCCGGTGAGGATCCTCGATGAGATCAGCACCCTTTTGCCGGTGGGCGTGTGGCTTACTTCCATGAATATCACCGCGGACAGCATAAACTTGAAATGCAGCGCTTTTTCGAATACGGATGTAGTGAATTTTGTAAATAACTTGAAAGGCTCGAAGATCCTTGCCGACGTGTACCTGCAGGAGTCGGTCCAGGCACAGCAGGGAGGATTTACCATATATAACTTTGGCATCACCTGCAAGGTAAAAATCTGATATGGCGATAAAAATAAATGTGAAAGGTCTGCCCTTCTATGCAAAAGTAATAGTCGCTGCGCTGCCCGCGGTGATTATTCTCATTGTCGGCTTTATGTTTTTAATATCGCCGAAACAGAAGGAGATCAAGGCCCTCGATGCGAAGATCGACGAGCAGAACAACAAGATCGCAACCGGGCAGGCAAAAGGCGCCAAACTCGAAATCCTGATGAAGGAGAACGAGGCCCTGGCGAAAAGGCTCGATGAGCTGAAGGAACAGCTTCCTGAGGAAAAGGAGATATCAAGCCTCCTCAAGCAGGTCTCGGACCTTTCGACGGTCGCAGGGCTGGAGATAAAATCATGGAAACCCGGACAGAAGAAGAACCACCCGAGCGGGATTGTCGCTGAAATACCCGTTACCGTAGCGGTCATCGGAACCTATCACGATTTTGCGAATTTTCTGAGCAGCCTCACGCGACTGAACAGGATTGTCAATATCAACAATATCCAGATGGGGAGTGCCCAAATGAAGCAGGGCAAGGCTGTGCTGCAGATCAATTTCACGGCGTCCACGTTTTCGGCGGTGTCAGAAACAGAGGCCGGCACGAAAGCGGAGCCAGGGAAGAAGAAATAAATGCAGAGACTATTATCTCATATTGGAAAATCAGTTGCGGTTTTCATAATAGGATTTTCGCTCTTTCTCATGGGATGCAAAAAAGAGGGGCAGCCGCAGAAACCCTTGGTCCGGAAACCGGTCGCGCAAATACCCGCGGCCCAGAAGCAGGCAGCGCCGGCGGCCCAAGCGGTGGTTCAGCCTGCGGAGCAACCGAAGGCGGAGAGAGCGACCTATATGTATGAGCAGAAAGGACGGAGGGATCCTTTTGTATCTCTCGTACAAGTGGCAAAGGAAAAGCCCAAGCGGCTTCGCGGGGCAAAGCCAATAGAGAATTTCGACGTCGATGAGATTAAACTGATTGCGATACTCTGGAATAACAAACAATATTTCGCTCTTATCACTCTCCCTGACGGCAAGTCCTACACGATCAGGAAAGGGACGACGCTTGGACTCTACGGCGGGAAGGTCGAAGAGATCACGAGAGACAGCGTGTTGATCCGGGAGCATGTAAAAGACTATAGGGGACAACTCAAAACAAAGGATACAATATTGAAACTCCGCAAGGAGGGGGAATGATGAAAAAATATATGATATTAAAAATTCTTCTGCCGGTTATGATATTAACGCTGATCCTCGGCTGCGCATCAAGGGCGACGGTCAAGAGCACCCCTGTAATCGACGACCTGCCTGTCATTACAGACATAAAGCCGGAAGACAACAGCCTCGCTATAACCAGCAACAAGAGTTTTGTTTATACTATATATACGGGTAACGACCCGTACAAGGTGACTGTTGATATCCCCGATATGCGGATCGGCGGTTTTACCGGCAAGATAGTGTCTTCCAAAGCGGGAATTAGCGAGATTGTGCCGCAGCAGACAGACTCGCCGAACCCGTCGGTCAAACTGGACATAACCCTTCAAGCCCCTTCATCGGTCGTTCCTATGTATAAGGATAATACGCTTACGCTCCTGGTCAAGCCTGAAGAACCGGTCACGCTGACCCAGGGCAAGGAGACCGAAGAGAAAGTGGAGGAGAAGGACGTGCCTGATACTACGGCTCCTTCAGATTCGGCAGGGACGGTTGAGGAAACAAAATCTTCCGGCGCGGAAGGGGGCGTCCAGCCTGCAGAAGGCCATAAGGAGGTCCTTGCCAGGGCGACCACGATCGACCGCATTGAGCTGGAGAAATCTCCGGCAGGACTGAAGGTGGTCATCATCGGCAACGGAACGATGATGCCGAATGTCTTTCCCCTGGACCGGAAAATCGTCATTGACGTGCCGAATGTCTCTCTGCAGGCTTCGCTCCCGTCGAAGGCGGTGTCGCCTCTTGCGAGTATAAGGGCAGGACGGCACAAGGACAAAGTAAGACTCGTACTCGACCTTAGGGCGAAGACCGCGTTCGACGTTGCTGCTGTCGGAAATACGATCGAGATATCACTGAAGAACAAGGAAATCGCCGCTTCCCAGCCGCAGATGGAGGCTCCGCCAAAGGAGACTGCCCCGCACGAGGCGATAGCCGGGGCGGCGGAGCCGCGGAAGGAGGCCGCTATCTCATCGGAGCAGGAAAATCAGACCGACGGCAGCTACAAGGGGAAGAGGATCTCCCTTGATTTTCAGGATGCAGATGTCGGGCCGATATTCAGGCTCCTTGCCGATGTCAATAATTACAACCTGGTGCTCGATCCCGGAGTCAAAGGGAAAATTACGATCAAGCTGATGAACGTACCCTGGGACCAGGCGCTTGACATTATCCTTAATCAGACGCACCTGAGTCATCGGATCGAAGGCAATATTCTGTGGATCGCCCCGGTGAAGGTATTTGACGAGATCGTAAAGGAACGGGCGAAACTGAAGGAGACTGAAGAGGCGGCCGAGCCCCTGATGCAGGAGGTAGTGAGGGTGAATTACGCGACCGCAGGGGAAATCCAGACCGCTATCAGCAGCGGGAAACTGCTCAGCCCTAGGGGCAGCATTACAATCGACAACAGAATGAATACCCTGATCGTTAAGGACACACAGCAAAGCATCGACAAAGTTAAGGACCTAGTGAGGATTATGGATGTTGCGAAACCCCAGGTTATGATAGAGGCAAAGCTTGTCGAGGTAGACAGTGATTACAGTTCACAGCTTGGAATTAATTGGGGTGGTTCGTTTACCTCGCAAACTTTCCCTAATAACGTTGGCGGAGCATTTTCCGTCAATACTCCTACGATAGCGGCAGGGCCTTCCGCGACTCTCCCCGGCAACGGTGGCGGCGCGGTGAACTTAAATCTGGGGCACGCCAACTCGTTTAACGTGAGCGTCTCCCTGTCTGCCCTCGAGTCTATCAACAAATCAAAGACTCTCTCGAATCCCAAGATCCTGACCATGGACAACGAGGCGGCCACAATACAGCAGGGTACTACTTTTTTCATACCGAC
This sequence comes from Nitrospirota bacterium, assembly GCA_021811105.1. GTDB lineage: Bacteria > Nitrospirota > Thermodesulfovibrionia > Thermodesulfovibrionales > UBA6898 > Sulfobium. The sequence continues at coordinate 36,528 of JAJZPM010000007.1, read as the reverse complement.
GGTGAGTCAGGCCGGCACCCAGACCCAGTCCCAGACCGCCACCTTGAGCCTTCAGGTGACCCCGAAGATCACGCCCGACGGCTATGTTCAGTTGAAGGTCAACGCGACTGACAACAGTCTCCAGCCCGGCACAGCAGGGGCCAACGCTGTGGTCAATACAAAAAGTCTTACCACCCAGGCGCTCGTAAAAGCCGGAGAGACTCTGGTGCTCGGCGGCATCTACAGGCTCGACGAATCCGAGACAAGCACCGGCGTACCCCTTCTGAGCAAGATCCCCGGCCTCGGTTGGCTGTTTAAAACGAAGCAGCAGATAGGACCGACAATCAAGGAGCTTCTCATTTTCATAACACCGACGATTGTGAGTCGACCAGTAGAGCCTATGTAGCAATGTTGCCGAACTGCTGAAAAAGAGTAAGTAATATAGATGAAAGTTAAGGAGGCATGATGAAGAATAAATACTATGGTTTCATTATTGGTCTTGTATCGCTCATTGCGCTTGCCGGCTGCGGTGGAGGGCAAGGCGCTCCCGGCTCGTCCGGCAGTGACGGGACAGGCATCGTGATCAAGTCCGTGTCTATTGCGCCTACGAATATAGACATCGATACCAATGTGCATATCTGTCCCAGTGGGCAGCCCGAAAAGGGACTCTTCAGAGAGGATGCCACGTTGACGATAGACGCGACAAAGCTCATTCCCAACATTACGGACGATCCCTTTTCCGCCAGCGTCGAAGAATGCACAATCACCTATAGAAAGGCCAATGAGGACCCGGCATCGCCGATAATCGAGACCATGACGGTCTATCCCAACTGCACCCTTATCGATGGAACAAATTCTTGTACGATGCCTTTATTGGACGTGCAGAGAAAGATCAAGTGGTGGAATGATTATACCCAGAGCACCTTTGCTCCCGCTGAATATCCCACCCATTACGTAGCATCGTATAACTGCAAGTACGTAAATGTTTTTGGAAAGTCGGGATTTTTCCAGGTGGAAGTGGATGTTTGGCTGGCGGATTGGAACTTGTGTTAGCAGGAGGCGAAATGATAAAAAAATCTCTGTTACCGATAGCACTAATTTTAATGATGTCTCTGCTTGCCGGCTGCGGCGGGGGGGCCGGCAGTTCGAGCACACCGGCGGGAGTGAACCCGTCAGTCCCGTCCATCGTCCAGTTGCTGCCGGTGCAGCAGATCGTCCAGACCAATTCCTCTATAACGCTTAAGGCAAAGGTGCTTGACGGCAACGGCGCGACAATGGCCGGCGTACCTGTGGTGTTTACCAACCTCTCCCTTCTCGGTGTTCTCAGTTCGACCACCGCCACGACGGATTCCATGGGTTATGCGACGGTTTCGCTCTTTTCTACGGATTCGGGATTTGCAACAGTCCAGGCGGAAGTCAATACCGGTTCGGGCAAGGTGCGGGATAAAAAGATGGTCTTCTTTTCCATCTTCGATCTGTTCCTGCCTACCGTGAGCGTTACGCCCACACTTACCCTTGCGGTCGACAGCAATAACGACGGGACCTACAACGACCCGAGCGATTTTTTCCTGACGTCCGGAGAAGCGATCGTCAGGGCAACTGTTCTGGATGACACAGGCAGTCCTTCACTGAACGATACGGTCACCTTCGGCGCCGACAGCACCGAGGTTACCTTCCCTGACGGGCAGGCAAAAACGACCAACTCTGCGGGTGAGGCATTTGCCCGTATTAAAGTCGTGCCCTCTGAAACCAGAAATACTGATACCCCTGTGAATGTGAACGCTGTTTCGACAAACACCGGCGCATTCAATGTCATCACGTTATTCGTTACTCCGATCGAGGTGGGCCAGATTTCGTTGGCTGCGGATCCCGCGACCGTCGCCTCCGGCGGCACCTCGACGATCTCCGCAACGGTGATGACGGCGATCGGGACCTTTGTCCCGGACGGAACGGCCGTGAATTTTACGGCCTCTAGCGGCGCCATCGCCCCATTTGCCCAGACGACAAAGGGTGTGGCTACTGCCAAATATACCGCCCCGACACTGACTGCGGGTTCGTCAAATCTGTCCGTTTCAATCAATGCATCGTCTGGCGGCAAGTCGGCGTCGACGTCGGTTACGGTCACTGCTCCGGCTCAGGCCCTGACCATATTACCCCCTTCGCGGACTGTGGTCAGTCAGCCCACGACGCAGACCGCGTCATTCACTATTACCGGCGGCACCGCGCCCTATACCACCATATCCTCCGATCCGACCAGGGTATACAACGGTACGGTGAACAACGGATCGTGGACCGGCTCGACGGTCACCGCGACTATTGCCGCAAATGCCGCGCCAGGCAGTGTGACCCTTACGGTTAGCGATAGTGCCGGCGCCACGAAGACCGCAACAGTCGCTATTGTGGCTTCAGCGCCGCTGGCTGTAACTCCGCCTACGGCAACAGTTTCGGGAGCTGCTCCTCTTGATCCTGTTACATATACAGTATCAGGCGGCTCGACGCCCTATGCGGTTGCAATGACTTGTGCTGCAGGGGTTTTTGCGTGCCACGATACAACTGTGCCGGCGGGGTGCGGCGCCAGCGATCCGCTTATCTGGAGTAACGTAGCCTCTACATTCGTAGTGACTGTCGGCAGCGAAGGGACCCAGACAAGTGGAGCGGGAGTGTGCACACTCAATGTGACGGATGCCGCCAGCAATACAACTACAGCGACTCTGAATATAGGCCCATAGTAGAATCGGCAGGCTTCTCCTGCTGAAAGTTTTTTTGCCAAGGGCGGGTGATAAAACCCGCCCTTTTTAAAGGAAGGAGAGGGATTGGAATGAAAAAATTCATTTATATTATCTTTGCAATTATTGCCCCGCTCGCGCTCGTCTCCTGCGGGAGCAATTCGACGACCGGGAGCTTCTCCTCGCCGAATGCGAAGGTCACCGTAAGCCAGGTCGTTGCGCCGAAGGTCACTGTCCAGGCCGTTCTCGCGGCAGCGGAGAAGGGAAGATACAGGAAGGGAGAACTTCTTGTAAAGTTCAAGTCAGGCGTTGCCGGGAAGGCCGCTGCGAGTCTGCACCAGACGATGGGTGCGGCGGTCGAAAGAAGGTTCGCGGCCATCCCCAACCTCGAGCGCGTGAAACTCGCGGCAGGGATGCCTGTGAAGGACGCGATCGTACGGTACATGCAGGACCCCAGCGTCGAATACGCAGAGCCGAACTATCTCAGATATCCGAAGAATACGGTCCCGAACGATCTTTATTTTAATCCCCAGCAGTGGGCGCTCAGTAATACCGGCACGTTTGCCGGCGGCACTGCCGGCGCGGACATCAAGATGCCGCAGGCATGGGACTTTGCCCGCGGCAGCAGAGACATCATCGTAGCGGTCATCGACAGCGGAGTCGACCTGAACCATCCCGACCTCGTGAATAATATCTGGAGGAACACCGGAGAGGCAAATTGTGCGGACGGTATCGACAATGACCAAAACGGCTTTGTCGACGACTGCGTCGGCTGGAACTTCGCCGACGGCAACAATGACCCCATGGACAATCTCGGCCACGGCACGCATGTGGCAGGTATCATAGGCGCCATGGGCAATAACGGCATAGGTATCTCCGGGGTGATGTGGAATACCAGTATCATGCCGCTGAAATTTATCACCGACTTCGGCCCCGACGTATGCGGCACGGGCGCTGATTTCTGCGGCTCGGTGGCCGATGAGGTTGCCGCAATCCAGTACGCGGTGAATAACGGGGCAAAGGTAATAAACGCCAGTTTCGGAGCGAACGGCTTCTCTCAAACCGAATTCGACGCGATCAATGCGGCGAACAGCGCGGGGGTCCTCTTTATCGCTGCGGCAGGGAACGGGACTCTCGACTCCCTGGGAGACAACAACGACCTGACGCCTTCTTATCCCGCCAACTACAACTTGCCGAATATCATCTCGGTGGCCGCCACTGACCAGAACGACAGAAGGGCAACGTTCAGCAATTTTGGTCCGAACACAGTGCATGTTGCTGCACCGGGGGTCTATATCCTGAGTACTATTCCATCCACTGGCGTCAGCATGTCATTCAGCTCATTTTGCACGAACTCCTTTAATGCCGGCTATGACTTCTGCGCGGGGACTTCGATGGCAGCGCCGCACGTGGCGGGTCTAGCCGCCCTGCTGGAGAGCTACTACGGCCAGTTCACTCCGGCCCAGGTCCGCGCAACGGTCCTCAGGTATGTGGACGTACTGCCGACCCTTCAGGGATGGATACAGACCGGCGGACGTATCAACGCCTACAGGGCGGTGACTTCGCTTCTGCCGCCGTCCGGGCTTTCGGCGTCAGCGCAATCGTCGGGCGCGATCACGCTCTCCTGGACCGACATGGCGACCGGAGAGGACGGATATAAAATAGAAAGAAAGACCGGGTCGGGTGAATTTGCCCAGATCGCCGAAGTCGCAGCGAACACCGCGTCATATTCCGACATCGGCCTGAGCGCATCCACCTCATACACGTACCGGGTGCGCGCTTTCAATACCATTCCGGCCGACTCCCTTTATTCAAACGAGGCAGCTGCGACGACCCCAGCCGATGGTTCCGGCGGAACGAACGGCGGTGGCGGCGGTGGCGGATGCTCGGTCGGGGGAAGAGTGAACAGGACCTCGGCATTTGCCGATACCATGGTTATGCTTGCCCCGTTATTCGCGGTGTTTGTCATGAGCAGATTGCGTCGCAGGAAAAAATAGCTTCTTGCTCTTCTGCGGGATACCTTCGAGAGGGGCTTATGCCCCTCTCTGTTTTTATGACCTGATGTTGCATAAAGCCGGACAAGAACGCCGAAAAAGTCTTGTAATGACGACATGATTTTGTTTGTCTTTCACGTTGCCGCGGTTTTAACGTCAGGATGGCTTTCAGGAGAAGGCTGGCTGGCCTCTTGATAGGTCTGTAAGGTGTCGCTACAAGCCATTTTTCAGCGCTCCTGTCCGGCTTCATAAGGAACTGTTCGAACTGTAAGGATGACTTAAGGCTCACTGTGAAAAGGAATGCCATTTACGCATATGCGGTACTCCTCCTGATTGTGATTCCGGCCCATGCATTCTCCCTGCGCTTTCTCGATTATCTCACGCCGGTTTATCTTGTCGCTACGCCCCTGGCGCTCGGGAAACGGGTGAATATAAACTTTTCCGGAAGGCAGATTGCGCTGGCCGTCATCGTATCGGCGGTGATCTTGCTGCCGTTTCTGTTTTTTTTCTCAGTCACAAGAAAATTCGTACCTCTGGAGACCGGGGCCATGGCGGTCCAGCTTTTCGGCGTCTCTTTTCCGGAAGAGATTTTTTTCAGGGGATTTCTCCAGGACACGCTCGGGAACAATTATAAGGCTGTTATCATCACGAGCCTTTTGTTCGCGGCCGCCCATCTTCCTGCGTTCTTCTTCTCGGGAGACTCCTCTGCTCCTCTGACATTCTTCCCCTCCCTGGTAATGGGATTTCTCTATCTTCGCACCTCGAATGTTATACCTGCGACGATCTTTCATTTCCTCGCAAACGTCGTGTACCTTGGGTCTTTGTGATATACTTTATGAACGTGCCTCCTGATTATGGGTTCATATGGCTGACTGCCGCATCAACACCGGACCTGAGGCATGACAGCATGCATCATCCCTGTCTCGCAATAGCAGGAGTAGAATACTGATCGAGGAGAACTCATGAAAAAGGTATCTGGTCTATTGCTTATCCTGCTTCTTGTCTCTTGCGGGAATTCCCGGGACGCGGTGGTTTCGCCGACCGGGATGACTGCCGTTGCAGGAGAGCCTGCCGCACCTAAGATTACCGTACAGTCCATCCTGGCGGTTGCCGCAAAGAATAGCTATAGAGACGGCGAGCTGATAGTCAAGTATAAGCCGGGAACTCGCTCGACCTCCTCGTTACGACTGCAGGGGACTTTAGGGACGAGGAAAATGAGGGGAATGGCTTTGCTCAATGCGGAGCAGGTCAAGCTTCCGGCAGGCCTTTCGGTCGGGGACGCTATCACCCTTTACATGCAGGACCCCGACGTCGAGTATGCAGAGCCCAATTATTTAAGGTCCGTCCGTTCGACTTTTCCGAACGACCCCCTGTTTAGCGCGCAATGGGCGCTCAGCAACCGTCTTGTCCCCGGCGCGGACATGCATATGCCTCAGGCCTGGGACATTGTCAGCGGCAACAGCGGTCTTGTCATTGCGGTGATCGATACCGGAATCGATTATACCCACCCCGACCTGGCGGGCAACATATGGTCCAACCCGGGTGATCCCGACTGTGCATCAGGCAGCGACAGCGACCATAACGGATATGCTGCAGACTGCAGGGGGTGGAATTTTGTCGGCAACAACAATAACCCTATGGACGACGACGGCCACGGAACTCATGTAGGCGGCATTATAGGGGCTGTCGGCAATAACGGCATCGGCATTGCGGGGGTGATCTGGAATGTGAAACTTATGCCGCTGAAAATTCTTGATGCAACGGGAGAAGGCACTGTGGCGGATGAGGCCGCTGCGATCGAGTACGCGATCGCCAAGGGCGCACAGATCATAAACGCCAGTTTCGCCGGGGATACTTTTTCGAACACCGAAAAGAGCGCGATTGCTGCCGCGAATGCCTCCGGGGTCCTTTTCGTCACGGCGGCCGGAAACGGCGACACAGGCGGCAGTGATAACGATGTAACGCCGGTATATCCGGGGAATTATGACCTCCCCAATATGATTTCCGTAGCGGCGACCGACGAGCAGGACATGCTCGCCTCCTTCAGCAACTATGGGAAAAATACCGTTCAGGTAGCTGCCCCCGGGGTGGACATCGTGAGCACTGTCCCACCGGCACTGACAAAACCGTTTTGCGGCGCGTCGCCTGCTCCGGGCTATGAATACTGCGACGGGACTTCGATGTCGACTCCACACGCAGCGGGACTTGCCGGCCTTCTCGAAAGCTATTATCCCAATTTCAGCTACCAGCAGGTCCGCGCCACGATCATGCGGTACGTTGATCTGCTCCCGACTCTCCAGGGCCGGACGGCAAGCGGCGGCAGGGTGAACGCCTACAAGGCGCTTTCTTCATTGCTGGCGCCCGACGGACTTACTGCGGCTACAGCGTCTTCCTCAGCGATCACTTTGAGCTGGACGGACCACGCCACCGGCGAGGATGGCTATGTAATAGAGAGAGAAGCGCCCGGCGGCACTTTCTCGGAGATCGACAGGGTCGGCCCCGGCGTCACGACGTATCTCGACAACAAAGGGCTTCTGCCTTCCACCGCGTACGCTTACCGGGTCAGCGCATTCAATACGATACCTGCTTCATCGGCATATTCTAACGAGGCCACGGCGACCACAACCGGAAGTCCTCAGCCCCCTCCTTCCGGAGGCGGCGGGGGATGTTCGGTCGCGGCCAGGGGCACCGGCTCCGAGGCGGACGCCCTCGTCTTTATGATTCCTCTCCTGGCGGTTTACATCATGAAGCGTCTAAACGGCAGGGGGAAATAGCACTTCAGCCATTGCCCCTTTTGATGCTATAATCTAACGCTGGAGAGAGATGAATTTGCACAGGGAAGTGACAAGTCATGACAAAACTTAGAGTATTGACCGCAGGCGAGTCGCACGGCAGGGCGCTTGCCGGGATCATCGAAGGCATCCCGTCGGGGCTGTCCCTTTCGTCCGAAGACATTGACAGAGAACTGAAGAGACGGCAGGGAGGATACGGCCGGGGCAGCAGGATGAAGATAGAATCGGACCGGGCGTTGATACTCTCCGGCGTTCGCCGGGGCAGGACGCTCGGATCGCCTATAGGCGTTCTGGTGGAAAACAAGGACTGGGAGAACTGGAAGGAAGTGATGAGTCCGGATCCGTACATCCGGAATTTCACGGTGAAAGACCCAAGGGGCGCCCCTGTTACCCGTCCGAGGCCGGGCCATGCGGACCTTGCCGGTGCGCTGAAATACGACCATAGGGATGTCCGCAATATCCTCGAGCGGTCGAGTGCGAGGGAGACGGCGATGAGGGTGGCGCTCGGCGCGGTCGCCAGGAAATTTCTGGCTGTCTTTGGCATACGCATCGGGAGCCGCGTGCTCGGCATCGGCAATCAGAAAGTCAGGACTGTCCCTCCCGGTGCTGACGAAGATGAACTGATGAAGATGTTCGCACAGGCGGAGGGGTCCCCGGTGAGATGTGCCGACTCCGTAGCGTCGAAGAGAATGATGCGGCGGATCGATAAGGCGATAAAAGACGGCGATTCACTCGGCGGCATATTCGAGGTCTTTGCGGTGGGGGTGCCGGTCGGACTCGGGAGCCACACGCAGTGGGACCTGAAACTCGACGGAAGGCTTGCGCAGGCAATGATGAGCATACAGGCGATCAAGGGGGTAGAGATAGGGCATGGCTTTGCGATGGCGGAAGGTCCGGGGTCTCAGGTGATGGACGAGATCTATTACGAGTCGTCCGGTCCGCGCACGGGAAAGTTCTTCAGAAAGACGAATAATGCAGGGGGAGTCGAAGGCGGCATGTCGAACGGCATGCCGGTCATCATCAGGGCCGCGATGAAGCCGATCCCCACGTTAAGAAGGCCCCTTATGTCCGTCGATATGAAGACTAAGAAGGCCTTCAAGGCGGCCTATGAACGCTCGGATGTCTGTGCGGTACCCGCCGCAGCCGTTGTCGGCGAGGCGATGACCGCGCTGATACTGGCGGATGCCTTTCTCGAGAAATTCGGCGGCGACAGCGAAAAGGAAGTGAGGAGGAATTACCGCTCATACCTTGCGTATGTGAAGAGTTTTTGATTTGCCCTCAAAGGGATCCGGAGTCCGCTTTTTTTTATGCGGCCGGACCAATCAGGGTGTGAGGGTTTTACTGATGATGAACATCGTATTGACGGGTTTTATGGGAACGGGCAAGACCGCGGTCGGCAGGGAGCTGGCGAGACTTCTCAGCATGCGTCTTGTCGATATCGATTCGGAGATCGAGGCCGAACGCGACATGAAAATTACCGATATCTTCGAGAATTACGGTGAACCCTATTTCAGGGACCTGGAGACCCGGATGATCGTAAGATTCGCGCAGGAAAAGAACGTCATCATCTCGACCGGCGGCGGTGCGGTCCTGAGGGATGAAAATATGGCCGCGCTGAGGACAAACGGGATAGTCTTTTGCCTGTACGCCGCCCCTGAGACGATCCTGCTGAGGACGGGAAGGAGCGACGACAGACCGCTGCTGAATGTGGAGGACCCGCTGGCTAAGATCAGGGAACTCCTTGGTCGCAGGATGCCTTTTTACGAGAAGGCGGGCGTAATGATAGATACTGAAGAAAAGACACCGCTTCAGGTCGCCGAAGAGATAGCGGCAATAGTGAGATGCAAAAAATAAGGGTCGATCTCGGCGACCGGAGTTATAACATCTTAATCGACACGGGAAACTTGCCGGACATCGGCAAGAGCCTGCTGAAGTTCGAATTCAGCAAGAAAATCTGTCTTCTGAGCAATCCTACGGTATTCGGCCTGTACGGGGCGCCCGTGTCCCGCTCGATACGGGACGAGGGGTTCGAACTGGCCGAAATACTGATACCCGACGGTGAAGAATATAAGAACCTCGGCTCGGTGGAGCAGATCTACGGCGAGATGCTGAAGGCGAGGCTCGACCGGAAATCCGTGCTGGTCGCCCTGGGAGGCGGGGTGATCGGAGATATGGCGGGTTTTGCCGCGTCGACCTATATGCGGGGGATTGATTTCGTTCAGGTGCCGACAACCCTTCTTGCGCAGGTCGACAGTTCGGTCGGCGGCAAGACGGGGGTGAACCACGCGCTGGGGAAGAATATGATCGGCACCTTCTGGCAGCCGAGGCTCGTCTGGGTGGACACGGACACCCTGAAGACCCTCCCGAAGAGGGAGTTTCTTTCCGGGCTTGCCGAGGTGATCAAGTACGGCGTGATCTGGGACGCGGAGTTTTTCCGTTTTCTCGAGGAGAACGTGGGTAAAGTTCTCGCGCATGATAAGGAAACGCTGGGGCATATTATCCGCGTGTCCTGCGAAATAAAGGCCGAGGTTGTTTCGAGGGACGAGAGGGAATCAGGTTTGCGCGCGATCCTCAACTATGGACATACCATCGGGCATGCGATAGAGACGGCAACCGGGTATACCCGGTTTCTTCATGGAGAGGCTGTGGCGATAGGCATGTACGCCGAAGCGAAGCTGGCGCAGCAGCTCGGCCTTCTCGACGGGGAGCAGGCTGAAAGAATAAAAGCGGTGATCGGCTCGTACGGCCTGCCCTCTGCGGTGCCGGAGGACATCGCATTCGAATCGGTCCTGTCATCCATGCAGCTGGACAAGAAGGCGCTATCGGGCGACCTGAGGTTCGTACTGCCTGAACGGATCGGGTCCGTGAAGATAAAAGGGGGATTGGGCCACGAGGAGATTGAGAAGGTGTTCGCGAAGAGTTGTTAGGGACACGAGAGAACCGGAAGGGGGATGAGATGGGATACGAACTGACTCATAACACCGGTTTGGCTTTACCGGCGTTTTATTTGACATAGCGCGAGGATTCCTTTAATCTATCTGCGGTAAGAATGCTATGAGGCTTTTCCCTAAAGAAATAGATTTTTTCGAGATATTCGACAAGACCTCGCTCAACATTACAAAGGCCGCTTCCCTCATGGTCGATCTCATGGAGAGCTTCGACAATCTTGATGCCAGGGCAAAGGAGATCCATGAGATCGAACAGGACAGCGATATGCTGACCCACGACATCATGAAAAAGCTGAACAAGACGTTCATCACTCCTATCGACAGGGAAGACCTCTACACCCTCGCATCGAGGATGGACGATGTGATCGACCTGATATGGGCGGTTGTGGACAGGATCGCCGTATTCAAGATCAGGAAGTCGACCCCCGAGGCTATCGCCATGTCGAAGGACCTGCTGACCACCACCGAAGTGATGCATAAGGCGATCAAGAAGCTCAAGGAGAAAAACTATGCGCATGTCCAGGAATTCTGCATCGAGATCAACAGGCTCGAAAACAGGATCGACAGGGGGTTCAGGGACGCCCTCGGCAGGCTGTTCGACGATGTGAAAGACCCCGTCCTCATCATCAAGTGGAAAGAGGTATACGAGCACCTCGAAGACGCCTCGGACAGATGCGAAGATGTCGCGAACGTCCTGGAAGCCATAGTCCTCAAATATGCATGATACCTTTTCTCTTCTTGTACTCGTCTTAGTTCTCGCCACAATTTTCGATTTCATCAACGGTTTCCACGATACTGCAAACGCTATAGCCACGTCCGTGTCCACGCGTGTTCTCTCCCCTAAAGTCGCAGTTGTCATGGCTGCCGTTCTGAATCTCGTCGGTGCGCTGACCGGTACCGCAGTCGCAAAAACCGTCGGTGCGGGTCTTGTCGAGACCGCCGCGGTGACACAGGTGACGGTGATTTCGGCGTTCCTGGCGGCCATTCTCTGGGACCTTCTCACATGGTATTTCGGACTCCCCACCTCTTCGAGCCATGCAATTCTCTCCAGCATACTCGGTGCAGCGGTCGCGACCGCGGGGACCGGCATCATTATTCAAAAAGGGGTTTTCAAGGTCTTTATCGGCCTGGTCGTCTCCCCTGTTGTCGGATTTCTGCTCGGTTTTCTGCTGATGCTGTTACTCATGTGGATTTTCAAGAGATCTCCCCTTTCCCTTGTCAACCCGCTTTTCAACAGGATGCAGATAGTGTCGGCGGCGTACATGGCTTTCAGCCACGGCAACAATGATGCCCAGAAGACGATGGGCATCATCGCTATGGCCCTTGTGAGTTACTATAAACTTCCTGCTTTTCACGTGCCGGTATGGGTAATGTTGCTCTGTGCATCGGCGATGGCGCTCGGCACCGCCATCGGCGGATGGAGGGTCATCAAGACGCTCGGAGTGCGTCTTGTCCACCTGAGGCCGATCCACGGCTTTGCCGCGGAGGCGTCGGCGGCAACGGTTATAGAAATCGCTTCGAGAATAGGACTTCCCCTTTCTACGACGCATATCATCTCCTCGACTATCATGGGTGTCGGCGCGACGAAGCGACTGTCGGCGGTAAGGTGGGGGGTGGCGGGCCGGATTGTCATGGCCTGGGTCCTTACACTGCCGGCATGCGCGGTGCTCGCATGGGTCATCTGCAAACTGGCGGTCCTCGCGATTTAAGTTACACACACACTCTTTAGCCTCTTCGAGGCTGTCTATATTTCTTGGTTTGGGATATAATATATCCTTCAAGATATGTATATTAAAGCCATATAAAAACAAGGACTTGGCAGAAAGAGGCGGCTGAAATAAAGAAATTTCCGGACAAGAGAGGATACTTCGGAGAATACGGCGGACGTTTTGCGCCCGAGACGCTGATGCCTGCGCTCAATGAGCTCGAAAAGGCTTATTCCGCACTCGGGAAGGACCGGGATTTCAAAAGGGAGATCGACCTTCTTCTGAAGACCTATGTCGGCAGGCCGACTCCTCTTTATTTTGCGAAGAGACTGAGCGATTATCTCGGGGGCGCCAGGATTTATCTGAAGCGCGAGGACCTTGCCCATACGGGCGCTCACAAGATCAACAACGCGCTTGGGCAGGCGCTTCTTGCGAAAAAAATGGGGAAGAAGAGGCTCATCGCCGAGACAGGGGCGGGACAGCACGGAGTTGCGACCGCAACCGGTGCGGCCCTCTGCGGTCTTGAGTGTGAGATCTATATGGGTTCCGACGATATCGTACGCCAGTCGCTCAATGTCTTCAGGATGAGACTCCTCGGGGCGAACGTGGTCGAGGTGGCGATAGGTTCGAGGACGCTCAAAGACGCGATCAACGAGGCGATGCGCGACTGGACGACAAATGTCAGGTCCACCCATTATGTCCTCGGGACTGTCTTTGGTCCCCACCCTTTTCCTCTGATCGTACGGGACTTTCAGTCCGTCATCGGCAGGGAGGCCAAAAAACAGGTCCTCGATGCGGAAGGGAGGCTGCCCGATTATCTTATCGCCTGCATCGGCGGAGGCAGCAACGCAATGGGTCTCTTCCATCATTTCATCGACGACGAGGAAGTGAAGATGATCGGGGTGGAGGCGGGAGGGAAGGGAATTGTCCCGGGCGAGCATGCCGCGCGGTTCGCGGGCGGTTCCCTCGGCGTGCTCCAGGGCACCAAGAGTTTCCTGCTTCAGGACGACGACGGCAACATACTCGGCACCCATTCCGTGTCAGCGGGCCTCGACTACGCGGCGGTCGGGCCGGAGCATGCATTTCTCAGGGACTCCGGCAGGGCGCGGTATACCTTTGCAACGGACGACGAGGCGCTCCGCGCCTTCGAACTGCTGTCGAAGACTGAAGGGATCATCCCCGCGCTCGAGTCGTCGCACGCGCTTGCCGAGGCGGTGAAACTCGTCCCGGTGCTGCCTAAGGACAATGTAGTGATCGTCAATCTTTCCGGCCGCGGCGACAAGGATGTGCAGCAGGTCGCGCGGATAAAAGGGATAGAACTGTAATGTCGAGGATCGGGAAGAAATTCAGGGATATCGTCAAGAGAGGCGGAAAGGCCTTTATCCCCTATATCATGGCCGGAGACCCGGACCTCGGGAGGACCGCGGAACTTGTCCGGATTTTAGAGGACTGCGGGGCCGATATCATCGAACTCGGCGTGCCCTTTTCAGATCCCCTCGCGGACGGACCGACGATACAGAAAGCGGCCCAGCGCGCCCTGAGCGGAGGCGTCACCCTGCATAAAGTCATTGACCTTGTCGCGGACCTACGGAAACGTTCGGAGATACCTCTTCTACTGATGACCTACTATAATCCGATATTCAAATACGGCGAAGAGCGTTTCGTGCACGATGCGTCTGAGGCCGGAGTGGACGGAATCATCGTCCCTGATCTGCCCCCTGAAGAGGCAGGCAACATTCTCTCTTTTTCGAGAAAATCGGATTTCGATATAATTTTTCTCGTCGCGCCCACGTCGACGGAAGACAGGATCGGGAGGGTCTCGAAATCCTCCCGCGGGTTCATATATTATGTCTCGATCACCGGGATCACCGGTTCTAAGCTTTCCATGGATTCGTCGATCTCATCGCATGTTTCAAAAATCCGCTCCATGAGCGGAAAGCCTGTAGCGGTGGGCTTCGGGATCTCGACTCCCGAAGAAGCGTCCGAGGTCGCACGGTTCGCGGATGGAGTTATCGTCGGCAGCGCCATCGTGAAAAGGGCATCGGATCCGGACGCGTCATTGAGGGACTATCTCTTGTCTCTGAGAAAGGCGATCGCATGAGCGACGGGCTGCTGAGGAAAAACCGGCAGTTGAAGACCTTGTCGGAGCTTTCGGTCCTCGTGGACTCGACCCTTGTCGGATACATCAGCGGGACGGACGGGAATGCGGCTTAAGGTCCTCGGCAGTTCCGGGGCGGAGTTCCCGGGATTCTACCCGCCGGCCTTTCTCATCGACGGCAAACTTCTTCTTGACGGCGGGACGATCGGCGCCCGTCTTTCCGAAGCGGAACAGTTTGCAATAAAGAATATACTTCTTACCCATTCACACCTAGATCATATCAGGGCGATCCCGTTTCTCGCGGACAATATCGTGATTAAGAACAAACGGCACAGTATTACGCTTTTCGGCATGCAGGAGACGCTGACCGTACTGAAAGAGAATGTTTTGAACGACAAGCTCTGGCCGGACTTCACCAGAATATCGGCCGCGCGGGAGCCGGTGTTGAAACTGAGGAGCGTGATCCCTGGCAAATCTTTCAGGATCGGCGGGTATATCGTCCAGGTCTCCAGGGTGAACCATACCGTGCCTGCAGCCGGTTACACCGTAAAGGACCAGGCGGGCGGAAGACTGCTCTACAGCGGGGATACCGGACCGACTGATGCGATCTGGGGTGCGTCGAAGAAGGTTGATGCGGTCATCGTCGAGGTCTCATTCCCCAACAGCATGGAGGCGCTTGCGCTGAAGACGGGGCACCTTACTGCGCGACTTCTCGCCGCAGAACTTGCTAAGATGAAGACTCCGCCCGGCCGCGTCTTCATCACGCATGCGAAGCCGCAGTATATCGGGCTGATCAGGAAAGAGATAAAAAAGATCAGGGTAAAAAGGATAGAGATGCTGAGGGACGGAAAGACGTATGAAATATGACGGTCCGGATGGAAGGCGGATTGGATTAGTGAGGTGGGTGAGGGTGCTATTATGGCATGGTTTAAGAAAAGCAAAGAGATAAAAACAGACAAGAAAGTGAAGATCCCCGAGGGGCTATGGGTGAAGTGCGAGAGTTGCCGGGAGATCATTTATAAGAGGGAGATAGAGAAAAATCTTCAGATATGCCCGAAATGCAATTACCACTTCCGGATCAGCGCAAGGGAGAGGCTCGGTCTTCTCGTGGACGAAGGCAGTTTCATCGAGATGGACGCCGGGCTCACGTCCAACGACCCGCTCGCCTTCCGGGACAAGGTCCTCTACCGCGAGAAACTCGAGGATAACAAGAGGAAGACCGGCCTCGAGGACGCAGCGATTTCAGGGGAGGCGACGGTCGAAGGAAATCCCGTGATCCTGGTGGTCATGGACTTTTCCTTTGTCGGCGGCAGCATGGGCTCGGTGGTAGGGGAGAAGATCGTGCGGGCGGCTGAGGCAGCGCTCGAAAGAGGGAGGCCCCTTGTCACGGTCGCCTCCTCGGGGGGCGCGAGGATGCAGGAAGGTATCTTTTCACTGATGCAGATGGCTAGGGTCTCTGCTGCGGTGGGAATGTTAAAGGACAACGGGGCGCTGTACATCTCGATTCTCGCCGATCCGACGTTCGGAGGGGTCACGGCGAGTTTTGCCATGCTGGGCGATATCATCCTTGCCGAACCCAGGAGCCTCGTAGGTTTTGCAGGGCGGGGGGTGATCGAGCAGACGATCAAACAGCAACTCCCCGAGGATTTCCAGCGGGCCGAGTTTCTTCTCGAACACGGGTTTATCGACAAGATAGTCGACAGAAAAGATATCAAGAAAACCGTCGCAAAGATCATAGAACTGCTCACATGAGTTATCAGCAGGCGATCGGATACCTCTACGGCCTTCAGCAGCACGGAATGAAGTTCGGGCTGGACAATATCCGGACGCTTATGTCTATATTCGGCAATCCCCATCATGCGTTTCGCTCTGTCCACGTAGCGGGAACGAACGGAAAGGGCTCGACCTCCGCGATGATCGAATCGATCCTGCGGACCTCGGGCGTCAGGACAGGGCTCTTCACCTCCCCCCATCTTCTCAGCTTTACGGAACGGATCAGGATCAACGGAGAAGAGACCGGCGAAGACGAAGTGATAGCCCTTGCAGAAGAGGTAAAGACCGCAGCCGGGAAGATCGAAGATTTTTCCCCGACCTTCTTCGAGGTCGTGACCGCGATGGCCTTTCTCCATTTCAGAAACAAGGGGGTCGAATGGGCGGTGGTCGAGACCGGGCTGGGAGGGCGGCTCGATGCAACGAACGTTATCGTGCCCGAGGTCTCGGTCATAACGAGGATCGGCCTTGACCATTGTGATTTTCTGGGACGTACTTTGTGCGAGGTCGCAAAGGAAAAAGCGGGAATCATAAAAGAGGGCATTCCCGTCGTGAGCGCTGACCATGAGGCGGAGGCAATAAAGGTGGTGTCAGCAAAGTCTGCGGAGAAGCACTCCGCGCTCTATACGTTCGGAAAGGAGTTTACTGCCGGGCTGGTCGCTGAGTCGTTCGGCGGGATCACCTTGAATTATTCCGGCGACAGGGATTATCGCGACCTTTGCGTGGCGCTCCCGGGCAGCTACCAGATGGTCAACGCCTCTCTGGCCTTGAAGACGGTCGAGGTGATATCCTCGAAATTTCCCGGCCTTCGGTTCGATATCGTGAAAGGACTCACGTGCGTCCGCTGGCCGGGAAGACTCGAGTTGGTGAGGGACGACCCGCCGGTTCTCATCGACGGCGCGCACAATCCCCAAGCTTCCCTGGCCCTTTCGGACCACCTTAAAAAGATTGTGCTTGCCCGGTACAGGAGAATTATCCTGGTCATCGGGGCCATGGGGGACAAGGACATCGAAGGCATACTGGGACCCCTCCTGCCGCTGGCGGCCGAAATACTTTTTGCTGCGCCGGCGTACGGCAGGGCGGCCTCTCCCGACAGACTTGCCGCGGCGGCCGCAAAGATGGGATATCCGTCGATCGTCGCTCAGAGTGTTGCAGAGGCGATTGTCAAGGCAGAAGAGTTGCGGCAGCCCGGGGACCTGGTCCTGATTACCGGTTCGTTCTATACCATCGGGGAGGCGAAGGAGTTCCTGGGAAGCAAAGGTGTGCTCACGCGACTCAGGGAATGAAATACAGTGAAAAGTGAAAAGGTAAAGGAAGAGTGTGAAAACACGGAGAATAATCGAAATAAGCCATTCATTTTTCTCTTTATTATTTCACTTTTCACTATTAACCTTTCACTTTTCACGCTGCGCTGTTTTGCCGACGAGCCCAAGACCGTCATCACTGCGGACAAGCTGGAATATTTCGGGGAGGTGAAAAAATATGTCGCCACCGGATCGGTCACGATCGAAAGGGACGGGGCCGTTCTGCGGTCCGCAGAGATCACTTATTATGAAGACAGTTCCGAAACGGTGATCCCCGGTCACCTGACTTACAATGACCCTGAGACTTCGATCACTGCTGAAAAGGCAGAGATGAACCTCGACGCCAAGACAGGCAGGCTTGTCGGCGCAGAGGTCTTTTACAAAAAGTACAATTACCACATCTCGGGGAGAGAGATAGAGAAGCGCGGTGAAGACTACTATTTCAGCCCCGATGCGACCTTTACCACCTGCGACGCGCCGGTGCCTGCGTGGTGTTTTAAAGGAAGAGATGTCAACGCGGTCATAGACAAGCGTCTTACTTCGCGTGACACCACCTTTCGCATTAAGGACCTCCCTGTGTTTTATACCCCTTATTTGTGGGCCTCGCTGATAAAAGAGAGGCAGACGGGTCTTCTGATGCCGCTTGTTTCCAACAGCAGCACCCGCGGTTTCTCGCTCAGTCTGCCTTTTTACTGGGCGATCTCCGAAAACCGCGACGCAACGCTCGTGCTCGACGGCTTCAGCAAACGTGGAATAGGGACGGGACTTGAGTACCGGTTTATCGAGCAGGGAGGAAGCAGCGGGAACTGGTGGGCATATCACATAAGGGATACCGAGCTGGACAAGGACTTTTGGGAGGTGAGGGGCTCTTACGAAAACCGCCATCCCGACGGACTGGGTGGGTACCTCAATGTCAATTACATCGACTACAAGGATTTTTATCAGGTGTACAGTTCGCGCTGGGATGTGAAGATCATGCGCTATCTCGAATCAGTCGGAGAGCTTAATCTCCCCCTGCCTGACTCGAGGCTCTATCTTCTTTCTCAGTACAGCCAGGACCTGAAGAACGACACTTCTGTCGTACCCCAAAGACTCCCCGAGGTCGGCTATGTCCGGAATTATTCCCCGCTCGGTGATTTCATGCTGTCGGCCTCCCTGACCGCGGGAAACTTCTGGAGCGAGAAGGGTGTATCTGCGGGGAGAATGGACATATATCCGAGGATCCTTCATTCCATGGGAAAGGATTTTGTCGTTACCCAGTCGGTGGCACTGAGGGATACGGCGTATTCCTATTATGGGGAGCAGGACCCGGGGAAGATGACGCAGAGGGCGGCGTTCGAATATGACGTCACGGGACATACCCGGTTGTATAAGAAATACTCTTCCTTCACCCACATCATCGAACCGTCCGTCGGATATCACTTCATCTACAGTTCCGACAACGCACTTCCGGTCCTCGACTCGGCCGAACTCTACGGGAAGACGTCGAATGTCGAACTGAGCGTCTTGAACCGGGGTCTGATCGGAGGGAGGCAGCTTTTCGCGATACGGCTTACGCAGCCTCTTGACACCTACAACGGGAACCGGCCTTTTCTGCCTTTGATACTTGATATGAACTTTAATACCCCTCTCCCACTTACGCTGGAGGCGAGATACGACGTCAACACCGGAAAGATCGAAACGCTTACCTCGGACGTGGGCTTCAAGGCGTTTGATGCGAACTTTGTAGTCGGTGAAAGGTATGACAGGCAGGAGGACGTCCTTATGTACACCACCTACGTCGCTTTCAGTCCGCATAGGCTGGTGCAAATGACCGGACAGCTCTGGTATGACGCAAAGGGCGGGGGATTGAGGAACCTGACGATTAACATGAGATACAAGAAACAATGCTGGGGCTTCCGTGTGGAGGCGGTGAAGACGCCCGGGGATTTCACGATGAAAGTGCTTTTCGACCTTACCGGGCTATCTTCGAGATCTCCCCGGGGGCTGCCGGGCTATTCCCCGACGCTTTGAAAAAGGCGCAAGGCAGCGGGGCAGAGTCGTTCTCATGTCGATGGCGGATAAAAAAATTACGCGGAGGCAAGTTCCGCTTGCTCGCCGGGCTTTTTTGTGGTAAAAAATATTTATGAAAATTACGTGGCTCGGACATTCGGCGTTTCTTTTTGAGGGTGGGGGAAGGAAGGTTGTTGTCGATCCCTTCATGACAGGGAACCCCGCTTTTCCAAAAGGGTTGACGGGGTTATTGTCCGAAGGATTAGACTACCTGCTTCTTACGCACCTTCATTCCGACCATGTAGGTGATGCGGTGACGCTTTCGAAGAGGGCATCGAAGGTCGTCGCCATCTTCGAAATATGCAAATGGCTCGAATCGAAGGGTATCAGCAATTATGACCCTATGAATATAGGCGGCACGATCGAACTTGATGACATGATCGTACATATGGTCCCCGCGTACCACAGCAGCGGATTCATCGAAAACGGATCGATCGTATACGGTGGAAACCCCTGCGGATATGTGGTCGAATTCGGGGGACACCGGATCTACCACGCAGGCGACACAGGCTTGTTCCTCGATATGCAGCTGATCCACAGGCTCTATGGCCCCGATATCTGCCTGCTTCCCATAGGAGACCGGTTTACGATGGGCCCCCGCTCCGCATCCATCGCCTGCAACGAATTTCTTGACGCGCAGACGATCATCCCCATGCATTTCGACACCTTCCCGGCCTTGACGGGTAAAGCGGAGGAATTCAAAAAACTCGTGAAACGGGGGAATGTTATAGTACTGGAGCCCGGGGGCTCCGTTGAATTGTAGATACGTCATCAAGTTTCACCGGCTGATAAGAATATAGCCATTGGTGCTGCCCGAATCCCCGTAATCCCCACTACAAAAGCAAGGCACCTCCTCTGTCTGCCGCGCGCCTTCTTCACACAGACGCGACGGGTTGTGGCTTCCGCATAGAATTCCCCCTCCAATGAGGGGCAACACATACAAAATTGTACTTTATTACATTTTTGTCTTAGATCCAATTTTGCAATGTTCCAATAAATCAGGGACATACGTCCTGGCACATTTTTCGCAAACTATGGATCTTGAGTGAGGTGGAACGATGGAAACACTGAAGGACAAGATACAGGAACTCGAAAAAGAAGAGATCATCAAGGCCCTCAGGGAATGCGGCTGGGTTATGGCCAGGGCCGCGAGAAGACTCGGAATTACCGAGAGGATGATTACCTACAAGATCGACAAATACGGAATCCGGACGAAGGAGGTGCGATGGGCCGGTCACGACGCCGGCCGGCAAATCTATAAGCGGTGAACGGGCCGGACGAGAGAAGTTGGGTTTTCCAGTATGCGCAATTGGCGGAATTAGATACATGCTAAAGATAATCAAGCCGAAGGAGGAGTAGTGAAATGAGAACGTTTATAAGTATCTTCATGATACTCTGGTTTTTCGTCCCGGCCGGCATGGTGTTTGCCGGGGAAAAGACGCAGCCCGTTCCGGCTGCGGCGGTAGTCGGGCAAATTGCGGCCGCCCCTGCCGTGGCGGCGGAGGCGCCAAAGATCGACACCGGTGACACGGCGTGGATGATTGTGGCTACGGCGCTGGTCATGCTGATGACGCTGCCGGGGCTTGCACTGTTTTACGGCGGCCTCGCAAAGCGCAAGGATATGCTGAACACCATGGCAATGTCGTTTGTGACCTTCTGTATCGTGAGTGTGCTTTGGGTCCTGTACGGGTATACCCTGTCCTTCAGCGGGGACATAGGAGGGGTAATCGGCAACGGGGCGAAGCTGCTCCTTTCGGGTGTCGGCGTGGGCAGCATCAGCGACCTCGCGAAGACGATACCTGAATTCATCTTTATCATGTACCAACTGACCTTTGCAGCGATTACCGTGGCCCTTGCAAGTGGTGCGTACATAGAGCGTATGAAATTTTCGGCATGGGTCCTCTTTTCCTTCTTGTGGCTGACGTTTGCCTATCTTCCGGTCGCCCACTGGGTCTGGGGCGGAGGGTTTCTTGCGAAACTCGGCGCGCTGGACTTTGCGGGAGGAACGGTCGTGCATGTCAACGCCGGTATCGCTGCCCTCGTGGGCGCCCTTGTCCTCGGCAAGAGACGTCAGGCAACTCTTCTGCCGAACAACCTGACATCGGTGGTCACCGGCGCCGGGCTTCTCTGGTTCGGATGGTTCGGCTTTAACGCAGGCTCCGCGCTCGCTGCAAACGGGCTGGCAGGCGCGGCGTTTCTTAATACCAATACAGCGACCGCAATCGCGGCCGTTGCATGGATGGCGGTCGAATGGATCCACTCGAAGAAGCCGACCGTGCTTGGTCTTGCCTCCGGAGCGGTCGCCGGCCTGGTAGCGATAACACCCGCCGCAGGATTCGTGAATGTTTCGGGGGCGCTCTTCATCGGCGCTGCGGCAGGCATTGTGGCCTTCTTCTCTGTGGCGGCAATGAAGCCGAGGTTCGGATATGACGATACACTCGATGCCTTCGGCATACACGGTGTGGCAGGTACTCTCGGCGCCATCCTGACGGGTGTTTTTGCCGACCCCTCGATAAACGCGGCCGGAAGCGGTCTCCTCTACGGCAATCCCGGCCAGCTTCTTACACAGTGTATCGCCGTGGGCGTCACCGTTGTCTATACCGGAACTGTGACCTTCATTGTTTTTAGGATCGTCAAGGCAGTTGTTGGTCTCCGGGTGGATGAAGAGGCCGAGATGACCGGCCTCGATGAGAGCATACATGGCGAACGTGCGTACAACCTGCAGATATTCCCCAGCGGATCAGCCGTCCACGCTCATGAAGAAGGAGGGGTGGATGGAATCGCCACCATCTCTCAGAATCAGGCCGTCTGAGCTTAGGGGAGTTTACACCGGATAATCCATAAGAAAGGGGAGAGGCTGCCCAAGAATGGCCTCTCCCCTTTCTTTTTCACGACGGCAGAGCGTACTATTGGCAGGGTTGTCCCTGATGACCTGCCTGCGGTCCCTGTTTGTGGTAAAAGAAACGTTCCAATTTAAGCAAAAAGCTGCTTTTCCTGACTTCTTCCGCGGCTGCCTTCTTCTCGTCGCGACCCTTTCTTTGCAGGTACGCTTCATATTCTTGTAGCGCCTCTGCAGAGGGGATGCTGAGACATTTTGCATATTCCCTGATGTAGCCCCTCGCGTAGATGTCGCCCGGAAGAGCCTCAAAGTCTCCATTTTCAATCGCCGTCAGGTATCTTCGGGTTATCCCGGTTTTTCCTGAGATATCGTCGATTTCCATGCCGGCAGATATCCTGAGTTCTCTGAGCCCCTTTTCCACAGACTCAAACTTAACAAAAAATTCTGAAAAAATAAAGATGAAATTCTAAAATAAAGAAACTCTCAACTTACAAGTTGAGGTTATTATCCCTCTCCGGCATCAGGCCGACACTTTATATGAGAGGGGAAGATCGGGAGAGTTGAGTTTTCGTACCTCCTGAATGGATAGTCGAGAGCAGCCTCTTGGCAAATCGCAAAGGGGTATGGTACTATATTTCTGAAGGTAAGACCCTCCAATGATCCCCATTATTGAACTTACCTTCGATCCCCATGGGCAGGCCTATCCCCGATCCCCGGGCCTGCCCTTAATTTTTCCCCAACAGAGAGAGGAAACGGCTGGCATGTGTTCTGAACGGACTCTCCGGCAGATTCTCCTGTTCTCCGGCTCATACAGCGCCATGAAATTTCCGGTGTCAGTCATGATTCCCCGGTTTGAAGGGTCTTACGATCTCGGCTCCCGGCCACAGAGAACGCTTCGCCCTCGCATATTGGAGGGGATAGTGCGCGGAAGCCCCGAGCATTTCCGCGGCATGCCAGACCCACCGCGGATTGTCCAGGAAGGCCCGGGCCATGCAGACCAAGTCCGCCTTGCCGGTGGCGACGACCTCTTCGGCCTGTTCCGGCGTGACGATCATTCCGACAGCACGGACCGCGATACCGGCCTCCTCTTTTACCTTTGCAGCAATCGGCACATTATATCCCGGAGTTGAAGGGACCCGGATCGAGGGCAGTATCCCGCCCGAAGAGACGCAGACATACCCGGCCCCCAGCGACTTCAGCTCGCGCGCGAACACGACCCCGTCTTTCGGGGTGAGTCCTTTTTCGTCCCAGTCGCTTCCCGTAATGCGGGCTCCCACCACCACCTCGCGCGGCAGCGCAGCACGTACCGCTCTCACAACATTCATGGGGAACCTCATCCTGTTTTCGAGGCTGCCGCCGTAAGAGTCCTGACGAAAGTTGGACAGAGGAGAAAGGAATTCATGGAGGAGGTATCCGTGGGCGGCATGCACCTCCACCACGTCGAATCCGATTTTTGCGGCCCTTCGCGCAGCGGCGACAAACGCTGAAGTGGTCCTTTCGATGCCCTTTTCGTCCAAAGCCTCGGGAATGTGCCATCCCTCCCCGAAGGGAACAGCCGACGGTGCCACGGTCTGCCACGGATCGTCCCCCATGCCCAGCGGAGTTCCCCCTTTCTCCCATGGACGATGGCAGGATGCCTTTCGCCCGGCATGGGCAAGCTGGATGCCCAAGCGCGCAGCTCCGGATACGCGCCGCACCGAATTGATAATCCGGGAGAGGGCCGCTTCGCAGTCATCGGAATAGAGTCCAAGACATCCGTGCGTAATCCTGCCGCGGCGCTCGACCCCGGTGGCTTCGACCATTACGAGCCCCGCGCCCGAATAGCCGAATTGCATAAGATGGTGGAGATGCCAGTCGCCGGGGACGCCGTCATTTGCACTGTACTAACACATCGGAGAGACAACTATCCGGTTCGACAACTCTACCGGTCCCAATGAAAAAGGCGTAAACAATCGGCTCATTGCACCTCCTGTTCGGGCAGACAGCTCTTTTTTCTTACATTATACCAGCAGCGGCGGAAAGAGAATCTCCGGGAATACTAAAAGGCAAAATTGCCTATAAACACCGCATAAAGGCCGAAGGCGAAAAGGACGCCGCCGGTGAGATAACGGATGAGTTTCTCGTGGCCCGTAACGGTCCTGAGTCTGCGCTGGAGCGTATGGGAAGAATATGCCACGGCAAGCATTGGGACGGCAAAACCGAGGGAATAAAAACCCAGGAGGACGACGCCTTGTGCGAGGCGGCCGCTCGTGCCTACCATGGCAAGGATGCCGGACAGTACCGGCCCCACGCAGGGGACCCATATCAGTCCCAGTGCCATGCCGATAACAAGTCCTCCCAAACGTCCCTCAGAGTTTACCTGTATGTTCGAGAGCCGGTAGAGACGCTTGAAGATGTTTATGTCCAGAACGAGCATGAGCCCCATGACAAGGATAATCAGGCCACCGGCCTGTTCGATGTGCCGTGTGCGGCCCGCGAGGAGCGCGCCGAAGAGGGAGGAGACGGCGCCCATGGCCATGAACGTGATCGAAAGCCCGAGGACGACTAGCAACGGCCGGAGACGGTCGCGGGATTCCGCGCCGGCAACAATGACGGGGATGACCGGAAGCACGCAGGGAGAAAGCACGCTTGCGAGTCCTCCGCCCATCGCCAGAAAGATATTCGCGGCGCCGAGGTCCACTATCGCATGCTGTCCAGGGCTTGCGCGAGCGTATCGTAGGACTGTATCCCGGGCGGGAAGTGACGGCTGATGTTGCCGCTGCTGTCCACGAGCACGAGCGAAGGCAGGCTCCTTATGCCGTAGTCATAAAATGCCTTCTCGTCTTCGGGCCTTAGCGCGCTTACATAGGCGACGTTAAAGTTGCCGCCCCTGTCCTGATAGAGCTTCTTCAGGATTTCGTTCTGCTGTCCGCACGGAATGCCGGCAGGGTTCAAAAAAAATACGACGGTTTTTTCCCCGGAGCTTATGGCCTGGCTGATTTCAGCATTACTCCGGGGCGCAGGGGCATTTCCCGGACCTCTCTGGCATCCCGCCGAAAAGAACAAGACCGCACATAGAGAGACTACAACCGCTATCTTTCCCATCGTTTGATCTCCTTGTTAAATTGTTGCGCTACTCCGCATATATTATCAGATCGGCTGCTGCAAGGTCAAAAAGAGAGGTCCCGAATCATAGGCCGAAACCCATTGGAATATTTTTCTTGCAACCGCCTGTTAATGTGCTATCAATTAATTGATAACTACAGGAGTCAAAGGCGTGAAGGAAAAGGATAAAGTACGACAGAGGCTTGAGCGCTTGAGGAAGGTATGCGACGGCGCGAAGGACGTCCGCATTGTAATTTATGCAAACCCAGACCCGGACGCGCTTGCAAGCGCGCTCGCTCTGAAAAAAATACTCGAGACAAATAAGTGTTCCGTCAGCATAGGCTTTACAGGGGCAATCGGGAGGCCTGAAAACGCCTCCATGATAAGACGCCTGAAGATACCTGCATTCCCGGTCAGCGAGGAAGAGACCGCCCAGTCTGATGTTATAGCGATCGTTGACTCCCAGCCCCACTTCTTCAAAGACTTCAACCTGCCGCGGTGCGATATAGTGATAGACCACCACCCGCTCACGGATGCGCCGCTCCCTGCAGAGTTTGTCGACGTACGGCCCAACTACCAGGCCACTTCGTCCATCATGACGGAGTATCTGAGGGGCGCCGGCGTGCGCCTGACCAAAAACCTCGCAAGCGCCCTTTTCTATGGTATTAAGACCGATTCACGCCGTTTCATGGGCGACATGAGCCAGGGCGACATAGAGGCTATAAGATGGTTGAGGGGAAAGGCGGACAGAGACATTGTCAATCAGATAGAGTTTTCACAGTTCTCACGGGAGGGACTCGACTACTTTAGTATCGGGCTCGTCAGGAGGCGTTTCTTAAACGGAGTCATGTTCTCACACTTGGGGCCGGTCCCTTTCTTCGACGTTTGCGTACAGGTGGCTGACTTCTTCATCAGGGTGGAAAACGTATCCTGGGCGCTGGTTACCGGAGTGGTGGGCGACACGTTGGTGGTGGTCTTTCGAAACGATGGTCTCAAGAAGGACGCCGGCTACCTGGCCCGCACTGCCTTCGGAGGCATAGGCAGCGCGGGCGGCCACGAGTCAAGGGGGCGCGCGCAGGTGAAGCAGGATGCCCTGCCGAAAGGGCTTCTACTGACGGACAATCGCGGCATCGAGAAGTTTGTGCTGAGCTCACTCGCAAAGGTCGACCGTGTCTTTCTGCCTGTCCTTAAATCTCTCAGGGATAGTTCTTTCTGAAGGTATGCATAATATGGATGGAAGCTGGTAGGGGGCTAAAGAAAAGACGCGGAATCATGTGTCTAAATTCGGTTTTTTTGAGAAAGAAAAGATGTAAAGAACTCTGGAGTTTTTTAAAAGAGGAAGCAGGAATATTCTTCTTTTAAGGCTTTTGCAGTTTCTTCAGCAAAAGTCTTCGGTTACGTAGACTTTACCGTCCTCAGATAGAGCCACTCCGATTCCCTGCCGTTTGAAATAAGGCGTCAGGATATTTCTCCTGTGGCTCTTGCTGCTCATCCATCTTTTTACAACCGACTCAGCAATTTCATCTTCTGTGTTGCTGTTTAAAAAAGTTTTGCCGTCTTTATGATATGCTGAGTTAATGAGATTGTCCTGTGAGATATTCTCTGCCCCGAGACAGATAGTGTCACCTACCTTGATACTACATTTGAACCGGGCAGCTCTATATCTGTCACAAAAACTCCTTCCCTCGGGGTCATCGTGGGAGAAGAAGTTCCGATGCGCCATGTCCTGACTATATTTTCGGGCTATGATGTGCAGGCTTTCATCCCATAATAAAACGGGCAGGCCCCTTGCCTTTCTTTCCTTATTAATCATGTTATGAATCTTCTTTTCGAGATGTGTTACATCGGCATGCGGCCTGGAAAGTCTGTTGGATCTCGCATCCCGCTGGCTGCTTTCTACAATGGCGACTACGCAAAGCACGCTTATAATAGCCGATATGATCTTCAACAAGGCCTTTTCAGACATGTTCACATTTTACACCCGCTATGTCAACGATTTCTACACTCGCCATGTGAACAAATAGGGACGCCTCCCATTTCCCCTATGGGCAACCAGGCGATAACGAACCTGTCGATGATATAAATGGGATGTGTCCCTATTTACCTTCCCTATTTACCAAGGGAATTCGTGAAAAATAAAGCCTTTTCCTGATATAGTTCTTCCCTGCACCTTTTCGTCCCCGGCCCCGCCCGCGAGCAATGTTATAATAATGGAATGAATGAAGATCTTCTCAAGAATGAAGAAAAAAAGATCCGGCGGTTGCGGTTTATTGTCGACCTCGCCGAGGCGGTGCTGACGCAGTCCGATCTCTCACTGCAGGAATCTCTGGATCTCATGGAAAACACAAAAAAGGCCGCGCTCGGACTATTCCCGGACAAGGAATCCGTATACGACCTTGTCTACGCCCCGAGGTTCAACAGGATCATACACGAGAGGTTTATGATCCCCGGGAGTCTTTCGGGAAGAAACTGACGGCGGGTTCCGGTTATTGCCTTTTGTAGGGGCAACGGAGGCTGTTTTTAAGATCGTATACGATCTCCCCGAAGAGTATCCTGTCGACTTTCTGAAGCGACATGACGGGAGCCAGGAGTGTAACCGCACGAGGATAAGCCCTTGTGACTGCCCCTACCGCCACAGTGTTCCTGCCGCGATTGAGCCCGACCAACAAGCCTTCAGGGACGATCTGTTCTTCGGGATAAAAGGGCCTGTCGCCGCGAAGGAAAATTACCTTGTCGCTCCGCAGCAGGAATGGGGAAAGGGGCTGCCGGAAGTAGGCATCGAACTTCGCCCGCCGGTATCTGACCCTCTCTGCCCTGCTCCGGATCCTTGCCTTTTCGGATACCTCCAGACGATGGATCCTGACACCCGACATCACTCCCAGGATATGCTCGAGCTCATCGTTTCTCTGGAGAGCAATTACGTGGTCCGGTGCTACCGCCTGTATTTTCCGGACCTTCAGCACACTGCCCACTCCTCCCGCGACGAGACCGGTGGTATCGACAAGGACGGTACGGGATGCCTTCCTGCAGAGTTCCACCATCCGTTTCGTCCCGGTAACGACCGATGCTATCTTCCTGGCAGGGTTCGTCACGCCGACAAAGAACATTTTTTGGAACCGAAATCTCCCGAGGCCTTTCGGGCCGCGAAATACCTTCATGCTGATCGTGCCGGGCAGCCCGAGGGAGGACTGGCCGATGTCGGAGTCGACAAGTGAGACCTTCCTGTTTCCGTAAACCAGCTTTCGGACGAGGTATTTCACGAGAGTGGACTTCCCCGAATCCACGCCGCCTATGACAATAACAGTCCCGGGGAGGACGATCAATTCCCCCACGAGAGCTTCCCATCCTGGTCCCGGGACTGGTTCCATGCCGCATTATACCAGATTCTACCCGCAACATTTTTCTGCTGTAATTTTAACGGCCTGCGTGCAAAAATAGACTATGACAGGGCGGAAAAGAAGGATATGCTCCATTGTCGCGCCGGTAGTCCTGACGGTCTTCGTCTCGGCTGTCTTTCTTTCTTATCTCTACTACCGCGACCTCAAAAAAACTCTTCTCGCGGAGATGAGCGGAAAGGCGTCCGCCTTTGTCGGGCAACCTGTCGCTGTCGGCGACATATCATTCAGTCTTTTTAACGGGATAACCATAACCGATATACAAATACGGAATCCTGAAGGGTTTCCCCCCGGCCGGCTCCTCGCGGTGAAAAAGGTTTTTTTCGATATCGATTACCGCGCACTCCCGGAGGGCGAGATTCACCTGAAAAAAATTCTCCTCTCCTTACCCGAACTGACTATCGCAAAGGACCGCGAAGGAAGGCCGAATATCTCCGATGCATTGATGCGCCTCCTGTCAAGGAAGAGCACCATCCGGTACAGAATCGATGCACTGAGCCTGACCTCCGGCAGCATTACCGTCGGGAATGATCCGCTCCTGAAAAACGAGGAGATCGATATGACCCTGAAAAATCTTTCTTCTTTGCCCGACACAACGACCGCCATCGAGGGATCGACGCTCTGGGCCACCAACAAGGTGAAGATCGAAGGCCGGGCATCACTGAGCGCCGAGCCAAAAAAATTCGGGATATCTCTTTCCGCAGATGATCTGAATTTTTCTCCTTTCAGAGAATTTCTCTCCAATTACCACATCGACGCAGACAGGATACAAGGGGGAATACTGGTTAGTGCCGAGGGCGATACGGCGAAAGGGATTGCCGTCTCATCTGCCCTGCGGCTGAAAAGTCCCGCCTCTTTTTACAGGAAGAAACTGCTCGATATCAGGATGGATGCCGATGTTTTCTACGACATCCCTTCGCATTCGGCGGACATACGGACGCTCACCGTGAAAATGGGCAATACGCAGGTGATAAGCGCGAAAGGAGAAATAAGAAATCTGCATGGGAGCCCACTGTACGATTTTGGGATGAAAGTCGAAAACCTCGACCTCTCAGTCTTCGACTTTGTCGAAGGGACCAGGGTGAAAGGGATTGTGACCTCCGGACCTTTGCGCGTAAAGGGGAGAATGACCGGTCCTCTTCCCGAGGTCTCGGGCTCGGTAAGTCTCAAAAACGGCTCGGTGAATGCGAAAACTCTCGATGTCAGAAATGTTGATGGGAGGATGACGTTCTCCTCCGGCAGGGAGATGTCGGCTGATATGGATGTCTCCGCTACGTTCGCAAAGATCGCAGGCTATCTACTGACGAAGCCGGCGGATGCGCGGCTTTCCCTGTCCGCTCATGGGCTGCGGCGAAATGTCACCTTGGCTGCCGGTCTTACTGCCCTGCCTTTTGTCATTGAGATCCGCGGGAACGGAAACGCTTCCCTGGGGGACCTCCGCGTTTCGCTGGACGGGACGCTCCAGGAAAAGAATTTTTCGGGAAAAAGTTCTTTCCAGGCGGCAAAGATCAAATATAAGGATTACCTGCTGAAGGGCCTCAAGGGCGCAGTCGGGATTGGATACGCCGGGCGTGTCCTCACGATAGGATCGCCCGAGATCAAAACGGACATTTTTTCGCTCGGGGCAGAATCGGTGCGCGTGAAGCCGCTTGGTCCCAAGGAAGGCTTTCAGCTTGAGGCGAAAGGGCTGAACGCAACGTATCCATCCGAAAAGGCGGCGCTGAAAGGGTTGGCTGTTTCCGGCAGACTGTATACGGCCGGGACCATGTCGGGCGACTTCGAATTTTCGCTTGCGGAGGCGATCTTCCGGGGCGCTGCCGCCAAAGGAATCTCGGGAAAGACGAGTTTTTCGGACAAAAAGTTCTCTCTCGATGTCCCCCGTGCCGGTATCGCAGGGGGCAGGATAAGCATCGTCGCCGAGGGGCTCATTTCCGGGGGGCCTTTTCCGGTGAAGGCGGAAATGAGCGCGGAGCATGCGGATATCGGGGAACTCGTGAGACCTTTTATGAAAGAGAAGCCCGGTTACGGGATATCGGGAGATGCGGAAAAGGCGGTATTCTCCGGGACGATCGACTCGGCTGAATCGTCTCACGGGAAGCTTACGATTGACCTGCGGAAGGTTTCCGTGCTCGATGAAAAGACGAAACGCCGGCTGCTGAAAGACGCAACATTGCGGTCGGAAGTCGAATTTCAGGGCGATACCTGCAGCTTCACCGCAGACGCATCCGCAGGTAAGGTCGAGGCAGCATTCACCGGCACTGCAAGGGACTTCCTCGGGGAAGGGCGTTCGGTCCTCCTTCAGGGGCACCTTGCGGAGACTCCTGCAACGGAAATAAGGAACACCTTCTGGGACATTTTTCCTGATGCGCTTCTCTATTCCGGAATGGATGGTTCCCTGTCATCTGACTTGCGAGTCGATTATCAAAAAGGGGGCATCGTCGTAGACGGAGATCTCCGTTTGAGGGAATTCATGCTTACAGGCGAAAACGATGAGTATTCAATCGGACCCATCACCGGGACTGTTCCCATTGTCTATGGTCATACCGGCGAGGGGATGCCTCCCGGGATGCCTTCATTTGAACGCGCCGACTTCGACAAGCTGAAAAAGTCTTATGCCGCAGAATTTACGGCGGACGGCTACCGGAGAATCAGTGTCGGGTCCTTCAGATACGGGTTCAGGCTCCTAAGGGACATCACCGTCTGGGTGAAGCCGGAGAAAGGCGGTTTGAAGATAGGGAGGTTTAGTGCTAACATATTTGGCGGAAGGCTGAGCGGATCGGCAGTTGTGGACCTTGCCGATAGGCTCCGTTACCGGGTCGGTTTTGTGCTGGATGGCCTGAGTCTTACGCGGCTTTGCGATGACATTGAACCTATCAAAGGGTACATAAGCGGCAAGGTCGACGGGGTAGGTTTGGTGAGAGGTTCGGGCACAGACCTTCGGCAACTTATCGGTAAGACCGATTTCTGGACCTACAGCACGAAAGACGAAGAGACAAAAGTCAGCAGGGAGTTTCTTCAAAAGATAGGAGGACCTTCCCTCAAGGCGTATATCGGAGACAGGAACTTTGACAAAGGAGAGATGATTCTCTATCTCCAAAACGGGTTCGTCATATTCCGGGAACTCGAGATATCGCATAGGAACTTATTAGGTATGCAGGACCTTTCGGTGAAGGTCGCCCCGCTCAGCAACAAGATTTCTCTTGATGACCTTATGTGGTCGATCGTGGAGGCCGCGAGCAGGGCGGGGAAGAAAGGGCAATAATAAAAGCATGGAAGAGTCGCAGTACGTTATACGGAAATAACGCAAAGGAGGATGAAACGATGAAGAAGAGGGTCAGGCTGATCGCATCCGCATTGTTGCTTATGGCCGCAGCATGCGCAGTCATAACGGTGAATATCTATTTCCCGGAAAAAGACGTGAAAGAGGCATACAAGGAGCTCGAAAAAGAACTGATGACCCCCGGCGAGAAGCCGGAAGAGAAGAAGCCCGCGACAAGTCCGGAGGAAAAGGCCAAACCCGAAAGCTCGATACGGTTCGATCTGGTCGCTACAGCTTATGCGCAGGAAGCCGGCCTCGCAGAGAAGATCGCAGACCTGGTAAAGAAGATGCCGGACGTGGTGAACGCTTACAAGGAGATGGGGGCAAGGATTGCAGACACCGACAGGCTGAGAGATTCCGGCGCGGTCGGGGAGGCCAGTGACGGGCTCCTGGTCCCGCGCGAAAAAACCCTCTCTCCGGCCGACAGCAAGATCGTCGAGATGGAAAACGCAAACAGGAGTACGGTAATAAGAGGCATGGCGAAGGCTATTGTAAGGATCAACAGGCTGCCGGAAACTCCCGACAATCTCAAGCAGGTGTTGCCGCAGGCAGCGGACCAGTTCGCGGCGATCAGGAGGGACGCGGCGAAAAAAGGGTGGTGGATACAGACGCCCGATGGAAACTGGAGAAAGAAATAAAGGATAAGGAATTGGCCGGAAGAATGACGACTGTGCCGACCGAATTCAGCAAAGGGGTGCAGGCCGCCATGAAAGGGCCGGCGGCATAAATATTCCGGAACGAGCGGGTTATACGTACTGGATGGAGACTTCGTAGACTATAGCGGAGTGGCTTGAAGAAGGGCTGTCGCCTTCGCAGCTGAGTTCTCCTTTAGCCACCTGTTTGCGTTTTCCGATCATCGTCGTGATCACCGGACTGAGATCGAAGCCACCGTCAAGACAGTCTTTGCTCAGACAGTCGACCCGAAAAAAGGCATAGCTGCTCGGGAAGAAATTGACCGTACGGGATAGCGATTTTTTTATCCCCTTCTGGTTGTACATCATATTGACGACGATCTGCGCAACCTCGGGATATTGCGCGGCGACAAGGCCGGCGTCAACTCTCTGTTTTTGCCTTTCCGTCCTTGTGGCGTTCTTTCTGCTGTTCCTGGTGTTGTTCATTTTCCTCCAAATGAAAAGGCCCCCTCCGGGGGGAGAGGGCCTTCCCGACTAATTACAGTTTGACCACATTGATCGCTTTGGGACCTTTGGGGCCTTTTTCCGTATCGAAGCTGACCTTGTCACCTTCGGCCAGGCTTTTAAAGCCGTTGCCCTGGATGGATGTATGGTGGACAAACACATCGCTTCCGTCTTCACTGGTGATGAAGCCGAAACCTTTGCTGTCGTTAAACCACTTTACAGTTCCTTGTGCCATTTCTTTTACCTCCTTCTCTGTAAACTGAAATCTCAGAAGGCCTCAAGAAAAAAAGGCCACAAAGTCAAAAGTCTTTGTGGCCTTCGCAATCGCAAAAACTTCTAAAATTCTATAATTAGAATATCATATCCGGCGGAGTTAGTCAAGGAAAATGCACCGGTCAGCGCTGCATCCCGGATGTCCAATTTCTTCCGAGGAGACCATAGAATCCCCGGTAAGCCGCCCTGGCCTTATTCATTGACAGACTCCGGCATAACATTTCGTTCAAGGCAGCCGTCTTTCAGGTGATACACGTGGTCGAAACCCTCGATCATCCGTTCGTCGTGGGTCACCACTATTACCGCCGATTGATTTTCCCTGGCGATCCTCTTTAACATGTCCATTACTTTCGTTCCTCTTCCTGTGTCCAATGCGGCGGTGGGTTCGTCGGCCAAAATCAGCCTGGCATTATTGGCCAGGGCGCGTGCGATGGACACACGCTGTTGCTCGCCCCCGGAGAGAAGGGCCGGCAGGTAATCGGCCCGATCTGCGATTTCCATGTATTCCAAAAGCTCCTTCACCCGGGTTTCAGCCTCTTTTCCCTTGATGCCTATGAGACTCAAAGGAAGAAGCACATTCTGCCTGGCCGTGAGAAAAGGGATCAAATTGTGAGACTGGAAAATGAAACCTACTTTTTCACGGCGCAGGCGGCGCATATCAGCTCCTCCCTCCCACCCGTCTTTTTGAAATATAGTTTGACCGTCAAAGACGACCTTGCCTGCCGTGGGCTCAAGGATCAGACTGATGCACAAAAGCAGTGTGGTCTTGCCGGAACCGCTCGGGCCAAGCAGTGCCACCAGCTCGCCCTTTGAGACCGAAAGGTTTATATCCTGCAGGGCACGGACTTCCAGACGCCCGGAGCCGAAAACCTTTGTCAGGCCCTCAATTCGGAGGATTTCCATTATCCACCCAGGGCCATGGCAGGCTGGGTTTTCAACGCATGCCAGAGCCCTAAAATACTGGCGAGGATTCCGCCTGCAAAAGCTATGATAAAAGTAAACAGGGTATCTCCGGAAACTAACAGGATGGTCCTGGGAAACAACTGATATGTATTCTGGATCAGCATCAGCCCGAACAGGAAGGCGCCGATGGTCAGCAGCAATGACTGTTCCATGACCATTCTGATGATTACCCGGTCGGGGGCCCCGATGAGCTTCATGACAGCAATGCTGCGGATTTTTTCCATAGTAAAGGTATAGACCACAAGGGAGACTATGACTACGGAGATGATCAGTAGCAAGGTCCTGAAGAGCAGAAGCTGCTTGGCCATGCTGGCCAGCCTCCCTTTCAACATTAACTGCAGCTCATCTTCCGTACTGTAAGCCGAGAGATACAGCCATTTGTCGATCAAGCGGGCTATCTCTGCCCGATCCGCTCCGGGCTTCAGCCGGACAAGAATGGCATTGATGATGTGGGTGTCGGACTGCAACGGCGCGAGCAATTTGTCAGCCTGGTTCGGGGATAAATAGCTCTGTGAGGAAAGGGTCCGGAGCAATCTTTCGCGCTGATTGCGTATTTCTTCGTTATCTCTTTGATATAGCACTTCCTGGGCATCCGGCAGGGAGAGATACACCAGAGCTTCTCCATCGGAAGAGATCGCCTCTTTTGTCAAACCCACCACCGTATAGGCATGGAGCCCCAATGGGACCCTGTCCCCTACATGCACCCCCAATTTCGGGTGGGCGACCATTTCATAATGGGCGTGCTCGATATTCCTGCCGGCAAAGATCTTTTGCGGTCCTCCCAGCCCGCCAAAGACATCGTAGCCGATTATGCTGAAATGGCGGCTTTTATCCGCGACCGGTCTTTCCACGGTATAGTAGATAAAAGGACTGGCCTTTTCCACTCCGGGAATCGCCTTGACGCTGTAATGGTAAAATCCCGACACGGTAGACTGCTCGTTGAAGGGGCCTCCCCGGTATCTTTCCACAACCCAGAGATCGGGATTGGTCGCGTTGATAAGGGCGAGGCCCTCGTAGATGTTGCCGCGATACAGGCCGTTCATTGCCTGGACTATGGTAAACAGCAGCCCAACGCCGAAAACCGTGGCGATGAAGCGGCCTCTATGTTGCTTCAGATCATAAAATGCTAAGTGCATCGATCCTCCGGATCTGTCATTGCGGCTTGACCGCAATCAAACTGATGGGTTCTTCTTCATATCAGATTTTATTTCAGGCCGCACTTTTTTGCCCTGTTCAATCCCCGCGGGGTTAAGTATTACCACATCGCCCTCCCTCAGGCCGTCCAGGACCGCAACTCGCCGTCCGTCCTGCAAGCCAAGGACAGCTGGACGGAAGCCGGCTCGTCCATTAGCAACCACCATTACCCCTTTGGGACCGTTTCGTTCCAGGATTGCGGACAAGGGGACCACTGAAGCAGTTTGGCGGCGCTGGTATCGATATCGACCTCGGTCTCTTCGCCGATCACAAGAGGATTCGGGAGCGAATCGAATTTCACATCCACTTCCAGTTCGCGCGTTACGGTGTCCGCCTCTTTGTTGAGGCGGGCGACCTCTCCCTGAAAGACTCGTCCTGAACGCAGCCTGATCGAGGCCTTCTGTCCTTCCCGGAGCTGTGCTATCTTTGTTTCATCTATCCAGGAAGCCGCCCAGATCTGGTAATCCGCCATTTGAAAAATGGGAGCTCCGGGAGACACGGTATCCCCGATTTCCGACTTGCGGATCCTAGCCATTTCAGAGGTCACCCTTACCTGATGATGCTGAACCGGAGCCTCACGTCCACTAGCGCTACTAGCGCTGCAGCGCTGGTATGGACTTTTGCATGTTGATTGTTTAGCACCCAAAGATGGCGTTTCACGGTCACTAATTTTGTTGCATTGGCGGACATCCCACCTCTTTCCCCTCTGTCATAGCATTTTCTATCAAATCAAGGAACTTCTTCTGTTGCTCCTTGTCGAGCCCCGCTTTCATATTGAGCATATGCATCGCTATCATCCGCTGCATCTCTTCCTGCATGCCGCTGATTTCGAGTAAGCGTCATTCTGCTGCGATAGTTGCAGAATGACGCATGAAGAACTATGCCGTTGCGCCGTCTATGGCGATTCAGTGAGGCTCGTGGGTCTTTTCCCTATGTCGAAAGATATCGTTTGGCTG
>JAJZPM010000052.1 GCA_021811105.1 Nitrospirota bacterium | reverse complement strand
CTAAGCAAGTAATCGAGCAATACATAAAGAATCAAGGAAGAGAGAAAGACCTTGCGCAGATCAGGCTGTTTGAATTTTGACTTTGACGCCCTGCGGTCTCTGCCGCAGGGTATTCACTAAAAAGGCGAGACATAATCTCGCCTTTTTAAATTTGTCTTTTTAGGCGTAATTCAGCGATATGAAAAATACAGATTCATGACACGGCTGAATAAGCCATATACTCAGCATCCGAAGCCCGCGTCCTATGGCGGCGAATGCATGAAGTAAGTGAGACCTGCACTATCAGTGACCGCAAGGTCGCTAACCCTCTCCCAAAGGGCGAGGGAAGATCCCGGCCGCCTTTTCACCGAGGAGCTTTCCCAATCTGGACAAATGCAGCTTTTCTTCTTCGATGAGGCTGCCGAAGATATTTTTTGCTTTTATGTCCTCTATCTCCCGGAACATTTTTATGTAAAGGTCAAGCGAGTTAGTTTCGACCTGCATTGCGATTTCAAGCATATCCAACAGGGCCTTGTCCTGTTTCTTTAGAAAGGCAATGGCATCTTCAATCCTGATACCGCCTTCCATAACTCCCTTCAGCGGCTCTCTGTTCAAAATATCTTCAGAGACGTTTTCTCCGGTAACCAGGGTGTAAGCCTGAAGAATGTTCGTCTTATGTTTTGCCTCGGCCTCTGCGATTGTAGTGAAGATGCTCTTTGCTTCCGCGTCGGACGTTAACTCCGCAATGCTCGTATAAAATATTCGGCTGCCTTCCTCAAGGGCCAGGGCCAGGGACATCAATGCCTCTACCGTTTCCCTCCCTTTAAGCAGGATAAGACCTTCATCATAGCTTCCTGTGGCCACATGCCCGTTCCATGCGGTAATGCCTCCCTCCATGCTGTAGACTTCGGAGAACCCCTCGCTTAATAAAAATGCGGCAGCTGCCCTGCTTCGGTTGCCGCTTCTGCAGTAGGCGAGCACGGCCTTTGCAGGATCAAGTTCGCCAACTTTGTCTATGAGGTCCGGCAGCGGTATAAATATGGCCCCGGGAAGATGGCCTGTCGTGTATTCTTCAGGCTGACGCACGTCCAAAAGAACAAATTCAGCCTCTTTTTTGCCTGTAACCCATTCCTTTGCCTTCTCAACACTTAGGCCCTCAATTTTCTTGTTCATTTATAATTTCCACTGGAATCATTTCTTATTGTCGACCGCCGGCTATCGGGGGGAAGAGGGCCAACTCGTCGCCGTCTTTTAAATGATGTTTCGGGGGCCTGTGTTCCCCGTTTACGATCTTCAGCAGCGGAATCTTTTCAGGCAGATTGAGCAGTCCTACCGCATCTTCGATTGTTGCATCGTCGGGCAGTTCGACTTCCTGCTCATCAGGACCGAATTTCCTCAGCGTCGCGAAAAGCTTGATCTTGACCTTCATAGCTAAATTATAGCAGACTGCATCGCTAAAGGCAGTTCACCTGTCGTCGTATAAAAAGGAGGGCGAATGCGCTGAAAAAGTCCATAAATTCGGCAAAAATATCATTTGTGATTCACGTAAACGCGATTCCCGCCGGGAGTGACTTCCAAATAACGTATTTCGCCGTGTCCGGGGACTATGCGGTGCCTCAGATTATGGACCTTTTTCTTCACACAGCCCTCCCTTATCAGGTCCGATGCGCAGGAATATGGACCAATTATGTATGACCTTCCTCATACCTTTATTTTCTGTCGTTGTTTAAAATATGTTAAATAAGCAGAGAGCGACTATGCGTGATTCCATCGTCACATCAGCTACCGCGGGACAAGCTCCCGCCCTTGCAGGGTATCCCTCACGGCTATTTGTCGAGGTGACGACAAAGTGCAATCTCAGATGCGGCATGTGTGTAAGGCAGAACAACGGCGGAGCTATCAGGGAGGGCAGCATGACCTCCGGTACCTTCGAAGCCTTGGCCCCGGCTTTCCGGCATCTTGATGCGCTTGTTCTCAATGGGATAGGCGAGTCCCTCCTCCACCCGCAGTTGGAGGCTTTCATACGGAGGGCCAAGGCACGTATGCCCGAAGGTGCATGGGTCGGCTTTCAGACAAATGGGATGCTCTTGAATGGCTCCAGGGCCGCCTCTTTGGTTGATGCCGGTCTTGACCGTATCTGTCTGTCTCTGGACTCCGTTTCCTGCGAGAGTTTTCGATCGATACGGAGGGGCGGCGAGATGAGCGGCGTGGAATCCGCTTTCTCGGCCCTGGGACAGGCGCGGGAGAGAAGAAGCGATTTTCGCATCGGCATTGAGTTCGTGCTGATGAGGGACAACATCCGGCAACTGCCTGCCGCGCTTCGCTGGGCCGGCCGCCGGGGGGCTTCTTTTGCGCTCGTCACGCAGCTTCTCCCTTACGATAAAGGGATGGTTAGCGGGGCGGCCTACGATACCAATACCGCCGGGGCCATAGCTGTCTTCGAATACTGGAAAGAAAAGGCAGGAAGGGAAGGGGTGGATGTCCGACGCTACTTCGACGTATTCATGAAATTCACAAAAACTCCCGAAGAACAGAAGATTATCGGCTTCGTGGAACTGATGAAAAATGACGCGGCTTCACGGGGCATAGCCCTTCATCTGGAGAGACTTCTCCTCAGGGATGAGGGATGGTTCGAAGAAATGGAAGAGGTTCTTGAGGAGGCGCGACAGACAGCGCGGGAAGAGGGCGTCGAACTTACCCTGCCGGAAACTGCCCCCCGTAACAGCAGGCGGTGCGATTTCGTGGAAACAGGCGGCGCATTCGTCTCATGGGACGGGGATGTGCATCCCTGCTATTTCCTTTGGCATGGGTACCAGTGCTACGTGGGCGGCCTCGAGAAGCAGGTTAAACCCTGGGTTTTCGGCAATCTGAGCGATGAGGACATCATCGGGATCTGGAACTCGCCATCGTACCGCGCCTTCAGGGAGACGGTACTCCGCTACCATTTCCCTTTCTGCTTCGACTGCAATTTTGCGCTCTGCGACTATGTCCAGGGCGGGGATTTCGAGCAGGACTGCCATATCCAGAGCGTCCCCTGCGGCGCCTGCCTCTGGTGCACCGGACTTTTCCGGTGCCTCCAGTAACAAGCTGTTTCAGGCCTCGCAGTACTACTTGTCCTGTTTTCTCCTCTGCGTGACAGTCTCGCCGCCTATCCCCCAGTTGTCCGTATCCACCTCATCTATAACTACCACCGTCGTCTGAGGGTTTTTCCCGAGGATGTCGCGCAGCAGGTTGGTCACGCCACTGATCACCTGCGCCTTCTGCCCTGCCGATGCGCCGTCTTTTGTGATTTTTATGTTTACGTAAGGCATTGCTTGTACACCTCCCCAGTTGTTCTTACGGTTTCCAGTATTCCTCGAACTGCCCGTTTTTCGTGATCCATACGACATACGGCGCGGTTGTCACGTCTCCTTTCGAATCGAACCTGACCTTTCCGGTAGCGCCGCTGAATTCCATTGAGTGGAGCTTCTCGATCACCGTCTTGCCCTCAGTCGTGCCAGCGGCCTTGATGGCGTCCAGCAGAATATTGGCGGCGTCATAGGCATAGATCGAGTACGGCCCGATCTGGCTGAATTTTGCCGTATAGTTCCTGATGAATTCCTTTGCCGTCGGTATATTGTTCGGGTCGGGGCTGAATGTAAGATACGTGCCCTCCGCGGCTTTGGCCCCGGCGATCTCGATGAACTTGGGGTCGATCGTGCCGTCTCCGCTCATGAATGGCGCCTTGATTCCGAGTTCTCTAGCCTGCCTGACGAGGAGGCCGGCCTCGGGATAGATTCCGCCGAAAAAGATCAGTTCAGGGGCCTTTTCCCGGATGGAAGTGAGCACGCTCTTAAAGTCCTTGTCGCCCTGGACAATCCCTCCGTAGTGGACGACCTCCACTCCGGGTCCGAGCGCCTTCCTGAATTCGTCCGCGAGCCCCTGTCCGTAAGTCGTCTTATCGTGGATGACCGCGACCCTCGTCAATTTCAGACGATTGGTGACGAATTCCGCGCCCACCTTGCCCTGCTGGTCGTCCCTGCCGCAAACCCTGAATACGTTGGCATACCCTTTCTCGGTAAATTGGGGATTCGTGGACCCCGGCGAGACCATAGGGATTCCTGCCCGGTGATAGATGTCGGACGCCGGGATGGAACAACTCGAGTTGAAATGGCCGATGACACCGACCACACCGTCATTCACCAGTTTGTTCGCAACCGAGACCGCCTGTTTGGGATCATGCTGGTCATCGCCGATCAGCAGTTCTATTTTTTTCCCCAGCAGTCCGCCCCGGGCGTTCCATTCCTCAACGGCGAGCGTTACACCGTTTCTGAAGTCCATGCCCATTTTAGACTGGTCTCCAGTCATCGGACCGGCGACGCCGATCGGTATCGTGTCGGTCTTCTTCTTGCAGCCGGATACTAGAAACACGGCGACCGCAAATATCATAATCACGGCAATCTTTCTTCTCATCTCGCACCTCTTTTGAGTTATTCGTAACTGGTCAGATCTCAGAGCCATGAAAGAAAAGATACCCTCGCGGAAAGCTTTGCACTTTGCGCGAGATCTTTCTTTGGTCCTGGTAGCCACTGCTATTCTACGGCATACGTGTTACTTTCAGGAAGTCGACGAATTGTTCGGCATTGGCGGCCACGTTGCCCCTGCAGAGAGCCGATGCCACTGCGACCGCGTCGGCGCCCGCCTGTATCACCGACGCAATATTATGAATATTTATCCCGCCGATTGCAACCACAGGGATCGCGACGTGTTGTTTTATCAGTTTCAGTCCTTCGGTCCCCCTGGGACTGCCGGCGTCCTTGGTGGCGGTATGAAATACCGGACCGAACCCGATATAGTCAGCTCCGCCTGTCTCGGCCTCCTTCGCCTGCGCAAGGTCATGCGTAGAGATGCCCACGATCTTCTTCCCCATGATCTTTCGCGCCTCCTTCAGGGGGAGATCGTCCTGGCCGAGGTGGACGCCGTCGGCATCGACGGCGAGGGCGATGTCGGCGAAGTCGTTGATGATAAGGGTCGCGCCGAAATAACGGGTGAGCTTTCTGAACTTCAGCGCCTCTTGGTAGAACTCCCGCCGTGTACCTTCTTTTCGCCTGTACTGGATGAAGGTGATGCCCGCTCTCAGGACGGTAAACGCCGCTTCATAGACCGGAACACTGCACGAGGCACTGTCGGTGATAAAACATATGCCGTTAAGGTACATCGATATTCCTTTTTGCATTACAAGAACGTCACAGGATGCTACGGAAAACCATTTTACTGCAAATGAAGGATTTTTTTAAAGGAGGAACGCAACCAGCATATCCTCACGGCACTCAAAGGCATGCACTTCTACTTGTTCACGGCTACGGTGGGTGCGTTGAATTTTTCGATGAAGACGGTATTGAAATTACCGTTGAAAAATTCCGGATCGTTCAGCACTTTTTTATGAAAAGGGATGGTTGTCTTGATGCCCTCTATAATGAATTCGTCGAGTGCCCGCTTCATGCGGGAGATCGCCTCAGGCCGGTCCTTTCCGTGGATGATCAGCTTCGCCACGAGAGAGTCGTAATGCGACGGTATGACACAGCCGTTATAGGCGGCAGTGTCGACGCGCACGCCGGGGCCGCCGGGCAGGGAGAGAAAGGTGATTTTGCCCGGGCAGGGGATGAACCGGTCGGGGTCTTCCGCGTTGATCCTGCATTCTATCGCGTGCCCCGAGAGCTTTACCTGGGTCTGTTTCATTTCGAGCGGGAAACCGGCCGCAATCATGATCTGCTCTTTTACGATATCGATACCGGTGACGTACTCGGTGACGGGATGTTCGACCTGAAGCCGGGTATTCATCTCCATAAAGTAGATATTCCCCTCGGAATCGACGATGAATTCGACAGTGCCGGCGTTTTTGTACTTGATCGCCCGTGCCGCCTTGACCGCATACTCGCCTATCTTCTTCCTGAATTTTTCGGTCGCGACAGGGGAGGGGGACTCCTCGACGAGTTTCTGGTGTCTTCGCTGGATCGAACAGTCTCTCTCTCCGAGATGCAAAAAATTGCCCTTCGTGTCGGCGATGATCTGGACCTCGATATGCCTCATCGCCGGGATATATTTTTCGACGTAGAGTTCCCCGTTGCCGAAGGCGGTGAGTGCCTCGCGCTGCGCCATGAAGTACAGCTTGTCGAGTTCTTCCTCGGACTTGGCGATCCGCATCCCCCTTCCTCCTCCTCCCGCGGAGGCCTTGATGATCACCGGGAAGCCGATTCGCTTGGCGGTCTTCATGGCGGCCTCCTCGGAAACGACGGCGCCTTCGCTGCCTGGAACGACCGGGACGCCTCTGCGTTTCATGACCTGACGCGCCCTGGCCTTGTCCCCGCCCATCCTGATCGATTCGGGCGAAGGCCCGATGAACGTGATGCCGGATGTAAGGCATGCCTCGGCGAAATGGGGGTTTTCCGACAGAAATCCGTAGCCTGGGTGGATCGCCTCGGAATCGGTGATCTCTGCCGAGGTAAGGATGCTAGGGATATTATTATAACTTTGTGCCGAGCTAGCCGGACCGATGCAGATCGACTCGTCCGCCATTTTTGTATGGAGCGAATCCTTGTCCGCGTCGGAATAGACTGCGACGGTCCTGATGCCGAGTTCCTTGCAGGCCCGTATTATCCTGACCGCGATCTCTCCGCGGTTGGCGATGAGGATTTTCTTGAACAGTTTCATACCGGTTCGATGAGAAAGAGGGGTTCGCCATACTCGACAGGCTGCCCGTTTTCGACCAGGGCCTTTACGAGGATCCCGTCCGCTTCACTTTCGATCTCGTTCATCAGTTTCATCGCTTCGATGATGCAGAGCACCTGACCTTTCCTGATCCTGACGCCCGCATCGACAAACGCCGGGGCGTCGGGCGACGGCGACCGGTAGAAAGTGCCGACGATCGGCGAGGTGACGGTGATCAGTCGCTGGGTCTCTTCTTCGGTCTCCCTGATGATCGTCTCCTGGACCTGTACGGGCTTTACCAAAGGTATCTCGACAGAGGAGAACATCTTTTCTCTTTTGATCCTCACCTTTGTCCCGTCCTTCTCGACCAACAATTCCGTAATGTCGGTTTCCTTGAGAAGTTCGATGAGACCCTTCAGATCATCGAGTTCCATTATTTTACCCTTTCTATATATTCGGACGTCCTCGTATCGACCTTGATCGTGTCTCCCTCATTGATATGGAAGGGTACCCTGACGACCGCTCCTGTTTCGAGTGTCGCGGGCTTCCCGCCGCCGGATGC
Source organism: Nitrospirota bacterium (assembly GCA_021811105.1). Classification (GTDB taxonomy): domain Bacteria; phylum Nitrospirota; class Thermodesulfovibrionia; order Thermodesulfovibrionales; family UBA6898; genus Sulfobium. Next base: position 16,976 of record JAJZPM010000052.1, on the reverse strand, counting down.
GGTATCTCCCTTAAACCCGGGGTCGGTCTTTGCGACGACGAGTTCAATAAACGTCGGCAGCTCGACGTTGATCGGCTCCCCCTTGTAATACAGGATCTTTACCTCGGTGTTCTCCTTCAGGAAAAGTCGCAGGTCGCCCAACTGCGCAGCGTCGAGAGGGACCTGTTCGAACGTCTCCTGGTCCATGAAATAATAGTGTTCGTCCTGCGCGTACAAATATTGCATCTTCTTTTCTTCCAGTCCGGGAGGAGGGAACTTTTCCCCCGACCGTATAGTCTCCTCTATCACCGAACCCGTCCTGAGGTTCTTCATCTTTGTCTTTACGTTGGCGCCGCCCCTGCCCATTTTCACATGCTGAAACTCTATGATCTCGTAAGGGTCGCCCTTGAATTCAATCTTCATGCCTTTTCTGAAATCCGCTGTTGCAATCACCTGCATTTCCTCCTGAAGCTCATTATAGTATCTCGAGTCCCTTGCGAAGCGAGGTGAGCACTGTGCAGCCCCTCTTGCCGGCGAGGACCATATCTTCTATTCGTACGCCACCCGTTCCGGGCAGATAAATGCCCGGCTCTATGGTGAAGACCATTCCCGTTTTTACCGACTCCCTCCCCAGCCTCGAGACACGCGGCAGTTCATGCACATTCAGCCCGACGCCGTGGCCGGTGCCGTGTCCGAAGAAATCCGCGTATCCGGCGGCCTTTATGACATCCCGGGCGGTCCTGTCGATCGCCCTTGCCCGGACCCCGTCTTTCACGGCTTCGATCGCCGCGATGTTCGCTTCAAGCACGGTCTCGTAAATCTCCTTCTTTTTTTCGAGACCGGACCCATGCATCAGGAATGTCCTGGTCATATCGGAGAAGTAGCCTTCGGCCTCACCGCCCCAGTCGATCACGACGAGGTCTCCCGCCTTGATCTTGTTGTGCGTGGGCCGCGCATGCGGCATGGAGGAGTTCGCTCCTGCGGCAACTATTATATCAAAAGGCAGCGACACACAACCGTTTTTTCTCAGACCTTCCTCCAGCCTTGCCGCAATCTGGAGTTCCGTTGCGCCCTTTTTTATATGCGGCAGGACCTCCGTAAAGGCCTTTTCCGCCCGCTCTATCGCCCTCCCGATCAACTCGGTCTCATGGGCGTCTTTGACCCTTCGCAGGTCTTCCACCAGGTTGGTTACTGCCCTGATGCGGGGCCCTTTGCGCAGGAGAGACCGGTAGAACTCATACGACGCGGACGCCTCGAAGCCGACCGTCCTGAGCCCGAGCGATCTCGCCTTCTCCATAAGAAGACGAGGCCTCGGCTCTTTTTCGATAAGGATCTCGAACCCCTTGATCTGCTTTTTCGCCTGTTCTTCATACCGGAAGTCGGTAAAGAAGAGGCGGGCCTTCCGGGTGACGAGGAGACAAGCCGAAGAACCCCTGAAGCCGGAGACGTACCGCACGTTCGTCAGGTCCGAGATAATGATTCCGTCGATGCCCTTTGCGCCGAGGGCATCGGTTATCGCATCGAGCCGGTTCATTTCGATAAGAGTGTCTGCGCTGCCCTGATGGCCAGGAGATAGCCTTCGGTTCCGAGGCCGCTTATCTGACCGGTGGAGACCCCGGAGATATAGGAATGTTTTCTGAACTCCTCACGCGTGTAAATGTTCGAGATGTGAACTTCTATGACAGGCCGCGCCATCGCGGCGATCGCGTCCCGTATGGCGATGCTGGTATGGGTGTACGCGGCCGGGTTGATGACAAGCAGATCATACGGCTTCGTCTGTATCGCATCGACGATGCCCCCTTCACTATTTGACTGGAATATCTCGACGTCCATACCGAGTTCGGAACAGAGCGAAACAATCCTGCGGTTCAGGGAATCGAACGTCTCTGCGCCGTAGACGCCGGTCTCCCTCCTGCCGAGCAGGTTGAGGTTCGGACCGTGTATTACTAGAATTTTCATATCGGAATAAAAGCTGCACGAGCCGTTTGCGCTATGCAAACGGTTCAAACGGCAGTTTTAGAATTCCCCCTCTATTTTCGGGACCGCGGTCTTCAGTATGAACCGGCCTTTGCCGTAATTGCCGTCGGGCTTGATCACAAGGGCGAGATAATAATCGTTATTGATCTTTCGCATGATAATGCCGCAAGTATCGGAGATGATCGAAAATTCACGCGCCTCTCCCAGGCGCAGGTTCTCGGCGGCCAGTCCGATATCCCGTATCATGGCGGAAGCCTCGGCACCCAGCCCGACGAGGTCTATCAGCCTCTCGGCGACATATTCTTCGACCGTGATACCGTCGGAAGCGATGATCATCGCCGAGACGGCGCCGTCGACCTTATCAACCGTTTCTTTAAGTACTTCGGTAAAAATCATTGCGCCTTTTCCTGACACCTTCGAGGAAGGCGTTTAGATTGGATATCAATGCCTCTTTGTCTTTTCCCATGAGCTTGAGGAGGGTCCTGAGTTCCTCCACACGCTGCAGGGTAGTGCGGTTATCGGGATCCGAAGACAGGATGCTCCTGTATACGTGCATCGCCTGGAGGTAGTTGCCATCGACGATGAACCTGTCGGCGTCCTGGGGTTTCGCCCCCTTGGCCTCAATTTCTGCGGGAACGGCCTGCTTTCCGGTTTCGGCAAGGACGCTCCCTCTTCCGGGGCCGGTCTCCTTCCCGGCAACCCCGAAGAAAGGGGTCTCTTCGTCCGCTATATTTACATCCGCGAAAGACAGTTCCTCCTCGCCTCCGCCGGCCTGCTCCTCGACCACTTCGACAAGCTCCCCTTCGTCGGGAGCGCCTGTTTCGTATGAAACCTCTTCCGCGATATCCACGCCATCGACAGCGGCCTTGTCTCCGAATATCGAGTCCTTGAATGCCGTGAGATCGTCGGCGTCAACAGCCGCGGGGGCTTCGGGAGCCTGCGGCATCTCTTCGACAGCAGTCTCCTCAGGCAGGGCTTCTTCGGCAACTTCTTCCGCGACCGCTTCCTCCGTAAGCAGCTCACTCTCAGCCGCGGATTTATCGGTCACCGCAGATGCATCTCCGATGGAGAGCATCTCCTCCTCTTCCAGTTCCCTGAGGGTGGAAAGTGCCTCTTCGTCCATGGCGTTGAGTTTGAGCACCGCTTTGTACGACTGTATCGACATTTCCTTCTGGCCCAGATCGCGATAGATCTCGGCCAGCTTTTTGTGGGCATAAAGGTTGTCAGGGATAGAATTGATGACGTTTTCGAATTCGGAACGGGCCTCGTTCACCATTCCTTTTTCGAGGAATATCTTTCCGAGCGACACCCGGGCGCTCATATAGCCGGGCTGCCTTTCGATGCCGCTCATGAGAACGTTGATCGCCTCATCGAGCATGCCTTCTTTCCGGTATTCCTCCGCCAGCGGCACGAAGAGTTTCGAATTCGGGTCCTTATCGACCCTCTCCTTTAATTTTTCTATATCTTTTAGCGACATAACCTTGCCACTTTTTTATCAAATCGTGCCGATAAAGTCAAGCTCTGATTTCGAGGAACCTATCGAAAATCGCATCGGCGACTTCGTCTTTGCTCATAAGGCCGAGTTTCGTCCGGCCCTTTCCGTCGATGATCTCAACCCGGTTGGTGTCTACGTCGAACCCGGCGCCCGGCTCCGTGACGTCATTGAACACGACCATGTCCATCTTTTTATTTTTCATCTTCGCGGCTGCCCTGCCGGGATGCTTGCCTGTTTCGGCGGCAAAGCCGACGATAAAGGGCCTTTCTGCCTGTGACGAAACAGAAGAAACAATATCCGGCGTCGGGGACAGGGCCAGCGCCATCTCCCCCGTTTTTACGATCTTTTTTGCCGACTTTGTCTTCGGCGAGAAATCGGCGACTGCGGCCGCCATGATAAGAACGGTTGCACGGCCGGCGACCGCCTCTACCACCGCTTTCCTCATCTCCGATGCAGTCTCGACCCCGACAAATGCCAGGCCGTCGGGTTTCTTCAGACAGGACGGGCCGCTGATAAGCGTGACCTCTGCGCCCCTGTCCCGGGCCGCGCGCGCCAGGGAATATCCCATCTTTCCGGACGATCTGTTCGAGATGAACCGCACCGGGTCCAGATATTCCCTTGTGGGCCCCGCCGTGATCACGATCCTTTCACCTGCGAGGTCTTTTAGCGTGAGGACGGACCTGATTGCTTCCAGGATATCGGCGGGTTCGGCCATCCTGCCGGTGCCCTCTTCGCCGCAGGCGAGGGCTCCCGCCTCCGGTCCCACCTGAAAGACTCCGAACGAAGCGAGTGTATCAAGATTTTTTCTGACAGTGCGGTTCTCGTACATCTTCCAGTTCATGGAAGGCGCTACGATTATCTTCCCCTGAAACGATAGAAAGCAGGTGCTGAGAAGGTCGTCCGCGATGCCGAGGGCGAATTTCGCAATGGTATTAGCCGTTGCCGGAGCGACTACCATGACATCCGCCTTTGCGGGCAGGGAGATGTGGGCCATCGGCTCCTCGAACAGCGAGGTATAAACCCTGCCCTGAGAAGCGACTTGAAGGGAAAGCGGGGTCACGAACTGTCTTGCTGCCTCGGTCATCACGGAGACCACCGAGGCCTCTTCATCCCTCAGACGCCTGATAAGTTCGATCGACTTATAGGCCGCAACCCCACCTGATACGCCGAGGAGTATGCACTTATTCTTCAGACTCTTCGGGTTCTTCAGGTTCTTCGTCCTTCTTTTCAGCGAAAAGTTCGTCGAAGGCCTTCTTGTCCATCGTCTCCCTCTCGTGCAGGTATACCTTCAGGTCTTTTTCGAGTTCGCTGAGGTCTTCTCCGGCCGAGATCTTCCTGCTCTCCTCGAGCAGTTTCCTGTAATCGAACTTGCCTGATTCTTCTCTCGCCTTGACCGCCTCTTCGCCGGTAAGGAACTCCAGTTCGTTGCTGATCGCCTCCTCGATGGCTACTGAAGTGACCTTTTTCGACTTCGTCTGGATCTTCGGCTTTGTCCCGAGCGAGAGGTCCTTCGCCCTCTGCGAAGCGATCGCCACGAGCCTGTATTTGCCGTCGATCTTATTATGGTCATACTCTACGGGCAGAGAAATGATGTCCATTTTTTCCTCCTAAGACAAAAAATTTTCTTTTATCCACCGTGCGTCCACCCTGCCGGTCCGGAGCCTCTCGGCCGTGATGATCGCTTCCAGCCCCTTCAGCGCGTTACTAAGGGTATCATTAACTATAACATAATCATATATATTATGGCCCGCATGGCCCATTATCCCGCCTAAGGCTTCTTTGATTTCCTCAACCGCCCTTTTAAGACGGCTGTCAATATCCGTATCTTCTTTCGCATCACTCCTCTTTCGCTTCACTAATCTGTCCCGCAGAACGTCCATGGAAGGAGGAAGTATAAAGATAAATACACCCTTGGGGAAGGAAGCGCGGATCTGCCTCGCGCCCTGTGTGTCGATATCAAGGATTACGTCGAAGCCGGACCGCATGAGCCCTTCCAGCTTCTTTTTCGAGGTTCCATAAAGTTTGCCGTGGACTTCGGCCCATTCAGCGAACTCCCCTCTGGCTACCATTTTTCGGAAGGTGCTGTCGTTTACGAACGTATAATCCACACCATCCACTTCGCCCATCCTAGGCTGACGGGTGGTGTAGGAAACTGACACCCTCAGGTTCTTTTCCTTCGAGGTGATTTTATTTGCCAGTGTCGTCTTTCCGGCGCCTGAGGGGGCGGAGATGACGAAGAAGCTCCCCTTATGCCTCCTCTGCAAGGTCGCTCTTCTCTTCGAGGAATCTCTGCGTGATCGTCTCTGCCTGGAGCGCCGACAGGATGATATGGTTGCTGTCGGTGACGATGATGGAGCGCGTCCTTCTGCCCTGGGTCGCATCGACCAGCTTCCTGTCCTTTTTAGCCTCTTCCCGCATCCTCTTGATCGGGGCGGAACCGGGTGTCACGATTGCGACGACCTTTGACGAGGCCACCACGTTTCCGAACCCTATGTTTACAAGAACCGGACTCGTGTCGCTTTTTTTCATACCTACCTCTCATTAAGACAGTCTAAAAAAAACAATCAGGTGGAGGTAAAGGTTAAGGAAATTCAGCAGTGTCTTTGATCTCTACCTTTTACCTGTCCTTATCTCTGCCTGTTTCTTACTGTATGTTCTGAACCTGCTCTCTCATCTTTTCTATCTCCGTCTTCATCTCGACGGTGATACTCGACACGTCGTAGTCTGCCGACTTAGACGCGATGGTATTCACTTCCCTGTTCAGTTCCTGCAGTATAAAATCGACCTTTCTTCCTATTATACCACCTGCTGCGAGGATTTCTCCGAACTGCTTCAGATGGCTTTGTATCCGCGCGATCTCTTCCGCGACGTCAAGTCGCGCCGCGAATATTGCAGCCTCCTGGAGTATGCGGCCCTCGTCGATCTCCTGGCCCTCGAGGAGTTGCACCAGCCGTTCATTGAATTTGTCCTTCACCGAAGTCAGCATCCCCCCGACTGAGCCTTTTATTTTTTCATTCATACCGGCGAGTGCCTCGGCCATGCGGGAAAGTTCTCCGGCAAGTGCTTCGCCCTCCCTGCTTCTCATGTGCGAGAGGTCCTCCAGCGCCCTTGCAAAGACGACTGTAATGACGCCGGTGTCATATTTCGGGTTCGACTCGATGAACATTTCATGCAGATTGACGAGCGTGTTGATGTCCATCTCGCCTTTTACCGAAAGCTCGTCCTGCAGGGCTTTGAAGGCCGTGTGTATTTTTCTTACCGCTTCGGTATTGATGCTCAGTTCGGCCGCTGCAAGCTCGGATACGGTGACCGTGATGTCGAACTTCCCCCGTGCAAAGCGCTCTTTTACCATGTTTCTGAAGGGTATCTCGAGCTGGTTCAGGAAAGACGGCGCACGCATATGAAGGTCGAGAAACCTGTGGTTGACGGAACGGACCTCTACCTTGCAGCCGTCCTGCTCCGCGCTACCGAATCCCGTCATGCTCTGAATCATGGTGAAATACACTATAAACCACAATCCCCGTTTAGTCAAACCATATACTTATCAAGAGTCTCATAATTGAATTCGCATTATTTTAAAAAATCTCCCCCAGCCCTCTTTGCCAAAGAGGGGCATCATTCCGTTTTTCCTCCCTTTGGCAAAGGGAGGGCAGGAAACCCCAGGGCAGGTTCAAGCATGTCTTTGCGCCCGGCAACGAGTGGCTGCTGGAGAAAATCTAGGCAGAAGTCGACGCCGAATGGGAAAAATTGCGGAAAGAGGCAAAATGCGGTTGATTAAGCGGCATGAGTTGTGATATTTTGTAGGTACCATGAGCGGCTCCGATCTTGTAATGTACGAAGAGGAGTTCGGTAAGATCGACGAAGAACTCCAGAGACTTTATATTCAAACTAATGCGAAGGTCGTCTTTCTTGTCGACAAGAACGGCCAGTTGATCGCATCCGCCGGGGAAACGCATGATATCGACACCACTTCGCTTGCATCGCTGACCGCAGGCAATATCGCGGCCACGGGGGGGATAGCCCGCCTCCTGGGGGAAAAGGAGTTTACGATCCTCTTCCATGAAGGAGAAAAGGACAATATCCATATCTCGCTCATCGGCCAGAGGATCATACTCGTCGTCATATTCGACAGCAGGTCCTCTCTCGGCCTTGTGCGCCTGCGGGTCAAGAAGGTCTCCGAAGCCCTGACAAGGATATTCAACGACATCGCCGCCAAATCCGAGCGTGAGAAGAGCGAGGGCAAGATCGACGAATCACCTTTTGCCGAAATCAGCGATGAAGATATCGACAATCTATTCAGGTAGGGATTTTATTCAGTGTCCTTTATAAACTATTCCTCCCGCGAGATCAACTGCAAAATCGTCTATTACGGGCCCGGACTTTGCGGAAAAACCACAAATTTACAGTATGTGTACAGAAAGACGAACCCCGATCAGAAGGGGAAACTGATCTCGCTTGCGACCGAGACTGAGCGGACGCTTTTTTTTGACTTCCTTCCGCTCGCGCTCGGCGACATCAAGGGGTTCAAGGTGAGGTTCCATCTTTACACTGTTCCCGGCCAGGTCTTTTATGCGGCGAGCAGAAAACTTATCCTCAAGGGCGTCGACGGCGTGGTCTTCGTCGCCGACAGCCAGATCGAGAGGATGGAGGCGAATATGGAAAGCCTCGACGACCTGAAGATCAATCTCGCCGAGCAGGGATACGATCTCGATAAGCTCCCCTATACGGTCCAGTTCAACAAAAGGGACCTCCCGAATGTCGCGCCGGTAGAGAACATGAACAAGCTGCTGAACCCGCGGAACATCCCTTGTTTCGAGGCGGTCGCCGTGACCGGCCCGGGCGTCTTCGAGACCCTGAAGAACGTCGCAAAACAGGTCCTCGTGGAGCTGAAGAAACATTACTAGCAGGCGCGACGCGCAACTGTCCCTTCCTTTTTGCCTCTCCGAAGAGTCCCTGCGGGAGCGTTTGTGCAGGGCCGCGGAGCGGAAGATTTCTCTTACGCTGACAGACAACTCGACTTCCATGATTTCGGTGCGGCAGAAAGAAGACGGTATAACAGTCAGGCTGCACCGGATGTTCCTGCAGGCGGATGACGCCCTCATTAGGGAAATAGCCTCATTTATCAGAAGACGAAGGGGAAGGACGCCGCTGATCGGGGCCTTTATCAGACAGCAGAGAGGCGCCATCAGGAAACGGGAACCGAGAAGCCTCATTCTTATTCCCCGGGGAAAACACCATGACCTCGGCGGACTTGCTGAATCGGTAAATCGGGAATACTTCGCAGGGAAGATAACCGCATCGATCACGTGGGGCGCAATCCGCCGCGGCCGTCATGTCAGGAGGAGGACGCTCGGGAGTTACAGCATCCAAACCGACACGATCAGGATCAACCGGGTGCTCGACAGGAAGACGGTTCCTTGCTATTTCATCAGGTTCATTATTTATCACGAGATGCTGCATGCCGACATCCGGTGCGAGGAGAGGAGCGGGAGAAGATCGATACACTCCGTCGAATTCCGGAGGAGGGAAAAAATGTTCAGGGAATATGCGCAGGCACTCTCGTGGGAGAAAGATTGCGCTATTTTCTAACAGTTTGTTCGGAGACCTCCCGGCTTTTCTACAGACTCTTTCCGACTTGTGACGCTTTTATCCTTTTGGACTACAGGGCCGATGTGATCTGCCTCACAGTCGTTTGGAAATTTGGCGCAAAAAAAATGTAATATACAGACAATGAAGAGTTCTGAAAAGCCGTTCGTCGAGATTTATGCAGACGGCGCCTGCAGCGGAAACCCCGGAGTCGGGGGCTTCGGCGCCATTCTGAGGGCGGGTGAAAAAGAGAGGGAGGTCTCCGGGTGCGAGGTGCTGACGACGAACAACAGAATGGAATTGATGGCGGTGATCTCTGCGCTCGAGGCGCTAAAAAAGCCCTGCAGGGTGAAGGTCACGACCGATTCCAATTACGTTGTCAAAGGTATGACGGAATGGATCGCGGCATGGCAGAGAAACCACTGGCGCAGTTCCCAAAAAAAAGACGTGATGAACCGGGACCTGTGGGAAAGGCTCCTGAACGCGGCGATGCAGCATGAGGTTTCGTGGGAATGGATAAAAGGGCATAACGGGCACGCCGAGAACGAACGGTGCGATCTGCTCGCGCGGAATGAAATAAAGAAATGCAAAAGCTCCTCGGGACAAAAGGGGAAGAGAGTTGAAAAAGCCTGAACTCCTTGCGCCTGCGGGCGATTTCGAAAAATTGAAGACGGCCATCCACTACGGAGCGGATGCGGTCTACCTTGGGGACTCGAGGTTCAGCCTCAGGGGGAAGGCGGGGAACTTTACCGGGCAGGAACTGAGGGATGCGGTCAGTTACGCCAGGGAAAGGGGAATAAAGGCGTATGTGACAGTGAATATCTTCCCCCACAACCGGGACCTGGCAGGCATAGAAGGGCACCTGGAAATGCTCAAAGAGGTGCGGCCGGATGCCGTGATCCTTTCCGACCCCGGCCTTTGCAGCCTCTTCCGCAGAAAGGCCCCGGAGATAGGTGTCCATGTAAGCACGCAGGCGAATATCACGAACTCCGAAGCCGCCCTGTTTTGGCAGGACCTCGGCGCGGAGAGGATCGTGCTTTCGAGGGAACTGTCGGTCGAAGAGATCGGCGGGATAAGGGAAAAGACGAAGGTCGAACTAGAGGTGTTCGTTCACGGCTCGATATGCATCTCCTATTCTGGAAGGTGTTATATCAGCAGTTTCCTCGCCTCCCGGAGCGCCAACACCGGCGAATGCACGAACTCTTGCAGGTGGAATTACGCGCTGATGGAGGAGAAGAGGAAAGGGGAATATCTGCCGGTCTACGAAGACGATAGGGGGACGTACCTCCTCAGTTCGAAGGACCTGTGCATGGTGGAACACCTCGAGGAGCTCGCGGGGGCCGGCGTCGACAGCTTCAAGATAGAAGGACGGATGAAGGGCATCAATTATGTCGCCGGTGTGGTGAAGGTATACCGCGAGGCGGTCGACTCGATCGGCGGGCCGCATGGACCCGGGAGGAAAGAGCGATGGCTGCGCGAACTCGCGATGTTCAGCAGCAGGGGATATACCACCGGCATGTTTTTCGGAAGGCAGCCGGATGAGGATTATCACTTCGGCGAGGAGAGTTACCGTATGAGCCACGAGCTTGTCGGTGTGGTCGCCGGCATTGACGGAGGGGTTGCCGAGATCGCATTACGGAACCGGCTCGAGCGGGGAGATCCTGTCGAGTTTCTCTCGCCCGGTCTCGAAGAAAAGTGTTTTGCGGTCGGACCGATGCTCGACCCCGAAGGCGCTGACATTCTATCGGCGAGGAACGGGGAAGTGGTTTTTATCGGGGTCCCCCCGGGGGTGAGAAAGAACGACCTCGTACGGAGGCCGAAAAACTTCGGGGAAAAGGAAGATCGGGCGGCCGGGACAGCGAAGTAAAATATCCTGGCAGTGGAGGGATGCGGATGAAGATAACAGGGGAAGACAAACAGGAACTTCTAAGATGTGCGGTCTGTGACGTGTATGTCACGAGGGCGGAGGGTTTCATCTGCCCACGGTGCAGGCGGGTGCCCCTCTGCAAGAGCCACCGGGTTCCCCTGAGAAGGGAATGCTCCAGTTGCGTATTCGATATGAAGAACAAAGAGCTTGTCGCTCTCAGAGAGCAGGAACAGAGCCTGAAGAGCTTCCTGAGACTCCTTCAGTTCCTCTTCATCGTCTTCGCGATACTCTTCGTTGCGGTCAGGACCGGGACGGCCGAGGTGCTCCAGTTCCTGCAGGACAGTGTGGTTGCCGACAGTTTCGGCTATATGGGGGTGCTGTCGGTCGCAGGCTACGCAATCTTTTATCTTCTGCTTCTCAGCCAGAGACAGAGGATCCGCGCGATGGAATCCGAGATGAATAAGGCGGAATTCCGGAGGATGGTGAAGTAGCCGGCCATGACGGAGAAGATACGGAGGAAGGTCCTTGTAATCGACGACGACCGTGTTGCAAGCGATATGATCGTCAAGACTCTTCTGCCGAGGGGGCTGGACGTTTCTGTTGCGGCGAATCCCGACAGGGGTGTCGAGAAGGCCCTGGAGTATAAGCCGGACCTCGTCTTTGTCAGCCTCTTCCTCCCCGAGTCCAACGGGTTTAAGATCAGCAGACGTATTCATTCCGAAGAAGAACTGATGAAGGTGCCGCTGATGATGCTTATCTCCTATCGTGGAGAACTCGACCCGAAGTATACATCTACCATCGGCATTGTAGACGTTCTCGTCAAGCCGCTCAGGGCTGAAGATATCATTGCGAAGACGGAAAAGGTGCTGGGGAAGGAGGCTGTAGGCGAGATTGCCGGGGCCGCGGCGCCCCATGAAGAAGAGACGGAGACAACGCCGGCAGAAAGGGCAGCACCTCCTCAGGTCGAGAAGCTGTCAGCAGATCCCCTGCCGGAAGAACCGCGGCAGGCCCCGGACATTCCGGTGGACGAGCGTACAGAGGCGGCTGAAGAAAACAGTAAAGGATTCGGCGAGATCGAAGATTTCCTGAAAGAAGAAGCAGCAGAAGGTCAGGCGCCGGCGGACAAAGCGGCGACAGAGCAGGCCGGGAAGGAAGGCGAAGCACCCTTGGCTGCGCCATTTGCCTTAGAAGAAGAGCTTCTAGCGATGGAAAAACCACAGAAATTATTTTCCGGTAAGAAGGTTATAGTCGTCGCAGTTGTCTTTGCGGCGCTTGCTCTCGGCCTCGGGACCTATGGGCTGAAGAAGATCGTGTCACGGGCTGAAAAGGCCGCACCGGTGAAGGCTGCTGCGGCCGGCAGGCAGAAAAAGGCGGCCTCGCCCGATGTGGCGGCTGCCCGACCGGCGATTCCCGCGCCTGAGGGACGGGGTGAAGGCGCCGCACAGAGAGATGCCGTGCCCGCTGCCGGCGAGCGGTACAGGTTTTCCGTCCAGGTCGGTGCCTTTGGCAGCGAGAAAAATGCGGTCTCACTTGTCGAAAAAATGAAGGGAAAAGGGTTCGATGCCTTTATTGAAAATGACCCCACGAAGCCGATTTACCGGGTGCTGGTCGGACGGTTCAGAGACCCGACGCAGGCCTCCCGACAAGCGATGATGCTGCGGAAAGAAGGGCTGAAAGCCGTCGTGCGCCCCGGCAAGGGGTGAGATGAAGATATTCTTTTCAGGCATAGGCGGCAGCGGGGTTTCGGCCATAGCGGGATTTGCGGCCGAGAGGGGGAATTCCGTCTCGGGTTCCGACCGCCTGTTCGACAGGAATGAGGGATATGAAATCTGCCGGAGGCTGAGGTCGAAGGGGATAACGATATTCCCGCAGGACGGAAGCGGCATCGACGTATCGACCGAACTCGCTGTTTTCAGCACCGCGGTCGAGAAGGACAATCCCGATTATCTGAAGGCGCGGGAAGTCGGTGTGCCGGTAAAGATGCGGCCTGAATATCTCTCGGAGATAGTATCGCAGTTCAGGACGATCGCCGTGGCCGGAACGAGCGGCAAGTCGACCATGGCGGGGATGCTTGCGTATCTCATGGACAGGCTCGGGATGGGACCGAACTTCATAGGCGGCGGAAGGGTGAAAGGGTTCAAGTCCGAGGGGAACTCCGGAAATTACCTCGCCGGGGGTTCCGACCGGCTCATCATCGAGGCCTGCGAGTCGGACGGCTCGCTCGTCGATTACCGGCCGGAGCATTCGATCATCGCGAACCTCGATCTCGACCACCATCCCGTGACCGAGACTGCCCGGATGTTCGAGCGGCTGGCCGAAAACACCTCTGGACTTGTCCTGGCAGGTGGTGATGATGTGAACCTCTCGGCCTGCAACCTCAATGGTGCGGTCCGGTTTTCGATCGACACGGAATCAAAATACAGGGCACACAGGATCGAGCATGCCCCTTTTTCCTCGACCTTCTCGGTCAATGGGACGAGATTCGAACTCTCCCTGCCGGGGAGGCACAACGTCTATAATGCGCTTGCCTGCATCGCCTGCCTGTCGGAACTCGGTGTCCCTGCCGCTGACATTGCCGGGGTACTGCCGGGGTTTTCCGGTATCGAGCGGAGGTTCGACATCCACAGGAACGACGGACGGCATATCGTGATAGACGACTATGCACACAACCCGCATAAGATATCCTCTCTGATGAGGACGATGCAGGGGGTGAGCCCGGCTGTCTGCTACGTCTTCCAGCCGCACGGCTACGGACCCACGAGGATGATGAAGGAGGGTTACATCAGGGTCTTTTCTGAGGGTCTGAGAAGTACCGACCGACTCGTCCTGCTGCCTATCTATTACGCGGGCGGCACAGCGGCCAAGGACATCTCGAGCCGGGACATCGCCGAGGGCATAGCCGCCTCGGGGGCCTCCGCGGTCGCGGTGAAAGACCGCTCGGAGATATTCCGGATGCCCGGTGAATGGAATGCCTATGTCGTCTTCGGCGCAAGGGACGACACGCTGTCGGACCTCGCGGAAGAGATCGCGAAAAAGATTCGCTGAGGTGCTCGTGCTTTAAGTCTTACTATCACTACTTTAGTGTCGTTAAACTATTTACGATTTACATGCTTTACCCCTTACCCCTTGCTCTTTGCTATTCAATGTTTTTTCCTTTACAGCGGACGCGTTTTTTCTATAAAATTGTCCCAGAGGATCGGGACGCGGGGATTCATGTTCACACCCATCCGAGCTTCGATCTTCTGATTTTGTTTGGTACGACAGGTCATGACTATCGTCCAGGTTCTGCAGCTTCGCGCTGCATGAAAACGGCGGCAGCCTGCCTGCCGGCAGGCAGGCCTGCGCTAAAAAGGGTGCCGGGCAATACATTATTGTCCCCTCTCCCCTGAGGGAGAGGGCAAGTGTGAGGGGAAAATTCAGTCATCGAGAGGGCTTTTCACTCCGAGAACATTCTTCTTTGCAACATGGGGGTAAATCATGGTGGTTTGTAGGTCCTCATGCCCGAGGAGTTCCTGGGCCGTCCTTATGTCATATCCCTTCTCGATGAGGTGTGTTGCAAAACTGTGACGAATAGTGTGCACGGATGCCTGTTTAGTGACGCCGGCCTTCTTCAGCACGGCCTTTGAACGCCTTCTGCAGTGAACTCGGATGCACATGATGCCTGCGTACGGAATTGAAATGAGGGCTATTTGTAAGTACGAGTTAATCCCCCTCTTAAGGTAAGAGGGGGGAGGGGGAGTTATGAAATTCATACGGAACGATCCTGCGCTCAAGCAACGGAGACGGACACTGAGAAACGATCAGACAGACGCGGAAAAGACTTTCTGGTCGCTCATACGGAATCGTCGATTTTACGGTATAAAATTTTTTCGTCAGTATAGTGCAGGCCCTTATATTTTAGACTTTTACTGCCCGGGATTAAAGCTTGCCATAGAATTGGATGGTGGACAGCACTTACAGGATAATAACCGGCAGTATGATGCTGCTCGATCCCTGTATCTGAAAACACTGGGGATTGAAGTCATGCGGGTGTGGAATCATGAGGTCCTACTGAACAGTGAGGGTGTTTTGTCGCGATTAGCCGAAAGGATAAATCTCCCAGCCCTTAGGGAATCATAACTCCCCCTTTTCCCCTCTTATCTTTTCTCCTCGGCGAATCCGCCTGAGTGCGGAAAGAGGGGGGATGCGGTGTGCCTAGGGGTGTTATCTGCGCTACCTGCCAGTCTTCACGCGTTTGGGAGATATGGTTGAGGTAGCTCTGGACCTGATCCGATGTGAGCAAACGGCTATCGGGCTGTTCGAAGAAGGAATAACAGGGGGAAACTCATTTCAGGTAGTACGGCACATATTTGTCCTGGATATACGCCTTGCTGCTGAGATAATCCCCAAACCCCTCCATAAAAGACCCCCGATAAAATTATTTGAAATTATGCCGATTCCACATTACCCCCAAAATTAAAACTATTATATAGAACCCGGTTCCACATATCAATAGAATGTTATCAAAATGCGTTGACAGCCCTGAACCGGAAGACCAATATAGTAGAAACGCTAGAAGAAACATAAAAAAGAATGTTAGCTGCATAAATATGAATAAGACAACGACATATAAACTATTTTTTATCGTCGCGGCGCTGCTTCTCCCATCGATTACGGCTTATTCTGAAACAGAAATAAGATACTTGCAGCCCTCAGCTTTTCCTAGATTGCCGAAAGATATCCGTCGTTCACTCGAATCACGCGGTTGTGCAATTCCACAGGTCTATGATGAAAGTCTCCCGCATAATGTTATTCGTGGTGAATTTATAAAGAAAGGACAAAAAGACTGGGCAGTTCTGTGTTCTACAGAGAAAATATCAACAATTCTAATATTTGAGGGCAGTACGACTAGAAAGGTTACTGAACTTGCATCATGTCCCAATGACGTCTACTTGCAAAATGTTGGCGATGAGCAATATGGTTTCTCGCGGGAAATAATGATTGGTGAAAAAGATCAAATACTGCAATACAATAAAAACTTTAAAGAATTTATGGCCGAAGAACAGAACTTACCGCCAATTACCCATGACGGCATAGAGGACGTCTTTGTTAATAAGGGCTCAGTTGTTCATTATTACTATAAAGGCAAGTGGCTTGAACTGTCAGGCTCTGATTAGAACAAATAGGACAGCTAACAACCGGCTCGACAGCCGATCGGGATTGAAGCTGGTTTGGTATTGGCAAAGGTGATTGCCCCGGCGTGTCAGCCGTATCGTTATAGCAAATATGAAATTCACAGCAATTGAAGAGCCTGTTGCACGAACATTTTTCGAACGATCAAATTCCCAAAATACGAGGGGATATTCTTTGGGCCAGAATCATGGAGATCACTTCGTCATCCTATTCTGATCGATGGGCATGAAGACGGGCTTCCCCTTTTGTCCCTTTTTAGGTTGCATTGAACACCATTTTGCCGCTGCGCCATAACTTCAATAGATTGTGCGTAGCACAGATGAGTTTCCACTCGTGGGCACAAGCTTCAACCCCACGCCGCATGAACTTCTGTATCCCCCGACAGGTTTTTATCTGTCCGAAGACAGGCTCAACAATCTGTCCTCGTTTTCTATACAATGCTCGGCCTCGTTTTGTGAGAAGCTTACGTTCCATCCGCTCCCGTAAAGATAAGTTTTCGGGTATGCGTCCGCGCGGAGGTTCAGTCTCTCTTAACGTCTGCCGCTGCTTCCAATCTTTCTTTGTCGCTATTATGCACTCGGGGCCATCTGGTTTTGTATTTTCGATGTTCGCATCGCTACAATATCCGGCATCGGCTAATACTACCCCAATACCCTTTTTATTCAACTCCAAGGCTACAATGTTTTCCTCTGCTTTTTCGATCATGGGGATCAGCTGTTTTACATCGTTTTCTTCTGTCGTAAGTTCTGCCGCAATGATTATCTGCCCTTCTGTTACCATCGCCTGGCCATTGTATCCTTGCACATAGCCTGAGCGGGTTTTCATTATCCTGCTGTCGGGATCGGTTATATTTGCCTTTGCATCTGGCTTGGTTACTGCGTCCGGTTTTTTCAGCTTCCG
>JAJZPM010000091.1 GCA_021811105.1 Nitrospirota bacterium | reverse complement strand
ATTTCACTTTCAGTGGCCTCCTGCTTTGGTTGATTTTGCTGCTCGACACATCAATTTTAACCAATCAGGAGGCCGTTTTGCGTGGGCTTAATACCATTTTTTATGAGAAATTTATGCAACTGGAGAGATAACCTTGACACAGCGATGAAAAAGGGGAGGGCGAAAGAAGAGGTCCTCGGGTTAATTGAGTTTCTCGATGAGTATGCAATCATCCATTTCAGGACGGAGGAGTGGTACATGATCAAGTATGACTACCCGAGGTATCCGCTCCACAAGACAAAACATGCATGGTTCATAAAAGAGTTATCGGCCGTCAGGAGGAAGCTTGAAAAAGAGGGGGCGACCCCTGAAGTGATAATCCTGAGCAATAACCTTCTCATCACCTGGTTCAGCAGCCACATCAGGACTACCGATACGGCCCTCGGCGCTTACCTGAGGCCGAAACTCGCGAGGATATAAACCTGCCGGAAAAACCCCTTGTGAGGATATCAGGAATAAACTTCAAAGAGGGTGCCTGACTTTCTCTTCCCCCGGGCGGCTGCGAATATCTTTTCGGCCACATATTCGGGGGCCAGGATTTCGGAAGGTGCCAGACCTAGGTCGCTGCCCGAAAGCAATGTCGTATTAACGGCCCAGGGCAGGACCGCGTACACGAGGAGACCGTCGCCGGCGGTCTCATCAGCAACCGCCTGAGTCAGGCCGATGACGCCGAATTTTGAAGCGCAGTAGGCTGAAAAGCCGGCCTCTGCTGTCACGCCCAGAGCGGAAGAGATGTTGATTATAATTCCGTCTCCCTGTCTTTTCATTACCGGAAGAACCTGCCGAATAAAGAGAAAGGGGCCTTTCAGGTTGGTATCGATAATGTCGTCCCATTCCCGCTCGCCCGTTTCTTCAACGGATTTATAGGCTGCGATGCCGGCATTATTGACCAGGATATCGATCCTGCCGAAATGCTTCAGACACTGCCGCACAATCTTCTTTGCATCGTCGGCGTTGCGGACGTCGCCCGTAAGGGAAAAGATATTTTCTCCCGGTCCGAGGGAGGCAAGATGCTTTTTCGCGTGGAGGGCGTGGCCCCTGTGGCGGCAAAAAATTACAACCCTGTCGCCGCCTTTCAGGAACTCCGCTGCAGTAGCGAGGCCGATCCCGCGGGTCGATCCGGTAATCATGACCACACGATTCATATTTTTTCTATATCACAAATCTTTTGAGATTGCAAACGGAAGGGAAAGCGCCGATTGCCATCAAGAAAGCGAATGTTGGGGTTGACTCTGTTACAGACTGCCAAGAGTCTGCGTGGAATCTTCCGCCGTCCTGTGTCCAACACATCCTGCGGTCTCACTAAATACGTCGGATGCACAATATCGCAAGGGGTACCGAAATCAATGCCATAGGGTTCGCTTAAAAAAAAGGTTAAAAAATTACGGAAATAGTCCGATAATGGGAGTAGAGGATGAGAACGGCAGTGCTGGTGAATGCAGCGAGGAACAGGAAAGCGAGGTTGGAATGTACTACTCCGCGGACAGGATATCGCAATGCAGCGTCTGTAAGTCAGGGTATACTTCATTTCATTTCGAAGTCATGCCGGCGGTCAAGATATACGTCTGTCAGGACTGCATGGAGTGGGCACGTTCTCATTTTATCTGGATATGCCTGAATTGCGGCCGCTCGTATCTGCGACCAAAGAATCTCGTGATGAACAGGATCTACGATTACGGCTTGCGGGAGGCGGCCTTCCTCTACGAAAACAGGATCATCCAGGGCATCGAGGCCTGCATATGCTGCTCTCCCGAACAGATACTCGAATACACGAACCGGCTCGATGAATGCTTGTCGTAGCCGGCGCCCGAGTTCCGGCAGACCGCCGTGACCGGAAAGGATGTACGGGAATACCTCCCCAGGGCCCGAACTCGTGGCGTGTCCGTTCGGGGTTCAGCATTTTCTTTACAAACCGGTCTCTTTTTCTTATCATTGTACGTATGTCAAAAGGAACATATAAATGAATGCGCTGAGACTGGCCCTTGCGCAGATCAATCCGACGGTGGGCGATCTCTCCGGCAATGCCGAAAAGATCCTTGAATATGTAAGAAAGGCCAGGCGCGTCAAGGCCGATATAGCTGTTTTCCCCGAGCTGGCGCTTACGGGTTATCCTCCCGAGGACCTGCTCCTGAAGCCGCAATTTATCTCGGACAATATTGCCGCCATGAAAAAGATCAGCCGTGCGATTTCCGGGATCGCGGTTGTCGCGGGGTTCGTCGACCGGGGGAAGAACAACGAGATCTATAACGCCGCCGCAGTAATTGCCGGCGGCGAAATTGTTGATGTCTACCAAAAGGTGCTTCTTCCCAATTACGGCGTTTTCGACGAGTTCCGGTATTTCAGTCCCGGCAGGAGGTTCCCCGTATATCGCTTCGGCAGGATTAAATTGGGCATAAACATCTGTGAAGACGTCTGGCACAGGGAAGGTCCCGCCTGCATACAATCCGCTGCCGGCGCCGAGTGCATCATCAACATCAATGCTTCCCCCTATGAGAAGGGCAAACCCGAGACGCGTGAGAGGGTCCTCTTTGACCGGTGTACGGAAAACGAAGTGATCATCGCCTACGTAAATACGGTGGGGGGGCAGGACGAACTGGTTTTTGACGGCATGAGCATGGTGGTCGATCATAAAGGGCAGGTGATCGCACGCGGCAGACAATTCAAGGAAGAGATGATGGTCGTCGATCTCGACCTTGAGCGGGTTAGACGAAGCAGGAAAGAGAAGATTCGTCCTGCGAAAGGTACGCGTCAGCCGTTTGCCGGCCGGGCAAGAGCTATCGCGCTGCCTTGTCCTGAGCCGCGTCCCCGTAAAACAATCGTGGCGAAGGTAGAACCCCGCCTGAAGAAGGATGAAGAAATATACGGGGCACTTGTGCTCGGCACTTCCGATTACGTCCGAAAGAACGGTTTTCGCGGGGTTGTCATCGGACTGAGCGGGGGCATCGATTCTTCTCTCGTTGCAGCAGTCGCGGTGGATGCGATAGGAAAGGAAAACGTCCACGGACTGTTCATGCCGTCAGAGTTTACCTCGGAGGAGAGCAGGGAAGACGCCTTCCAGCTTGCCGGGAACCTCGGTATGCAGATCACCGAAGTGCCGATCGCCCCAGTGCTGAGAGAATATCTTAAGGTGCTCGGTCCCCTTTTCAGGGGGAGGGAGCCGGACGTCACCGAAGAAAACCTTCAGGCGAGAATCAGGGGGAACTTCCTTATGGCCCTCTCGAACAAGTTCGGCTGGCTTGTGCTTACTACCGGGAACAAGTCGGAGATGAGCGTCGGCTACGCCACTCTCTACGGAGACATGGCAGGAGGGTTTGCCGTGATCAAAGACGTCCCCAAAACGCTCGTGTACGGTCTCTGCAAGTGGCGGAATTCGATCGGTGAGGCGGTCATTCCCGGGCGGGTACTCTGGAAAGAGCCGACTGCTGAGTTGAAACCCGATCAAAAAGACACCGACACGCTTCCGCCCTATCATCTCCTCGACCCTGTGCTCAAGGCCTATATTGAAGAGGAACTGAGCTTGGGGGAGATCCTCAAGCTCGGGTGCGATGCGGAAACGGTCCGGAAGGTCATCGGCATGGTCGACCGGTCTGAATATAAGCGGAGACAATCGCCGCCCGGCATAAAGATCACCGCCAGGGCGTTCGGCAGGGACAGGCGGTTTCCGATAACCAACAGGTACAGGAGCTACTGATGATGCGGACACTGCAGATCATCATAGCGACACTGATCATAATGCTCGCGTCGATTTCGTATCCGGCCGACAAGGAGGGCTTCCGCTTCAGGAAACAGCCCGAACTTCAGCAGATCAGGCCGAAGAAGCCGGTCAGGATAAAACTGAAGAGGACAGCCAAAGACGAATACAGCTGGGAGTTGAGCGGCGACGATGCGGACGAGATCGTGAAGGCCGACCGGAAGTTGAGGAAGATGCTGAATATCAAATAGGCCCCATGCTCGGAAATGTTGTGCACCGTAGAAGCGGACATACTTAAAAAAGCCATAAAAGCGGCAGGATTTGATTGTGATTCACGTAAACGCAGACATAAACACGCCTGACTTTCGACAAGTGCTGCCCGGCCCTGCCCGGGTGTTCTGCGGTGCCGCTGGTTATAGACTTTTTTCATCACATCCGCTTTTGCCGTGCCTGTTTGTGCATTGGTAAGTGGTACTCATGGCCAAAGGTACCCTCTATATAGAGTCTGTGTATAAAGTCTAATCCCTCATGGCATAAGGGAAAATGGTACAATTACAGGAAAATCAATCCTGGGGGAAGCGTTGAAACTGCTGAATGATTTGAAACTGCAATTTGAAAAGCAACT
>JAJZPM010000051.1 GCA_021811105.1 Nitrospirota bacterium | reverse complement strand
ACCGAGCCCGGCGGTACGCTTACGCTCACAATGAGCGGCAATCCGACAGTCCAAAAGGGTGTTTTGCATTATCTCCATCGACTCAAACACGCTGCATGATCTGTTTTTAATGCAACGTTAGGGTAAACTATTTCTTCCGTGGGGATATCGATATGATCCCTGATGATAAAGCCGGCTCGGGCTATGTGATAGTCAACAATGCCGATGAGGACATGAACGGGACGTTCGAGCTCTGGTATGACAACAAAAACGAAGAGAGGAATATGGCATGGAGCGGCTCCTTGAGCATAGGAAAGAAAACCTCAGGCAATAACAAAAGCGCAAACATAACCTTCACCGCTCCAGCAGATGCCAAAGAACCCGACAAATATATGCTCGTCTTCAAGGGGAAGATTGGTGCCGAAGAGGATGCGGTGGCCGGGAAAAAGGTTAAGCTGAAAAGACAAAGAGGCGGAATCATTTCTTTTGCTTGGGGCAATACAGCTGCAGTCACGATTTTAGACGGCAGCGATACAAAAACATTCTTGCTTACGACGTCTCCGAATAAGTATCTTCTCAAGGCTGCATTCGACGAAGGCACCGTTGATGTTGTACGATTACTTACCTCGCCTTACTCAAATAATGGCCAAAGGATTTGGAATATCTCGACGTTCAATTACGACCAAAAACTGGGGAAATATACAGAAACCAATAAAGAGGAAATTACAAGGGCCGATTTAACCTTTCCTATCAATAAGGATTTTGAATTTTCATACGTCAATACTTCGTCCAGCGGAGACTGGGAAGAAAAAATAGATTACAAGGGCATAATAACTGAAAGCCCCGAAAATCTTTTCGACGTTACTGATTTTTTTGTGCCCCTCGGGCAAAACGTAAGAGTCTTAAAACAGGAAACCAAGGGAATCCTGATAAGCCAGCCTTTTCCACTGAAATATAATGATTATATAACGTTCAAAGCCGTTCGGGGCTGCTCCGGAACGTATTCGGAGACTGAGGAATACATAGGAGGCACCTTCGGCGATCCGTCTTGCAGAAAGTATGGAAGCACAAACACATCATGCGGATCAGAGTCCTGGGATATGTCGGGTTACTGCTATTCCGACGAAATATTTGCCGTTGGAATACAATATTTTTATTGGGAGACCTGTGATGGGGCAGTATCGGCTATCAATGAGCCAGTATCAGTTTGGATTTCCTCTTCTCTGGATTACAACGGTTACTCAAAGATAATAAATAATCCCAAGTTAAACGCTGGCTCTGCATTGTGGAAAGTTGGTTATGCACGTCCCTGTCTCTTGTTTGACAGCGATGCGAGATACGTCGACGGGACACTATCGGGGAAAATACTGTCAGATCAACTGATTATTCAATCCAGCTCGGAGTCCGTAGAAAAACCAATAACCATAGAGCCAATGGGAAGACCACTGGATTCCTTGCCGACTCTGGTTCTGAGACAGACTGGAGGATATAGCTTGCTTCAATACCAGGGAACCAGCAACATTCTCAATTATTCAAGTTTTGCAAATGTTCCTTCGGACAAACCGATCCTGCTCAACAGCAAAGGTTCCGGCTTTAAAATAGCATTTATTTCCAATTACAATGAAACGTACGCAATATTACAGGTTGGGACGCGATATGATGAGAAGACACAGGACTTTTCCAGTATTAGCCGTGCGTACATTCAAATACGGCCCGAATCAGTAATGGATCTCATGGTCGAATATGAATAGTCTATAAATTTCCATATACGGCATCAGGCAGGAAAGCTATGACAGGGGCGAACGATACACACAAAGCAGGCGGAGCGGCACCGTCCGCCGCCCCACTTCGAAACCCGTAATCACTCACATTGCACACTTTAGTGTCAGTGCTCGACATTGCGGATGTCTCTTCCTTTACCTTGCCTCCAGGAACGCCTTCAGGTGCCCGCTCCGCGAGGGGTGTTTCAGTTTCCGTATCGCCTTGACCTCTATCTGCCGTATCCGCTCCCGGGTCACGTCGAACTCCTGTCCGAGTTCTTCGAGCGTCCTGGTAGAATCTTCCCCTATCCCGAACCGCCTGCGCAGTATCTTCGCCTCTTTTGGACTGAGGGTATAAAGCAGCTGTTCCACCTGCTTTCTCAGATCGT
Source organism: Nitrospirota bacterium (assembly GCA_021811105.1). Taxonomy (GTDB): domain Bacteria; phylum Nitrospirota; class Thermodesulfovibrionia; order Thermodesulfovibrionales; family UBA6898; genus Sulfobium. The sequence goes on along the minus strand of JAJZPM010000051.1, from coordinate 22,973 downwards.
TATATACCGATCTTTCGAGCGGGGAAGGAGTCGACTTGTCTTCGATGAGATCGCCGAGATGGCTGTCTTCTTCCTCCCCGATGGGGGTTTCGAGGGAGACCGGCTCTTTCGAGACCTTCAGAATAGTCTTGACCTTCGCAAGGGGCATATTGATCCTCGACGCGATATCTTCGGGGAGGGGTTCGCAGCCGAATTCCTGAACGAGTTCCCTCGTCACGCGGGAAACGCGGGCTATCACCTCCCCCATATGCACCGGTATCCGTATCGTCCTCGACTGGTCTGTGAGCGCCCTTGTAATCGTCTGTCTGACCCACCATGTGGCATAGGTGCTGAATTTGTATCCCCGCTGGTATTCGAACTTGTCCACGGCCCTCATAAGGCCGATGTTTCCTTCCTGGATGAGGTCCGGGAAATTGAGGCCCTTCCCCATATACCTTTTCGCGATGCTGATCACCAGCCTCAGGTTGGCCTCGACCATCGCCTTCTTCGCGTCGGAAATTTCGTCCGCGCAGGCAGCAAAGACCTTGACGATATGTTTCATCTCCGCGTAATTGATCCCTGTGGCCCCTTCGCACGAGCGCATCTTGTCCCTGCATTCGCGGTAAATCTTTACCAGATGGTTCTTGCAGTCCGTCTTTCCCTGCCTCAGCTTCAGGGAACCTCTCGGTCCGTTGTCGCTCACCGCGTACCCGGCAGCCCGCAGCCTGCGGCTTATGGAAAACAGTTCATTATTCGCCTCATCAATGCGTACGATCGCAGTCTGGATCTCCCCATAAAAAGACTGCATAAAACTCTCCTTCAGCCTCAGGCCGCTGATCAGTTCGAGCATCTTTTCCCTGCTGCCGCCGGCACGCCCCTTTTTCCCGCTGTTTGCGGAATTCTGCCGTTTCTTCCCCATATCCGCGGCACGGCCACACGCCTTCGTCCTTTTATAGAGACCTTTTATCTGGTCAATAGCGGCGACGAACTTCCTCGTCTCATATATCACCGCGTCCTCGGAACCGCCGCCGTTCTGTACTATATCATCAAGCGACGCCTCGCCGTTTTTCACTGCTTCGCCGATCGAAAGCAGCCTTTCGAGGGCAAAGGGGACGGAAAAAATTATCTTCATAAGCTTTTCCCTGCCCCTCTCTATTTTTTTCGCCATCGCTATCTCGCCTTCCCTTGTCAGGAGCGGTATACTTCCCATCTCTTTCAGATACATTTTTAACGGCTCATAATCACTGTCTATGAAATTGTCCCGCTTCTCGTCGTCGCTGCCGACCTCCTCTTCCTCTTCATTGGCCCACAATCCGTCCTCTTTTTCTCTATCGCGCGGCCCCAGGAAATCCAGATCTTCCCGCTCGACATACTCGTCTGAATATGCCACAACATCAGTCATTTTACCCATGACAAATACCCCTTTCTCCAGACTTCATATTGAATTTAAATTAAAAACAGAAGTTATAATTATTAATAATAGGATTGGATGACGAACATTTATATCGGGCTGAGTCTGTTTTTTTTGTAAGAATTTAAAGAGGGAATTGTAGGTTTTCGTCCTACAGAAAGCGCTAAATAGTCAAATTTACCTGAAAAAACGACCGTTTCACTCTACTTTCAACTACCCCGATTTTCTTAATCGTTCACGTCGTTTCAGTGAACAGCGCTCATTGCAGTCCGGATCAGATTGATAAGGAATGAAGGGTAGACTCCGAGCCAGAAAAGGACCGCAGCAAGACAGACGGTCATAAAACCGCCGGAAAATGATATCGGCCCATGCGCATCCTTTTCTTCCGCACCCGGCATAAAAAGGACTGCCACTATGCGCAGGTAATAAAACAGGCCTATCGCGCTGCTCGCTGCAAGGATAACGACCAGCAGCCATAGCGCCGAATTCGCACCCGCGGCGACCACATAGAATTTTCCCATGAATCCAGCCGTCAGCGGGATACCGGCCAGTGAGAGGAGCATCACCGTGAAAATACCTGCCAGCCAGGGCCGTTGCACGGCAAGCCCCCTGTAATCGTCAAGCGACTCCGCATCGTCCTTCTTTCCGGACAGAAGAGTAACAACGCCGAAGGCGCCGAGCATCGTCACAAAATATGCCGCCAGATAATAACTCACCGCGGTCGCCGCCAGCCTGCCCTCTGCAAGAAAGGCAACGACCAGATAGCCGAGGTGCGCAATCGACGAATAGGCGAGGATGCGCTTCACGTTCTGCTGAAACAGGGCAAGGAGGTTGCCTGCCAACATCGACGTAATCGACAACAGGGAGAATATCAGAAAGAGCGGTCGGTAAGCCTGAAGGTCGGCACCCCCCAAAAACCGGAGCAGAAGCGCAAATACCGCGCCTTTCGAGGCGGTCGCGATAAAGGCGGCCACCGGGGCAGGCGCACCTTCGTAAACGTCCGGGGTCCACATATGAAAAGGGACCAGCGCTAGTTTGAAGCCTATCCCGACAACGGTCAGCGCAAATCCGGAGATGACCAGAGTATTGTCTGCCGCGATAGAAACCTTTTCAGCGATCCGCCCAAATTCCATCGTACCGAGGCCAGCATAGACAAGCGCCATTCCGAAGAGAAGGAATGCTGAAGATACCCCCGCAAGAACAAGATACTTAAGCCCGGCCTCATTGCTCCGGGCAGCCTCCCTGACGTACGCAACCAACGCATAGAGGGAGACGGTGAGAACCTCGAGTCCGAGGAAGAAGGACGCGAAGTGTCTCGCCGAAACGAGCACCATCGAGCCGAGAACGGCAAGCAGGAGCAAGAGATAAAACTCCTCGGGGTTTTCTTCGCGGCTTTCCAGATAACTGTAAGACAGGACTGTAACGACAAAGCCCGACATCAGGATCAGCCCCATATAAAAAAGGGAGTATCCGTCGATGACGATAAGAGGAGTCACCGCCATGGGAACCAGGCCTGCCGCAGGGAACAGCGAAAAGAAGGAGCCGGCGAGTCCCGTCACTGTCAACAGGACGGTAAGTATGTGGCTTCGGGAAAAGGCGATCAGCATCATCACCGCAATCGCAGCGACCGCAATCACGATGACGGGTGACAGGGCGGTAAAGTCAGCCGCACTCATCGGAGCCCTCCGAGCGACTTACTAAGGAGGTCATACGCAATTATAAAATCCCTCCTATCCTCCCTTTGCCAAAGGAAGGTAATTTGCCCCTCTTTAGCAAGGGGTGAGGGGAGATTTTTTGAAGGCGTCGTCTTACTTATGCTCTTATCGGCAAGCCTCTTCTCCGTTTCCGGCGCCGGCCTTATATCTTCTGTCGTCGCACCTGGCGCTGCGATCATCTTGAGGTTGCTGATCGCCAGCTTCGAGGTATTGAACACCGGCTGCGGATAGATACCCAGCCAGATCAGGGAAAGCATCATGGCCAGCATTATTGCCATCTCGCGGACCGAAAAGTCCGGGATCTTCCATTTTTGTTCATTCGGCCCGTGAAAAACGCGCTGGACGATCCAGAGAGAATAAACCGTCGCTCCGACAATGCCCGCGGCTGCGACGACCGTAATCGCAACGCTTGTCTTATATGCGCCGAGCAGGACCAGGAACTCTCCGACGAAATTCCCGAGACCCGGCAATCCGAGCGACGCAAGTGCGAAGAAAAGCGCCGCAGCAGCCATACGCGGCGCCGCCTCCCACAGACCGCTCATCCGCCCCATATCGCGGGTATGGATCCGTTCCTGGAGCGCGCCGACTATGATGAAGAGCGCGCCGGTAGCAAGCCCGTGGCAGACGATCTGCATGAGTGCTCCCTGCAGCGCGAGCTCACTCCAGACGAAGACCCCGAGGAGCACAAAGCCCATATGACTGACACTCGTATAGGCGACAAGACGTTTCAGGTCCGACTGGCCGAACGCTGTTACGGCGCCGTAAATGATGCCGATCACCGCCAGTATCATTGCCGCAGGGGCGAATTCAGCCGAGGCGCGGGGGAACAAGGGAACCACAAACCGGATCAGACCGTAGGCGCCGGTCTTCAGGAGCAGCCCTGCCAGAACCACGCTGCCTGCCGTAGGGGCCTCGGTATGGGCATCGGGGAGCCAGTTGTGGACAGGCACAACCGGAAGTTTGACGGCGAAGGCGACAAAGAACCCGAGCATAAGCCAGAATTCGGTGCCCGTGCTCATGGAGGTGCCGAGGAGTACCGGATAATCGAAAGAATAATCCCCGGCGGCCTTCCCGTGGACAAAATAGAGTCCGAGGATCGATATGAGCATCAGGAGGCCGCCCGCCTGTGTGAATATGAAGAACTTGAAGGCCGCATACCTCCGGTTTTCATGCCCCCAGAGGGCGATCAGGAAATACATCGGCACGAGCATCAGTTCCCAGAAGAAATAGAAGAGAAAAAGATCGATCGCAAGGAAGACACCGATGATCCCTGCGAGTATCCAGAGCAGGTTCAGGTAGAAAAACCCCACCCTCTCCCTGATCTCGGTCCAGGATGAGGCGACTGCCGCGAGTCCGAGAAATGCCGTGAGAAGCACAAAGATCAGGCTCAGTCCGTCCGCGCCGAGGTGAAATCCGGCGCCAAGCTGGGGTATCCAGCTCAGACGCACTTCCAGGATCCAGGGGCCGTGAAGGTCCATTTCCTTGAGCGAGGCATAATGCAGGATCCAGATATTCACAGAGACCCAGGACATGAGCAGCATCGTGATGAGAGATATCCAGCGGGGCCAGGCCGTCCGAAAGCGGCCGGCATACCAGGCGATAGCTCCTCCCGCAAGGGGTATTACGATCAGCCAGAGAAGTATCATAAGAACACCGCGATCGCTATAACGACCACTGCTCCGAATGCGATCCCCGCTGCGTAGAACCGTACTTTCCCGTTCTGCGAAACGCTCAGCATATTATTGAAACGCCCCGTCAGCCATATCATTCCGAGATACACAAGATCGCTAAAATCATCCTTATTGCTCCTTGCAAACCAGAAAAAAGGCCGCACGAAAAGAAGGTCGTAAAGCCAGTCGAACCCCCATCCGGAAAACCAGAGCCGGTGAAGCATCCGTCCCGGCACAAAACCGGCCAGGCGGTCGGCGGCAAGGTTTTTTTTGAAGAAAAGGAGATAGGCCGCGAATATCCCCGCCAGCGAAACCGCCGAGGCAACTATCATCAATGCCGTACCGGCGCCGGCAGCGCCGGGACTGACTGTTTCGGAGGGAAGCGCGCTCCCCAGAAAGCTGGTAATAATTCTGACATTTCCAAGCGAAGAAGGCAATTCCAGGAACCCGGCAAGGACCGACAAAACCGCCAATATCACTACCGGGACCGTCATTATTGCACCCGGTTTTCTGCTGACCTGCATCTTCGCATCGCCATAGAAAGTGACAAATACCATTCTGAAAGTATAAAGCGACGTGAGAAATGCGCCCAACAACCCTGCGGCCCAGAGCCAGCGACTCCCTGCAGGAGAGGCCCAGGTTTCAAAGAGTATGAGGTCCTTGCTGTAGAAACCGGCAGTAACGAACGGCAGGGCGGACAGTGAGGACGCGCCGACCAGGAAGGTCCAGAAGGTCACAGGTACCTGAGACCGCAGTCCGCCCATTTTGAACATATTATGCTCGTCGTGCAGTGCATTGATCACGATACCCGCACCGAGAAAGAGAAGGGCCTTGAAAAATGCGTGGGTCATGAAATGAAAGATCGCGGCAGACCAAGCGCCTACACCCAGGGCGAGAAACATATAGCCTATCTGGCTGATCGTGGAGTAGGCAAGGACGCGTTTGATGTCTGTCTGTGTGAGCGCGCTGAAGCCTGCCAGCAGCAGCGTAAGTGCCCCTATAACCGCCACGGCCTCCTGCACAACCGGCGCGAGAGAAAAGATGACATGCGTCCTCGCGATGAGATATACGCCGGCGGTCACCATCGTAGCCGCATGGATGAGCGCGCTCACCGGTGAAGGCCCTGCCATCGCGTCCGGGAGCCATGTCTGCAGAGGCAGTTGCGCCGATTTCCCAAGGGCGCCGCCCAGCAGCAGTGCCGCGGCCGCAACCGCCAGGCCGGAGCCGACCGCCCACCGTTCAGTTGCAAGGCGCATGAGTTCCTGTATCTGCAGCGTGCCGAGGTTCGTAAAGAGGAGAAACAGGCCGATACTCATTGCGGTGTCGCCTACGCGGGTAACGACAAAGGCCTTTCTTGCGGCGAGGCCGTTAGCAGGATCCTTATACCAGAAACCGATAAGGAGGTAGCTGCAGAGGCCGACGCCCTCCCATCCGAGATACAGCAGAAGGAGATTGTCGGCGAGGACGAGGGTGAGCATCGAGCCCACGAAAAGATTCATATACGCGAAAAACCTGCCATAGCCTTCTTCCTCGATCATGAACTCCGAGGAGTAGAGGTGGATGAGGAACCCGACAAAGGTGACGACCAGCATCATGACTAGGGAGAGCGCGTCGAGGTAGAGAGAAATTTCGGGGGTGAACCCCCCGACCGAAAGCCATGCCCAGAGCCGCTGGACATAGAAATGTCCGGGCGGGGCCTGACCGATAAAGCCTGCGGCTACCGCGAAAGCGGTGATACAGGAAAGCCCGACCGAACCTACGCCGAACGCGGCGATTCCCCCTCGCGAAAGACGGCGGCCTGCAAATGCCAGGACAAGGGACCCGGCAAAGGGGAGCGCAGGTATCAGCCACAAAAATTCGAGCATGTCACCCTTTCATACTGCCGGCCGCATCCGCGTCCAGCGTTTTGAGCATATGGTACATCCTGAGCATCAGCGCCAGACCCACCGAGACCTCGGCAGCGGCCATCGCCAGGATAAAGATGAACATCACCTGGCCGTCCGTCTCCCCCCATTTCGCCCCCGCGACCACGAAGGCAAGTCCTGCCGCGTTCAACATCACCTCTATCGACAACAGAATAAAAATAATATTCCTTCTCGCAAGCACCCCTAAAAGTCCGAGCGTGAAGAGCGCCGCCGCAAGGATGAGGGCGTGATCGAGATTCACGGAGGCGGTCATGCCGTCCTCCTCCTTTCCTTACGGTAGCGCCTCCCCAGGTGATAGGCGCCCACAAGGCCCGCAAGAAGAAGCATCGAGGCTAGCTCCACCCCTATCACATATTTCGTCAGAAGCGAGACGCCGACCTGCCTGGGGCCGATGATACCAATCCCCCCTGCGCCGGAGCCGCCCTTCACGAGCACGTAAATAAGCTCTCCCAAAAGTACTGCCGCAAGCGAGGCAGGTCCTGTCCATGCCTGCGGGCTCAGCAGCTGTTTTTCCTTCTCCGCAGCCTCGCTTCCGATGTTGAGCAACATGATCACGAAGACGAAGAGGACCATGATCGCCCCCGCATAGATAATCACCTCGAGCGCCGCAATAAAGGGCGCGCCGAGCACGAAAAAGATCACCGCGACCGAAAGCAGGGATACGATGAAGTAGAGCAATGCGTGCACCGCATTCACTCTCGTGATGACCATGATCGTGGCGATGACCGCGACAAAAGCGGATAAATAAAAGACCGCGTTCACGGCATCAGCCCCCTCACATCCACCGGCGGCTCCTCATTTTCGGCCTGCCCTTTGTCCTTCCCCCCTATCGCAAGCCCGGCGACCCTGTAAAAATCGTAGTCGTGATATTTTCCGGGGCCGCTGATCAGAAGGTCTTCCTTCTCGTAGACCAGGCTTTGACGATTGTACTCGCACATCTCGAAATCCGGCGTAAGCTGTATCGCATAGGTGGGGCACGCCTCCTCACAGAAACCGCAGAATATGCAGCGCGAAAAATTGATCCTGAAGAATTCCGGATAGCGCCTTCCGTGCTCATCCTCCGTCGCCTGGAGCGATATGCAGTCCACGGGACAGGCGACCGCGCAGAGATAGCAGGCCACGCAGCGCTCGGCGCCGTCCGGACCGCGTGACAGGATAATCCGGCCGCGCCACCTCGGCGGGATGGAAGGCTTCTCCTCCGGATAGAGGACCGTGGCCCTCTTCCGGAACGTGTGCAGAAGCACTGTCCACAACGTTCTCAGAATACTAAGCATATCTTCCCCTTACACCTGCATAAAAGAACATGACTGAACGGGGGCAGGTGGGCTGAAAAAAAACAGCCATACTCGTCCGCCCCGGCGGATCCGCCTGCGGCGGAAGGCCCACTAAGAACATCTGACCTCCTCTCTGCAATATTAGCCGTCCCTCAGCGTGCAAGCAGGATACCTCCTGTCACGACCAGGTTCAGAAGCGAAAGCGGAAACAGTACCTTCCAGCCGTAAGACATAAGCTGGTCATACCTAGGCCTAGGCAGGGCGGCCCGAAGCAGGATAAAAAAACAGATGAATACGAACATTTTTATCAGGAACCAGATAATCGGCGGCAGCACCGGCCCGAGCCATCCCCCGAAAAAGAGCGTGGCGATCATCGCTGAAATGAGCGTGATCCCGAGATATTCTCCGACGAAGAACATCCCGAACTTCATGCCAGAATACTCCGAGTGAAAACCCGCCACCAGTTCGCTTTCTGCCTCGGGCAGATCGAAAGGAAGGCGATGCGTCTCTGCAACGCCGGCTATCAGAAACACGGCAAAACCGAGGAACTGGGGGATGCAGAACCACAACCCCTTCTGCGCCTCAACAATCTCGCGGAGGTTGAAAGATCCGCTCAGCATCACTACGCCCATGAGCGAAAGTCCCATATACACCTCATAGCTCAGCATCTGGGCAGCTGCCCGAAGGCCGCCGAGCAGCGAATATTTGCTGTCCGAAGCCCATCCCGCCAGCGTCACGCTGTATACCCCCAGTGAAGACATCCCGAGGAAAAAGAGAAGCCCGATGTTCATGTCGACCACATGTACCGCGCGTGTAAAGGGTATCACCGCGAAAGTCATCAACACCGTAAACATGATCACGGCAGGTGCTATGATGAATACCGGCTTGTCTGCAAAGGGCGGTATCCAGTCCTCCTTTGAGAAGATCTTTATCATATCGGCGAGGACCTGCAGCAGACCGAAGGGGCCGACCCTGTTGGGTCCGTAACGGTCCTGCCAGAGCCCTAACAGACGCCGCTCGAGCCAGATAAGTCCGGCAGCGATCGTCGTAGCCGCGATCAGCACCCCGAAAACCGTTAGGAGGGACATGATGATCTCTTTCATTTCAGCCGCCCTCCCCTTTCTTCAGCCTCCCCCAGGCAGGCAGGCCGCTGCCGCTCAGGTGAGGAACGATACCCGCAGGGACACCGGCTACGCCATCAGGCAGGGATGGAGTGATCCTAACCGGTAGCAGATACGAGGCATCGGGGAGCAACAGCCTGATCATCCCGCCGCCGTCCACGCCGAGTTCTGATGCGTCTTTGGCGTTAAGGGCAATATAGGGAACGGGCGAGCGTTCTGCTATTGCCTGAGCCCTGCTGCTCAGTTCCTCAGAACCGAAGATATGGTAAAGGGGCATTAGCAGCCATTCGCCTTGCCGCCGCGAGAATGGCCCCGGCGCCCTGCCAAAATATTTCTCCTGATACTCCTTACCCGGCTCGATCAGGCGCCTGCCGGGGTTCCCGCCGCGAAGAAGGCCGCCAACTTCCTCCTGGAACTTGTTGAGCGCCTGGACCGAATTCCAGCCGCCCGCCCAGTAACGGGGGATCAAAGCCGATGGAGGAATACCCTCGTATCCCTCCATCGAAAAAGACAGAGGAGAGTCATGATCGTCAGGCGGTTTTGGTTCATGCACGCTTATGTCAGCGAGCAGGGCCGTGCGGCCGCTGTACCGGTGGGGTTGACGAGGTATCTTTCTGCCTATCATGCGGAAATCAGCTTGAGGCGCCGCCTCCTTCACCCCTGTAAATACCGGATACGCACCGCAAAGCGCGCTGGTTAGATCATCAAGCCCCGACCATTCTTCTGCCTGCGGCAATCCCGTCAGATCGCGCATATGGCGGAGCCATTTCCAGCTTTCCATCACCTCATCTTCGGGAACGAACACCTGGAAAAAACGCTGCGCGCGGCCTTCGTTATTGACGAAGGTGCCGCCCGTCTCCGCAAAAGTGGAGGCAGGAAGCACAATCCCGGCCCTGACCGTAGTTTCATTCTGCAGATGGTCGATCGAGATCACCTCTCCGGCGGCCGCGAACAACTTCTCTGCAGAAGCTGCGTCCGTGCGGCGGAAGATATCGTTTTCAAGTATGATGACCGTATCGGCCTTACCTTTCCGGGCAGCCGCAATCGCTTGTTCCAGACTGCCGCCGCCCATCAGGCCGATACCCAATGTATTGCACTCCTCCACCACAAAACAGAGTCCGGCAGGTTTTCCTTTTTTATGAAGCGCCCGGGAGATATTGGCGGCGGCCTCTATCACTGCTGCGCAGCTGCAGCCCTGCCCCGAGACTACAAGCGGACGTTCAGCCATTCCCAGGTCCCCGGCAATGACACGCGCAAGGGACATCAACTGCTCCGCCATTCCCTCGACCGCGGGCGCTTCAGGGTCCAGTTCATGGGCGACCGCAAACCCGAGCCTCGCAATATCATCGGGCGCGCCATGATAGGCGTGTGCCGCCACCTCTTCGAGCTTAGTCGCGCAGGGCGTCGCAAGAAACAGAGGTCCTTTTTCGTTCTGCATCGCCTCGCGGACCGCAGCGTCGTTCCAATTCGGGATGTGCATCTTCTTCGCGAGCGCCATCGGCCTTTGCCTGACCGACTGGCGCAGGGCAAGGGCGATCATCGGGGCGCTGTTAGTCAGATCTTCGCCGAGCACGAAAACAGCGTCAGAACCGGCAATATCGGAAAGAGAGGGAGAACGTGCAGGCCCTTTCACGAGGATGTCGACCATCAGCCGGACCATCAGGAGGTCCTTTTCGGACATTCCCGTAAAGAAATTGTCAGGGCCGACGAGTGAACGGAGAGCAAAGTTGGCTTCGAGGGAGGCCCGGGGAGAACCGATGCCGATCACCCTGGCTCCGAAGTGAAGCAGATTGGCGACACCTTCTAAGGCCTCCTCCGCAGCAACGCTCACGTGAGCGCCGCCTGTCGCGCGACGGAGCCTCGGCCTTCTGATCCTATCATTGCAGTTCACGAAATCGTACCCGTATCTTCCGCGGTCGCAGAGGAAATAGCCGTTGACTTCACTGTGAAAACGGTTCTGCACTCTCAACAAATCCCCATGGCGCTCGCCCGGCATGATATTACACCCGATGCCGCAGTGGACGCAGACGGACGGCGCAGTCTGCAGGTCCCACTTGCGCACGTAATGCTGCTTCAGGGTCTTGTCGGTAAAGACGCCTGTAGGGCAGACCTCCACAAGGTTGCCGCTGAACTCGTTTTCGAGCACCCCCTCTTCATGCCTGCCGAAATAGACAGCGTGGTGGCAGGCAAATACATTGAAGTCGCGGCCGCCCGCATAATCCCGATAGAACCTGACGCAACGGTAGCACTGGATGCAACGGTTCATCTCGTGATTGATGAAGGGGCCAAGATGCTGGTTTCTGTGGGTCCGCTTCTTAAAACGCGTCCTCCGGTAACTGTGGCCGGTCATCACGGTCATGTCCTGAAGATGACATTCACCTCCCTCGTCACATACAGGACAGTCGTGGGGATGGTTCAGCATAAGCCATTCGATGTTGGCTGCCCTGAAGGCGTTCGCCTCGGGGTCGTCTATCGAGATACGCGTGCCGTCTGCGGCAGGTGTCATGCAGGCCATTACGATCTTTCCGTGCGTGTCGTTTTCGTCCCTGAATTGTTTTACCGCACATTGCCTGCAGGCCCCTACCGAATTCATCGCAGGGTGCCAGCAGAAATAGGGAAGGTCGAAGCCGAGCGAAAGACAGGCATGGAGGAGATTGTCTCCTTCCTTCACTTCATAGGGCTTATTGTCTATGTAGATCGTCGCCATGGTTATTAACAGTCTCAAAATAACAACATTAAATTATAAAATCCCTCCTGCCCTCCCTTTTCCAAAGGGAGGAATAATTGTCCCTCTTTGGCAAAGAGGGGTTGGGGAGATTTTCTGATTAATATCAATTCAGTAATAAGATCCTTAATATACTCCTTCATTTCCACGGGCACCTCTTTTCCCGTATATGCCGCTCGAAATCTTCCCTGAAGATCTTCAGACCGCTCTGAAGAGGTTCCACCGCCCCCGGGGCCAGGGCGCAGAATGTATTGCCCGGGACGAGGCGTCTGCACTGCTCTTCGAGGATTCCCGTATCCTCCGGCTCCCCCTCGCCGTTTTCGATCGCAAGGAGAATCTGCTCTGCCCACCGGAGCCCTTCGCGGCAGGGCGTGCACCAGCCACACGACTCACGAGCGAAAAAAACTTCGAGGTTATGAATCGCCCCGATCGGGCAGGTCTTGTCGTCTATCACAATCATCGTGCCTGTCCCGAGCCTGCTTCCTGCCTTCTGCACCGAGGCGTAATCCATCTTCACATCGAGATGCTCTTCTGCCAGAAATTCAGTCGAAGCGCCGCCCGGTATCACGCTTCGGAGCCGGAAGCCGTCGCGCATGCCTCCCGCATGCTCTTCGAGGAGTTCCCGCATCGTCACGCCCATCGGCAATTCCCACAAGCCCGGTCTCTTCACCCTCCCGCTCGCCCCGTATATCTTCGTACCAGAGTCGGGTGAAACGCTCAGCCCTTTGAACCAGTCCGGGCCGTTACTGACGATGTGAGATATATTCGAAAGCGTCTCGACATTATTCACCACAGTCGGCTTGCCCCAGAGTCCGCATACCTGCGGGAAAGGCGGCTTTGACCTCGGAGTAGCGCGCTTCCCTTCCAGAGCGTTCAGAAGCGCTGTCTCCTCGCCGCATATGTAACGGCCTGCGCTCGTATGGATGTACATTTCGAGACTATACCCGGACCCGACGATGTTCTTCCCGAGGTAATTGTTTTCGTATGCCTCGGCAATCGCCCTTTCGAGCCTTGCAGCAGCCACTTTATAGGCCCATCTCAGGAAGATATACGAAACGTCCGCCTGGATCGCATAGGAACTGATGATCATCCCCTCCAAGAGCTGGTGAGGATTCCCCTCCATAAGGAGCCTGTCCTTGAAGGTCCCCGGCTCCATCTCGTCGGCATTGCAGATCAGGTACTTCGGCCGAGGCGCGTCTTCTCCCACCGGCACGAAGCTCCACTTCTGGCCTGTCTGAAACCCGGCGCCGCCCCTGCCCCTGAGATTCGAATCGGTCACGACCTTCTGCACGTCCTTCGGGGACATTTCTTTCAGCGCCCTCCGAAGGCCAAGATATCCTCCGACTGCCTCATACTCCTTCAGGCTCAAGGGCGCCCTGCCGGGCCGTATGTTCTTTGTGAGCGGCTTTTCGGTCATTTTATTATCCTATCTGTATTTTTCGAGTATCTCATCGATCCTTTCGTCCGTCAAATCGAGATAAAGCTCGTCGTCGACCATCATCGCAGGCGCATGGTCGCAGGCGCCAAGACATGAGATCGGAAGGACAGTGAACTGACCGTCCGTGGTCGTTTCGCCGAGACCGATGCCAAGCCGCCTCTTCAGGTGCTCCCGCACAGGTTCGTATCCCATGATCCAGCAGCTTATGCTGTCGCAGACCAGAATCACATGCTTTCCTACCGGTCTTCTGAATATGAGGCTGTAAAAAGTAGCAACGCCGTCTAGCTCATCGGGAGTCATGTCGAGCATCGCCGCGACGCCCCTGAGCTCGTCCGAGACCCAGCCGCGATGCCGCTGCACGATCTTCAGCGCGTCGACGCAGGCCCCCTGTTTAAATGCCGCTTTTTTCAGCTCCTCATCAATCTGTCTTCTCTCTTCGTCAGTTGGCACTATCCGTCTCCAAAATGCCCTGCACTTCCTTGTAACGCCCCTGCCTCCGGCACCCCCTCTTTCCGCACTCAGGCGGATTCGCCGAGGAGAAAAGATAAGAGGGGGAAGGGGGAGTTATGAATCTCTTCCTCATCTGTCCACATCCGCCAGGACGAAGTCCACACTGGCGATGATCGCCAGCAGATCCTGCACCGTCAGACCGCGGCTGATCAGGGGTATCATCTGCAGGTGCGCAAAAGACGGCGTGCGGATGCGCGTCCGGTACGACATCGTCCCACCATCGCTGATGAGGTAATACCCGTTATTTCCTTTCGTCGCCTCGATACCCATAAAGACTTCTCCCGGCGGAATCACCGGCCCCCAGCTCACATTCAGGAAATGCGTAATGAGCGTCTCGATATCGTGCATGGTGCGCTCCTTCAGCGGCGGCGTTGCGAGGCGATGCTGCGACTTGTAAGGCCCTTCCGGCATCTGCTTCAGACACTGTTCGATGATCCTTAAACTCTGCCTGATCTCTTCCACCCGCACCACGCCGCGATCGTAGCAGTCTCCGCGCTTACCCGTAGGGACATCGAACTCGAATTGCTCATATCCTGAATAGGGCCGTCTTTTCCGGAAATCCCATTCGAATCCGCAGGCCCGCAGCCCCGGTCCGGTTATGCCCCATTCTATCGCCTCATCACGCGTATAAACCCCGACGTCCCTGGTCCGCGCCTTCAGGATGCTGTTTTGCATCACCATCTTGTCGTATTCGGCCAGCCTCGGGGGCAGGTAGTCGAGGAAGTCGCGGACGAGGCGGTCCCAGCCCTTCGGCAGGTCCTGTGCAACGCCCCCGATCCTGAACCAGCTCGGGTGCATTCGGCCGCCGCATATCGCCTCGACTATACTGAAGACCCTCTCGCGGTCGGTAAACATGTAAAACACCGGAGAGAGTTGTCCTACGTCCTGGGCAAAGGTGCCGTACCAGACGAGGTGGCTGGCGATCCTGAAGAACTCAGCCATCATCACCCGCACCACCTTTGCCTTGTCAGGCACTTCTATCCCGGCAAGTTTCTCGACCGCCAGCACATACGGGAGGTTATTCATTACACCGCCCAGGTAATCGATCCGGTCGGTATAGGGGATGAAGGTATGCCAGGACTGGCGCTCAGCCATTTTTTCGGCAGCGCGGTGGTGGTAGCCGATATCGAGCACCGCGTTGACGATCTCCTCGCCGTCGAGTTCGAGTATGATCCTCAGCAACCCGTGGGTGCCTGGGTGCTGGGGCCCGAGATTAAGAAAAAGGTAATCGGTATCTTCGCCCCCCTGTTTCAAGCCCCATTCTTCCGGACGGAAGAGCAGCGCCCTCTGTTCTTCCTCTTCTTTCACCCCGGGAAGCCGGAAGGGTCCCATCTCTGTCGCACGTGCCGGATGCTCCTTCCTCAGGGGGTGCCCTTCCCACGTGGGCGGCATCAGGATCCTTTTCAGATGAGGATGCCCGCCGAAAGCGATGCCGAACATGTCCCATGCCTCCCTCTCGTACCAGTTAGCGGAGGGCCATATATCGGTGATCGAAGGAAGGGAAGGATATTCTCCTTTGAGCGGCACCTTGACGCGGATATCATCATTTCTCCCGTAAGAAAGGAGATGATACACAACCGTAAAATCGCTCTCAGGGAGCCCCTGCCGGTCGCTCCGGAACCGCTCATCCACTGCGAAGAGATCATACAGCGTCCGGTAAGACGCCTCGATTCCGGACTTCAGAAAACGAAGGACCTCCGATGCGTTTTCGGCAGCGACCCAGACAGTGGGAATGGAATCGGCAGTCTGCTGCACGGCTCCGATGGTCCCGGGGAATCTGCTCCGGAGTTCTTCTATGACCGGACTGTTTTCGTGCATCCGGAATCAGACCTCATCGGGCGGCCGAAGAAGCGCGGCCTTCTTTCTCTCCGCCCTTTTCATGTCCCGCTGACACGAGCCTGCAGGCCGCTCGGTGCCCTGGGGGCCGACGACCCAACTGAGAGGTCTCCTTTCTTTTCCGACCATGTCGCGCAGCAGCAGAAGCCCGTCCATAAAAGCATCCGGACGTGGCGGACATCCCGGGACGTACACATCCACGGGAAGGAACTTGTCCACACCCTGCACTACGCTGTAGATGTCGTACATCCCTCCAGAGTTCGCGCAGGAGCCCATGGATATCACCCATCGCGGCTCCATCATCTGCTCGTAAAGCTGCTTGATCACAGGCGCCACCTTGATAAAGACCGTACCTGCAATAATCATAAGGTCGGCCTCTCTCGGCGTTCCGCGAATAACCTCCGCGCCGAAACGGGCGACGTCGTATTTACTCGTAAGGGCCGTCGCAAACTCGACGTAACAGCACGACAGCCCGAAGTTAAAGGGCCAGATCGAGTTCTTTCTGCCCCACGCGAGGAGGTCCTGGAGCCTGCTGAAGAGCAGACCCCGCGACACCGCCTCCTGCACCGGGTCCTTCGCCCCCTTTTCGGGAAGCGGCTCACCCGGTTTCGTCAATGACCATTCCATCGACGCCTCTCCTCCTTAGTCCTTCTATTCTGTTTTTCGCCCTCTCGGGCCCCAGTCGAGCGCACCGAGTCTCCAGAGGTACACGAGGGCTGCGACGAGCACCCCGATGAAGACCAGTATCTCCATATACCCGGTCCATCCCGCCTCGCGCAGCGCAATCGCCCATGCGAAGATAAAAACCGCTTCAACGTCGAAGATCACGAAGAACATCGCGACAAGATAAAACTTGACATCGAACCGAATACGTGCGGTCCCGGTCGACGACACGCCGGATTCGTAAGGAACGCCGGTAGCACGCTCTCTATGCCTCTGCCCGAGAACGTAAGAGAAGGCGACCATAAAAAAAAGGAGGCCGATAACCAGGACCAAGTAGACCGCGAGCGGCCAGAGGGCGGCGTTCTCTGTATTATCCGTAACCAATACGGTGTCTCCTTCAAACAGTAGGGGCGTGATTAATCACGCCCCCTACAATTATCATAAATTACGTCCTCTTCTTTTTCACACCCGTCTTTTTCGATTCCGCCTTTACCGCGTGCCCGCCGAATTCATTCCTCAGTGCGGCAAGGACTTTGTCGGAAAACGATTCTTCCTCACGCGATCTGAACCTGTTAAACAGCGACAGTGCCGTGACCGGCGCAGGCACGCCCATTTCGATAGCCTGCTGCACAGTCCATCGCCCTTCGCCCGAGTCCTCTACGTATCCCCTGATGCCGGAGAGGTCCGCATCTTTTTTGAAGGCATCCTCCGCCAGTTCGAGCAGCCATGACCTGACGACCGAGCCCCGGTTCCAGAGATGCGCCACATCGGCCAGGTTGAGACCCTTCGTATACTCTGATTCATGGAGGACCTGGAACCCTTCGCCATAGGCGGCCATGAGGCCGTATTCTATCCCGTTATGCACCATCTTCACAAAGTGTCCCGCACCCACAGGCCCGCAGTAGAGGTACCCATCCTTTGGCGCAAGTGTCTTCAGAAGCGGCTCGACCCGCCTGAAAATCTTCCTGTCGCCGCCTGCCATGAGGCAATATCCTTCTTTAAGTCCCCATATGCCACCGCTTACGCCGACGTCCATGTAATGCACGCCGAGCGGCGAAAGCCTCTGCTCATGACGGATATCGTCTTTATAAAAACTGTTCCCGCCGTCTATGATCACGTCGTCTTTCCTGACCATCCCGGCGAGCTGCTCGATCGTGTCGTCGACAGGCTTTCCTGCAGGCACCATGAGCCATATTATCCGCGGGGGCTTCAGCCCCTTCACCAGCTCTTCGAGGGAATATGCGGGCAGGGCCTTTGCCTCCTTCGCCTCCTCTATCTTGTCCACCGTCTTATTGTAGGCACGGATGCTGTGCCCGCCTTTAATCAGCCGCCTCGTCATGTTCATTCCCATTTTGCCAAGACCGATCATTCCCATCTGCATAGTAATCACCTCCATAATGACTTCAGATCCATCCTATGGAAATTCCTCCGAATAAATCTTTTAGTTAAATAAAATCTTCGCCTCAGCGGCAGGCGGGAATGCAGGTAAAAAAGCTGCCTGCAACACCTTTCGAACCTTTCACCGAGCCAACCGGCCTTCTTCTGGAGCGCTCTCTATCTGATGCCTGCGTTCACGTGATCTCTGATTAAATCCTGTTGTCATTGCAGAGTTTTTCCAGCGTTCCTGCCTGCCGCAATGCAGCCTCAGGTTGAATTAAGGGATCTTCTTCTTGATCCTGATGCCGCCCTGAATAAGGATCACAAGAAGATAGAGGCCGGCCACAATGAAGAAAAATGTCTGTGGCCGTATGCCCGGGTTCAGGATCTCACCCCGGTCTACCCCGTTCAGCTTCATTATGTAGGCCTCAAGATTCGAGATCTCCTCCTGGGTAAGAGAACGCGTATCTCCCCAGGCCGGCATATGGAGAGCGGGGTGTGGTCCGGACGGCATCGATCCGTGCTGGATAATCTTGTCTATGGTTGCTGCAAAGACCTTCGGGTCGGCATTGTACAACGCTCGGTCTATCGGGTTCAGGGGCGGAACCGTGCCGTCATCGGACCCGGGATTCGGTATGCCCCCCTTCCCATCCGCCCCATGACACGAGGCGCATTGCTCCTTGAACAGGTCGGCGCCGTTTTCGGCGCTTCCTATTATGAAAGCGGCCTTTCCGGCCAGCTCTTCCAAAGCCTTCTCTTCCGAAGGAACACCCGGAGAACTCGTTGCCTCAGGAGAAGCCGCCGCTTTTTCTTCCTGCCCCTGCGTCTTACGACCTTTCGGCGCGGGCACCTGCTGCATGCCCGTGCCGCCCGTGAGGCTCATGAGATAGGAGACAAGGTTGCCTAGCTGATCTTTGCTGAGGTTGGTGAAGGCCGGCATGATCGAATTCGGGTTGTGCGACTTAGGGTTGGTGACCTGATCGGCAAGCCACTGACGGCTCTTGCCGATAAGCGTGCCTCCCGAGAGTTCAGGACCGATCGATCCCCCCTGGCCGTTCACCTTATGGCACCCGGAGCAGCCGTTTGCCTGAAAGACCTGTTTTCCCTTGTCGATTTCTTCGGCAGAGGGCTTTTTCTCAACGCCGGAAGGGGTTTCCGCAGCCACGGCGCTCCCAGCGAGACTCATAAGATAGGAGACAATGTCGTCAAGCTGCTCCTTACTTAAATTGGTAAAGGCCGTCATGCTCGTCGTAGGGCCGCCCTTCGGAAAATGCGCCCTGGAATTGGTTATCTGTTCCATGAGCCACTGCCGGTCCTTCCCCTTCAGGGTAGGTCCGGCAAGCTCGGGGCCGACCGACCCGCCTTCGCCGTGGACCTTGTGGCAGTTCAGACACCCGCTCGACCGAAAGAGTTCCTCACCTTTTTTCACCTCCGGAGAGACCTGAGGAGCAACTGCCGCCTGTTCCGCGGGCTTCGTCTCTTTTGTCGCAGGTATTTGGGCAAAGCCGGGGCTGAGATACCCGATAATGGTCAGGGCAAGGACACCCCCCGCATACACGACCAGACACGCCATTGCGACCGGACGACGGAACGGATTTCTCTCCGGATTTCTGTCGACGAGAGGAACGATGATCAAAAGCAGGACGAAAACCGCGGGGATGCCGGCCGCACCGATAGGCTCCAATGGTCCCGGGAAATACTTGAGGGCCTGATACACAAAGAGGAAGTTCCATTCGGGTTTCGGCACATAGGAGATGTTCAGCGTGTCGGCGGACCCTGCAAAGGGGACCGGCGAAAAGACCGACAGCGTGATAAGACAGAAAAAAACGACCGACGCAGTGACCATGTCTTTGAAGATCTGGTCGGGCCAGAGGGGACCGGGCAGCCTCCGTTTTTCCTCATCCCAGGAACCGCCGACGCCGGAGGTCCGAAACGATGCCATATGGGCACCGATCAGCAGGGCCAGCAGCGGCACGAAAATTCCGATATGAAAGACAAAGAAACGCGACAGGGCAAGCTGCCCCATCTCCTGCCCACCGCGGAGGATGATCTTCATCAGATTTCCGACCACCGGTACCTCGCCGGCAATGCTGCTGCCGACCTCTCCCGCCCAATAACCCGCCTGGTCCCAGATCAGCGGCGCGCCCGTGAAACTGATCGCCATAACCGTCAAAACCAGGCCGATGCCGAAGAACCAGGTAAGGGGCGTTTTTTTATAGGAGCCCCATATATACACACGCATCATATGCAGGGCAACCAGCAGCACCATGGCCTGCGCCCCCCAGTAATGCATATTGTGAACGAGCCAGCCGAAGGGCACCTCGGTCCGGAGATAACTCACGCTGTCATAGGCATGGTCGACAGTGGGGACATAATAGAAAAGCTGCAGCACCCCCGAGACCGCCTGCAAAATGAAGATCGTGATAAGGCTGGTGCCAAGCGTATAGGCGAAGCTCGCCCCCCCGGGGATATCTTCCTTTAAGAAAAGGTCCCTCAGCTGATAATAGGGCCACCTGTCGGTAAACCACTTCCAGAGCCATTTCATCAGTCCGTTACACCCTCACTTTCTCGGAGATGCCGACCTGAAACCGTTCCCATTCGACATAGATCTTGCCGTTTTCGATCTTATGCGGAAGCGTATCGAGAGGACGGGGCGCAGGCCCGCCGATCACCTTGCCGTCGATCGTAAAGACGCTCCCATGGCACGGGCACTCGAAATGCCTGGACTGGGGATTCCATTTGTAGTGGCATCCGAGATGCGTGCAGATGGGGGAGAAAATTGTCACTTCGTCAGGCGAATGCTTGATTGCCCAGACCGAGCGGGTGACCTCCTGACGGAGATAGGCATCGGTTACCCGCGCCTGAAATTTCAGGTCCTGAGGCTGCCCAATCGAGAGTGAGTTGATGTCGCCCACTTCCACATAGGAAAGTTTCCGGAGAGGGGCGGAATTGATCACCGTCCTGATATAGGGGATTCCCATAACCAGTCCGATCATAGCCGATAGCACGCCGATCATCCATTTGAGGAAACTCCTGCGTTCGGCCATGCTCTGCTCATTTTTTTCGGGAAGCGGATTCGTCTGCATCGCCTGTCCTTATGCCGGTCCCGGCTCCTTCTTCACCATCAGGACCGAGCAGGGCATCTTTCTCAATATTTCCTCGTTGCTGCGGCCGAACAGGAAATGTTCAAGCTTGCTCTCTTCATGACCGATCATGATAAGGAGGTCGATCTTTTCCTCCTTGACCGCTTTGAGAATCACCTCGGTAGGTTTTCCCTCCTTGATGATCTCCTTCACTTCGGTCCCCTTTTTTCTCTCCTCCCGCAAGACCGCGTCCAGCTTAGTCTTGGCTTCGTCCATGGCCTTCTTGTACTCGTCCTCGATGACCCCCAACTGGAGCGGCAGGTTCCATTCGCCCCGGATAAAAAGATCGTGAAATACATACATCACGGAGAGTTCTGCACCGTATTTCTGAGACAGCGATACGCCCTGGTGGACCGCCTCCCGACAGAACTCCGGCATCCTGCATACTACAAGGATACGTTTGACATCATGCATAAAGACCTCCCGGATGAAAAATTTTATGACAAATTATATATGATTGGGAAAATCTTATCACGTTTTTTTGCCATTGCAAACAGGAATAATTCAGAACGCGCTCTCCTTTGACAGGCAAGATGAGGAATGCACTGCTACTCCACCACGCAGATGGCGATCCCTGCCCCATGGTTGATAATTTTCGTCGTGACGCTGCCCATGAGAAAACGCTTCGACGCGGAAAGCCCGCATCTGCCGAGCACAAGCGTCTGATACCCGCCGTCCCTCGTCTCCTCCAGAATGCTTTCGGCAATGTCGGTTGAGTCGGAGATGGACTTCTTCTCTATCTGCTCCGGCTTTATTCCCTGGGATATCAGTATTTCAGCCGCCTCCTTAAAGAGCGGTTCGAGCTTCGTCCGTTGATTGGTGAGCCATTTTTCGATCACTTGGTTCCGCAATGCCTTTTCCGCCTCGCTGAGGATGTGCCCGTCGTCCCAAAAAGGCGCCGGGGGATAGGGAAGCACATGCAGAAGGCTGATGCGCAGGTCCCGGTTAGCCGCAAACTGCCTCCCGACATATTCAACCGCCCTCTTCGCACAGTCCGAACCGTCGATCGCTATCAGCATCTTGTTCACTGTCCCGCCTCCTTCAATGGGTTGCGTTCTATAATGCTTAAATTTTACGCTCATTGGGGGGGATGTCAACATGAAGTCGGCAAATAATTGCGAATAGTAAGAAGTAAGCAGTCAGAGATAAATAGTGATAACGTTATTAGGGTGAACAGTAAGTTACTGGTGGCTGATAGCTGAAAGCGGTCTTCCTATCAGTCTACTGAAAAAGTCTCGTGATTGCATGTAATGGTGTCATACCCGCGGAGGCGGGTATCCAGAAGCACGTGAAAGCACTGGATTCCCGCCTGCCTGCCGGCAGGCAGGTCTGCACGGGAATGACGAGAAAACAGCTGATACCACTTTTTCAGCAGCCCTTTACATCATTCCTGTCCATCCCACGTTCCCTGCTGGGTGCGGATCCTGAGCGCCTTCTTCATTCTCCTGAGGAACTCCGCGCGGGGGATTTCTCTTGCTCCGAGACTCATGAGATGAGACGTAGTCATCTGGCAATCGATAATACGGAACCCCAATTCGGCCAGACGTTGCACAAGGCTCACAAACGCCACCTTCGACGCGTCGCTCCTTCGGCTGAACATCGATTCGCCGAAGAAAACGCCTCCGAGCGCTACCCCATAGAGACCTCCGGCCAGCCTGCCTTCCACCCGGCTTTCTACCGAATGCGCAAAGCCCACCTCGTGAAGACGGCAATATGCCTCTATCATCTCCTGCGTTATCCACGTGCCCTGGCCGTCTTTTCGCCTGATCTCCGCGCAGCCTCTCATCACTTCCTCGAAGGCGGTGTCGAAGGTCACCCCGAATATCCCCTTTTTCAGGGTCTGTCTGAGACTTCTGGATATTTTGAGTTCTTCCGGAAACAGGACAAGACGCGGATCGGGAGACCACCATAGGATCGGAGACCCTTCCGAGTACCACGGGAAGATCCCCATCGAGTAGGCCAGCAGGAGGCGCTCCACGCCCAGATCTCCTCCGACGGCAAGAAGACCGTCTTCCTCCGCCAGATCGGGAGAAGGAAATACTATTTCATCGGGTAGTCGAAAGACGGGCATCAATTAATACAATCTATCACAAGCGTCCGACAGTTAAGTGAATAAATTCAACTGGTTTTCTGGTTCGTTCATTCTCAGTACTATGCTGATTTCTGTAAGTAGCTGCAATAGCGAT
>JAJZPM010000050.1 GCA_021811105.1 Nitrospirota bacterium | reverse complement strand
CGGCATCAGATATATTTGGTCACGGTTGACTGTCTTAATGTTATAGGCCATCGCTACCCCTTCGCAGTTTTTATCGCCTCTATCTTATCATGTCGATGGAGAACAGGGTTTGTGCAACAAGCTCTATAGCCAATTGTATTGCCGCCTCTAAATTTGTTTGACGCCCCGCTTCTGCATAGTGCTTCAACATCCTCAATTGTAAAAGGATGTCCGTTATTTGCAACTATAATACCTTCATCAAAACTGTAAACGCCGAAATCAGTCGATCCCGCATCATCTGCATTCTGAATCAGCTCAATAAGAGATCGTGTTTTATAACTCTCCGCAATATATTGTTCAACCTTGGCCAAATCTTTGAATAGCTTAGGGGCATTATTAGCTTCCTGGATGAACTCATCCCTGAGAGAATTTATTATTTCAAGTGACTTAGACATAAACATTTTATCCCGCATCCATAGGATAGAAGAATTTTCCCATGAAGATCAATAATTTTCTCTGAAGTAGGGCCGATATCTTGCCCTAAACCTCCCCTATTCATTACTCTAAACAATTCTTTGCCATCGCAAAATCCTTTTCTCTTTGAGGTCATAGGTCACTCTCCATAATACTTCAATATTCTCTCCCTATCCTCACCCTCCTTATCACCCTTATAATAAAGCTCAATGAACTCAACCCTGTCCTCTTCCTTGTCATAGGCATAGATAATCCTTATCCCGGACTGCACGCCCTTGCCTTTCAGCGCCTTGCAGGCAAACTTCTTCGCCTTATATATGTCCGGCGAATGGATGCCGAGATCTGATATACGAAGGATCGCTCCGCTGTCGAGGTTCTGTTTATGAAGGACATTCATCGCGACTTTAATGAACGTCTCCAAATCCTCCTCAAGGGAAGAAAACCTCTTCACAAGCTTCTTGAGGTCCTTTTCGAATTCCGGGACATGGGAAATCTCCCTGAACAGCTTCCCGATGTAAAGACTGTAAAACGGTCCACTCATCCGTTGTCTTCCTCATACGCACGCACGGAATAAGGTGGTGTGCGGTAGAAGACGGATTCATATTCTATGACCTCGCCGTCATCGGATGTAAGCCAGGGCACGTCCCCGTGGGAATAAGCGCTGATCTGGCCGGCGTTCATTTCGGAAAGCCTGTTTAGGACGTCGTCGATCACCTCGATCTCGCTTGCCTTGAGTTTCGTAAGGTCCGGCTTGTTTCGCGGCAGGTATTTCGTTTGCGGGTAGTTGAAATAGTCGCTCTTTACCTTCTCTATTTCCCCCTTCTTGATCATCTGCTCCACGATCTTGGCAAATTCGATAGGAGTGGGACCATATTGATTCTTCATATACGTCGCGCCAATCAACTGTTCTTCATATTTTTCATAGAAGTCGAAATCAATAAAATATAGGAGCTTGTAGATGACCGTCTCGCCGATGTTAGGTTTCGAACCGACTTTGTTAAGGATGTACAGCAGCACTTCCTTGAACTTCTGAAGATTCTTTTGCGGTACGTTTATCCTCAGCCTGGGCTTGGGTCCCTTTTCTTCTTTTCCTTCATGCAGGCAGACTTCCGGCTCTTTCCCGGGGTTGACCAGGTCATCGACGGATACATGAAATATCTGAGACAACCTGAGAAGCTCATCGGTAGCGATTTTCCGTGCGCCGCTCTCGATTTGAGAAACAGCTGGACGGGGTATTTTCATATTCCTCGCCAAGGCGTCCTGGCTCATTCCCGCTTTCTCCCTTATCACTTTAATCCGGCGCCCTATTTTCTCGTAAATGCTCATTGGATTCCTCCCTTGATGAGATCATGTTATCATAGGTAAGATTATCTGTCAATAAGCTGTTCACTATTATTACACTGTGGTTTAGTGCTATTCCTGAGATAGTCCACCTGGACTAAATCGATATCTTGACCTAAACCTCCCCTATTCATTACTCTAAACAGTCATTCCTTTTTTCTTTTAATCTTAACGGGACCGCCGACAAACGGTCTATTATTCCGGAGGAACACAATGCGCTATTCGAACATGTTCATACCCACGTTGAGAGACGTGCCGGCCGACGCCGAGGCGATAAGCCATATCCTGATGCTGAGGGCGGGTTTTGTCCGGCAGCTCGCCGCAGGCCTTTACATATACCTTCCCCTCGGCTGGAAGGTCATGAACAAGATCAACGCTATCATCAGGGAAGAAATGGACACGATAGGCGCACAGGAGATTTCGATGCCGGTGCTGCATCCGGCCGAGATATGGCAGCAGACCGGCAGATGGGACGCGATCGGCGATGAGATGTTCAGGCTCAAAGACAGGTCCGGCCGCGACATGTGCCTCGGCATGACGCACGAAGAGATCATGACCTGGCTGGCGTCAAGGGAGATACGCTCCTACCGCGACCTTCCCCAGGTGTGGTACCAGATACAGACAAAGTTGAGGGACGAGGCAAGGCCGAAGAGCGGGATACTGCGGACAAGAGAATTCCACATGAAAGACAGTTACAGCTTCGACGTCTCCGAAGAGGCGCTCGAAAAAAACTACAAGCTCCACGCCTACGCCTATCACCGGATATACGGGCGGTGCGGCCTGAGGTTTTTCATGGTCGAATCCGATCCGGGGATGATGGGCGGAGCAGTCTCCCACGAATTTATGGCGCCAAGCGCTGCCGGAGAAGACGAAGTGGCGATCTGCAAAGACTGCGGCTACTCGGCAAATGTTGAGCTCGCCCTTTCCTCCCCGCTGAAGAACGAGCCGGTTGATTGGCAGCGTGAAGAGGTGCATACGCCCGAAAAGAGGACCATTGCAGAGGTCTCAAATTTTCTGAAGCTTCCCGCCTCCTACTTCCTGAAGAGCATTCTCGTCATTACGGACAAAGGCCCCGTGCTCGCCCTCGTCAGGGGCGACCAGGAGCTCCACGAGAAAAAACTTGCGAAGGTGATCGGGAACCACAGGCCTGCACAAAAGACCGAAGTGAAGGAGCTGCTCGCCGTGGAGGCCGGCTTCATCGGGCCGATGGGGCATCAGATCAGGATCGTTGCGGACATATCCCTGAAGGAAGGGGTATACGTAAGCGGTGCGAACAAGTCCCATTACCACATCAAAGGAATACGTGCCGGAGAGGACTTCCAGGCGGAATGGCACGACATCCACGTCGCAAAAGAAGGTGATCTCTGCGTCAAGTGCGGAAACCCTCTTCATGTCGAGCGGGTGATCGAGATCGGTAACATCTTCAAACTCGGGACGAAATACTCTCTGCCGCTGAAGGCGGTATTTCTCGACGAAAACGGCCAGGAGAAACCGATCATCATGGGCAGCTACGGCATCGGTCCGGCCCGCATCGCCGCAGCAGCGATTGAGCAGAACAACGACAAGGACGGCATGATATGGCCCGAAAGCATAGCGCCCTTCGACATCGAACTTCTGCCGCTGAATATCAAGGACACAAAGACAATGGAGGTCGCGGAAAGGCTTTACGGGGAATTCATTGAAAAGGGGTTTGATGTCCTGATGGACGACCGCGATGAGAGGGCCGGAGTAAAGTTCAAAGACGCCGACCTCATCGGCATCCCTACCCAGGTCGTTATCGGAGAAAAGAACCTGAAAGATGACTTGATCGAGATTAAGAGCAGAAGGACGAAAGAGACGGTAAAAGTAAAGACGGCAGAAGTCGTCGCACGGGTCTCTCGAATACGGAAGGACTATTGAGGCCGCGCCTCACTGGGAGGGCGGACATTCGTTCGGCGGATTCAGGGGTTCTTCCGGAGGCGGGTTCCGCCGGTAATGTGCTATTCGCCTTTGGGCTCCTGAGATTGTCCGGCAAGATCTTGCGGAAGGTCGGACGCAACGCCGGCCTCCGCAGCGGGTTCCTGCCGCTCCTTATGCGGATGCCTTCCGCGTCCCTTACGCCAATACCTGCCCCTCGATCTGCGCCGTGATTTTGGCTTTTCCCCCTGCTCCTGTCCGGCCGCAGCTGCCCCGGACGCCCCTTCCCCCGCGGCTTTCCCCGTTTCCAGGACCGGTTCTCCTTTTTCTTCAACGGCCTCTCGCACAGGTTCGCCCGGCTTCTCCGCGGCCCCAATTTTTTCTTTGGCCTTATGCCTGTGTAAATGCTCCGCCTTTGCTTGTTGCTCCTCAGCCTGCTTCACCTCGGCCTCAGCCTTTTCCTGCTCTATCACATGCTGGCCCGCCAGCTTGCTGTCCGCCAGGACGGCGACCCTGATGCCGTAATCCTTCTCGATGCCCCACAACTCTTCCCGCTTGTTATTGACGAGATAGTTCATGCTGTCCACCGGCAGACGGCAGGTGATGCCCTTGAGACCGCCCTTTGAAGCCGCCGTAAGAATTTCGCGGAAGGCAGAAAGCGCCAGCATCTCGTCAGTACGCACAATGCCAAGACCGCCGCAGACCTCGCACTTCTTGTTCACTGTCTCGAAATAGGCCGGTCTCATGCGTTCCCTCGTCATCTCGACCATACCGAACTTCGATATGCCGGTCGTCTCAGCATGGGCCTTGTCCGAACTCATCGCTTCCCTGAGCCTGTTTTCGACCTCTCTTCTGTTCTTGGAAGATTCCATGTCGATAAAATCGATGACGACGAGACCGCCGATGTCCCTCAGCCTGAGTTGCCGCGCGATTTCGTCTGCGGCCTCGAGGTTCGTCCTGAGCGCGGTCGACTCGACGTTCTCCTCTTTCCTGCTCCTCCCGGAATTCACGTCGATCGCGGTCAGCGCCTCGGTCTTGTCGATCACGATATAGCCCCTCGACGGGAGGTGCACATGCCGCTCGTTTACCTTGGCGATCTGTTCCTCGATACCATGTTTCGAAAAGATCGGTTTCTTCTCCTTGTAAAACTTGATATTGATCTTCCTCCAGGGGACGGTCTTCCTGAGGAACTCCTTCGTGGCCTTGAAGGCGTCCTGATCGTCGATGAGGACCTCGGTCACGTCGGACGTAAGATAGTCCCTCACCGTTCGTACCGCGATATCCTGCTCCTTGTAAATAAGCGCCGGCGCCGATACCTTCTTCGCCTCGGTCTGGATCTTGGTCCAGAGCTTGGTCAGGTATTTCAGGTCGTTTTCGAGGTCTTCTCCTGTCTTGTCGCTTCCCGCAGTCCTGAGGATAAAGCCCATATCCTTGGGGAGCTTCAGCGACTTGAATATCTCTTTGAGACGTTCCCTGTCGTCCCTGTCTTCTATCTTTCTGGAGATACCGACCCTCTCCTGGCCGGGCATCATGACGATATACCTACCTGGGATCGAGATAAAGGTCGTTAGGCTCGCGCCCTTCGTGTCACGTTCGTCCTTCTCGACCTGCACGATCAACTCCTGCCCCTTCTGCAGGTCCTGGACGCGGAACCTCTTCCCCTCGGACTTGGTCTGGAAATATTCGGCCTTTATCTCCCTTGCCTGAAGAAACCCGTGCTTCTTCGGACCGAAGTTCACGAAGGCCGCCTGCAGGCCCGGCTCTATCCTCGTGATCACGCCCTTGTAAATGTTCCCCTTGAGGTGCTCCTTGCCCGAGGCTTCGACGTAAAAATCAACCAGCGTCTCGCCATCAACGATCGCTACCCTCTTCTCCTCGGTATACATCGCATTGATCAATATCCTCTTTTTCATATTCTTCTCATTCCGATTTTACTTCCTTCTCATTTTCAAATATTTTCGATATCTCGGCATCCAGTTCCTCATGCAGCAAAGAGAGCGCCTCGCTCAGCGGTAAATCTGGAGACCGCATGATCGCCTCGATCACCTCTTCCAGCGGAAACTCCTCGAAATGGCCGTCCGGATAGACCAGCCTGAGGAACCTCCTCTTCAGCAGAAAGCAGCGTTTTTTTCTCCCCTCTTTGTCATGGAACGGGATGATGACATGTTCAAGGTCTTCCTCAAGCCCGTAACGCCTGATCAGTTCCTTGATCTGTTCCATACCCTATCACGCGTCGGGCTTCTCGTCCCCCGGCGAAATCATGACCGCAGCCCATATTGCAAGGGGGTCCGGGGCGGCATCCTCGACGCCCTGTGGAAAGGTCTTCATGAATATCTCCCGATTTCTGAGATAGCGTATCACTACCGCGGCCAGCCGCGCCTGCGGCACGGCCTTCAGAATTTCTCGCGGACCCTTCTCTTTAACGATCCTGCGCACCAGTTCGTTCACGTTTCCACGCTCTATATCAAGGAGACGGGTGTTCCCCTCTTCGCCCCTCTCCTTGGCCCTCCTGATCGACTCCATCATCTCGTCCTTTGTGAGGAGCATCTTCATCACCTTGACGCTGCTCTCAAAAATCTCCCGGGCCTTCATCCCCCACCTTTTTTCAGCAATCACTATACATTATACATCAGAAGAAACTGAAATGAAGCCCACAGTAGAATAAATAAGCACAACACCCTCTAATTTACCTCTCAGTTTCATAAAATCCTCTCAAAATAGAGGCTGGCGTGAAGAAAAACAGCCATAGTCGAGGCTCCGCAGCTGGCTTGAAGTCACGTTATCACCTTTTTCACAACTGCACCCAATGTCATGTCTGCGTTTACGTGAATCAGGATAATAATTAGCCGATTCTATGGCGTTTTTCAGCATGTCGGCCTCTATCTTTCTGTAACACTAAGGTTTATTCAACATCAGGATGAAGTCCGCTCGATGCAGACGGGACACGAAAACATTATACATTAAACCTGAAATTGATTATGTCCCCGTCCGCGACTTCATAGGTCTTGCCCTCAAGCATGAGCAAACCCTTCTCCCTAGCCGCTGCCATGCCGCCGCACGAAATAAAATCCTCGAAGGAGATCACCTCGGCCCTGATGAACCCTCTTTCGATGTCCGAATGGATCTTGCCGGCGGCCTTCTGGGCGTTCATCCCCCTCCTGATCGTCCATGCCCTTACCTCGTCTTCTCCGCTCGTGAGAAAAGAGATGAGGCCGAGCAGATCGTACGAGACGCGAATAAGTTTATTGAGGGCCGGCTCCGCTATTCCGAGATCATCTAGAAAGGCCTTCGCCTCCTCTGCAGGCAGTTGGGCGATCTCCATTTCTATCTTGCCGCATACGCTCAGGACCCTCACCTGTCCCCCCTTAAAGAGCGCCTCGATCTTCGCAACGGTCTCCCGTGTGCCTTCGGCGTTCACCTCCGCCTCGCCCACGTTCAGCACCACGAACTCGGGCTTCATCGACATGAACTGCAGATGGCTCATTGCCCTGCGCTCCTCTTCGGAAAAATCGACATCCCTGAGCGGGCTCTCTTTTTCGAGTATTTCCTTGAATTTCAGGAGCAGTTTTTTTTCGGACTCGTCCGGTTTCTTTCCCCTCCTGGCCCCCTGCTCCATCCGCTCAAGCCTCTTGTCCACGAGTTCGAGGTCTCCGTAGATCATTTCGAGTTCGATCGTCTCGACGTCCCGCTTCGGATCGACGCTGCCGAGCGGGTGGACGACGGACTCCTCTTCGAACCCCCTCACCACATGCACGATGGCATCCGCATCCTTGATGAGGTCCGAGACCTTCCTGTTCTGTTCCATATCGCCTTTGGTAAGCCCTATGTAATCGATATACTCAACGGTGGCGTACGTGGTCTTCTTCGGTTTATAGATTTCGGTGAGCTTGTCGATCCTGGCGTCCGGGACCTTTACCACCCCGAGGTGTGGCTCCGCGGACGCCTGCGTCGGATAGACCGTGGTCTCGAGATTCAGTCCGGTCAGCGCATTGAAGATCGTCGTCTTTCCCGAGTTCGCAAGTCCTGTTATCGCTATCTTCACATTCTTCTCCTTGGCCCTGAATAGGTGGTATTATACCCTATCGGTTAACCCTGATGCTGTATATGCGCCGGACAACAACGCCAAAAAAGTCTTGTAATGACGCCAGTGATGAGGTGATGAAGTGACTTCTGAACATACGGAAAAACTCGAGATAGTGGACAGCGAAGGCAAGGTGATCGGTCTTGCGGAGAGGGCCGAGCTGCACCGTGATCCTTCACTCATCCACAGAGTCGTCCATGTTCTCATCTTCAACCGAAAGGGTGAACTTCTCCTCCAGAAGAGGTCGCGCCAAAAGGACGTCGCCCCCGGCAAGTGGGACACTTCGGTAGGCGGTCACGTAGCGCCCGGAGAGGGCGTTGACGACGCCGCACAGCGGGAGATGGATGAGGAACTCGGGATATCCGGCTGTGAACTCCGCTACCTTTACCGTTATCTTTTTTCGAACCGTCGGGAGTCCGAACTGGTAGACACCTTTTCGTGCATCTACGAAGGAAAGATCGATTTCAACAAGGACGAAATCGATGAGGTGGCCTTCTGGGGCATCGAAGCGATAATAAAGAATCTGGGCAGCGCGATCTTCAGCGCGCATTTCGAGAAGGAGATAAGGACCTATCTTGCCGGAGATCGCCGCTGACCCGGCTGTCTTCCGCCGAGCGCTCTAAGGAACTTCGCCGGCCGGCATCGACTCTATCCTGGAAATAAGCCCCTTGACGGTATTTTTTTCGATCAGAACGCCTTTTTCGTTCCCCGACTTCTCGAGTTCTTTCGCGTAATGCTGCAGTGCGTTCATTACCGCGACCGCTTCAAGATTTGTCAATTTCAGATCCATTTTCCCGCCCTCCTTTCTTCAATAATGACTCATATATAAAAAAAGGCAACAGTCAATCCCGGTTCTTTCTCATCCGCCACGGGCAAAGTCGGGATAATCCGTCATTCCCCCGTCGACAAAGATGGTGCGTCCCGTCACATAAGAGGCGACATCCGACACGAGGACAACCACCATGCGGGCGATCTCCTCCGCCTCCCCCATGCGGTTGAGGGGTATCTTCGAAAGCAGGTCTTTCAGACCGGCCGGATCACTCCAAACTGACCGGTTGATAGGCGTCTTGATTGCGCCCGGTCCTACTGCAAGGACACGCACCCCGTAGGGCGCGGCCTCCTGAGCCAGGGATTTCGTCATCATGCCTACGGCCGCCTTGCTGGCGGTGTACGCGCTGTAACCGGACCAGGCGATGATCTCATGTACCGAACTAATGCACAGGACGACGCCGCTTTTCTGCGAAATCATCCGCTTAAGGGCCTGTTGCGAGCAGTAAAAGGCGCCCATTAAATTCACCTCGATCACCTTGCGCCAGGCCCCGCCATCCGCCTCCCAGCTGAGTGCCCGCTCCCCATCGATGCCTGCATTGTTGACAAGGATGTCGATGCCGCCCCATGCCTCGTCCATCCGGCCGAACATTGCAGCGACCGCCCCCGGGTCGGTGACGTCGGCCTGAAGGGCCAGGGCCTCGCCGCGTTTTCCCCGGATCCGCGTCGCAATCTTTTCGGCGGTCTCCGGGTGTACCACGTAGTTGATTCCTACCTTCGCCCCCGCCTCCGACAGGGCATCCACAATGGCCTCGCCGATTCCGGAGTTGCCCCCGGTCACCAGTGCCCGCTTACCTTCGAGTGAAATGAGCATACAACCTCCTTTGCGCGAAAAAAATGTTGACAGCGGCTCCCCGTTCGCACAAATTATTAAAAAGGAGCTTAACTACCCTGAGAAAGAAACAGGCAGCACCCGGCTATTACTTCCAGCAGAATTCAACAACCGGCCATTATGCTTGCCTCTTTTCTAATACCATATCACTTTCCGCATCCGGAGGCTATGGATAACAGTCGCCCCGTTTTCCCATGGGGGGTCTATGGTGCAGAACTGGTCGGCACGGCCCTGCTCGTAGCTGCCGGTCTGTCGGTGGTGATCCTGGACTTTGGAACCGGCAGCCTGATGATTCGCCTCGTGCCTGACGCAGGCCTTCGCCGCCTCATCACCGGATTTCTCTTCGGTACGATCGGCGCCCTGATCGCGCTTTCACCAGTGGGAAAAGAAAGTGGCGCGCACATTAATCCCGTGGTGACTCTTGCATTCTGGCTGATGGGGAAGCTAAAGGGCCGCTATGTCGCTGGCTATGTCCTCTCCCAGCTGGCCGGCGCCCTGATAGGAAGTCTGCCCTTACTCTTCTGGGGACAGATGGGAAGAAGCGTGAAGTTCGGCGCCACGGTCCCCGGGGCCGGGTATGGAACAGGGTGGGCCATAGTCGGGGAGACCGCCACGACTTTTTGCCTGATCGCAGGACTTTTTTTCTTTCTGCGTCATCACAGGCTTCGGCGTTATACACCTGCGCTGTTTCCCATCCTCTACGCCGTCATGGTCTTTGTCGAGTCCCCCCTCTCCGGCACCAGTACGAATCCCGCGCGCACGTTCGGGCCGGCGGTCGTCTCGGGCGAATGGCACGCGTGGTGGGTATATTGGGCGGGCCCGGCGACGGGCATGCTGCTAAGCGTACTGCTTTATCGTTACTCCCCGCTCCGGGCCATAGAGATAGAGGTTGCCAAACTCTATCATTTCGGGCATGACCGGTACGGTATTTTCGGTTTCCGGAAGCAAGAAAGGACAGGGTCCGACAGCGGGTCTGAAAACAGTCCGACAACTCATCCCGGAAATTTCAGCCGGCGCTGAAGAACCGGATCGCCTCTTTCACCTTGTCGAGGTCCACGGAGGTGTTGAAACAGGGGCCGAACGGCCGGTCGTTGGATACCCCGAGGACCGGGATTGGATACGTATCGACCAGTCCGCTCGAAAGGTCTCGTTCGCAGGCGATCGCCACGATCGCCTCGGGCCTCGCCTCCATCACGATCTTCCGCGCGATCGTGCCGCCCGTGGCGACGAAGAGGTTCAGCCCGTTCTCCTCGGCGATGCCGATAAGGTCCCTGATCTCGCACCGTCCGCACCGTTCACAGTTGTAGATGTTATGGGTAAGTCTGATCGTGCACTCGTTTATCTGGAGGCAGTGGGGCAGCAGCAGGAGGATCTTTTTCGTCTTAGGTTTCTCCCTCCTGACAAGCCTGTTGTTCAGGCCGATCACAAACCGCTGAAACGACTCCTTTCTGCCTTTGAAAAAAGCCCCGACAAGCATAAGGAACGGATATAGGACCTTGAGGACGAGTCCCCTCAGCGTCCTATACATCAAAGACCGCCCCTTCCGCCATCCGCCTTCCGTGCATAAAGGACGCGGCGGGCATGGATTTCCTGCCCTCCGGCTTCACCTCAAAAACAGAAAGGACACCCCTTCCGGTCGATACCTGTATCTCCCCGGTCCCGATCCTTTCGACCCTTCCCAGGATACCCCGCCTTCGTCTGTCCAAAACCTTTGCCCTGACGACCGTAAGCCGCTGACCTCCGAGAAAGCAGTATGCACCAGGCCAGGGATAGGTGCCCCTGATAAGATCTAAGATTTTTTGGGCGGGAAGGGACCAGTTTATCATGCCGTCTTCTTTCCTGAGCGGCGGGGAGAAGGTCGGTTCGCCGGATTGCGGGACGGGCTTCAACGACCCGTTTCTCAGCCCCTCAAGGGTCCGGGGCAGAAGCGCAGCACCCAGTTCAGAAAGCCTGCCGGACAACGTCAGGGCGTTGTCCTCTTCGGTTATCCCGGTCTCCTCCTGCAGGAGTATGTCGCCGGTGTCGAGTCCTTCGTCCATCACCATCGTGGTCACACCAGTCACCGTATCTCCGCTTATGATCGCCCATTGTATCGGTGCCGCCCCGCGGTATTTCGGGAGCAGCGAGGCGTGAACGTTGATGCATCCGAGCGGCGGCAGCTTGAGGAGCGGCGGAGGGATGATCTTTCCGTACGCCACTACGACGACCGCCTCGGGCCTGAACGCTGCCAGTTCCTCCTGAAATTCCGGAGTCCTGATACCGCCGGGCTGAAGCACCGGGATTCCCCTTGACGCGGCAAGTTCCTTCACAGGCGGCGGTGACAGCATGTGCCCCCTGCCCTTCAGCCTGTCGGGCTGCGTTACGACCGCCGCAACATCGTATCCGGAATCAATGAGGACATTGAGTGAGGGGACGGCGAAATCAGGGGTTCCGAAGAAGACGATCCTCAAGATCTTATTTCCCTGATTTCCGGGCCTTGGCGAATTTCTTCTTGAAGAATTCTCTTTTTATGGGGCTGATCCTGTCGATAAGGAGAAAACCGTCGAGATGGTCTATCTCATGCTGAAGCGCCACGGCAAGCAGACCTTCAGCCTCTATCTCCATCTGCTTGCCCTTTCTGTCGAGAAATCGGACCGCTACTTTCTCGGCCCTTTCGACCTTGGCCGTATATTCGGGCAGACTGAGGCAGCCTTCTTCGAATTCGATCACGCCTTCTTTCCGCAAAAAAACCGGGTTTATCAGCACAAGAAGCGGCATCTGCGCGCCCTTGGTGCTGATGTCGATGACCGCAATCCTCTTCGCCACACCAACCTGGGGGGCCGCAAGACCGACTCCCGGGGCGGCGTACATCGTCTCCGTCATGTCGTCGACGAGCCGCTGGACGTCTTCACCGAACGACGCAACAGGAGCCGCCTTCTGCTTGAGCACCTTATCAGGGTACTTCCTTATTTCCAGAACAGCCATACATAATTATAGAACATTTCGCCTGCCCGGGTCGACAAAAACAACGGTTTCCGCGACCTTCGGCCATTGCATTTTTCTGCGCAAGAGTGGCATTATTTTATATGCATTCTTTGTCCGGGAGCTCTGTCGCGAAACCGCCCTTCCCTTGCAGGCTTTCCGCCTCCCTGATTTGCCTTTCCCTGCTCATTGCGCTTTCCGCCTGCGCAACATCCCGATTCACTGCGGGCGATCAGAAGAACAGCCTGCCGCTCGCCGACAGACGCCTCATCGAAGAGGTGCATTCCGTCGCAGTGGCGCCGTTCTATCACGACGACAATCACTGGAGGCAACTGGCGCAGGAGGCGCTCTCCACGCCGAAGCTCGACGTCATCCCTGCAGGCAAGGTGGACGCAGCGGGCAGAAACACGGGGAAAGATCTTTCGACCATCGGACCGGACAACAGGGCCGGCGTGCTCGTTAAATTGGGCAGGTCGCTGCAGGCGGACGCCGTGCTGAACGGCATCGTTCTTTCAAAAGGAGACCGGCATGAACTCATCATTCAGCTTATTTCTTCGGGCGATTCCCGGATACTCTTTTGGCAGGCAGCGGATTTTTCGTTCCAGGGCGAGCGCATAGACCCTGACTCACAGAGGAAACTCATTTCGGGGATGCTGGAGCCCCTCGTCGCCAATGCAGCGAAACGGGGAAAACCGCTTATGACTCCGCCCGTGCAGCCGAAGGCAGTGGAAGCGCCGGAGGCCGCACCGAAACATGCGATCGAACAAGGGCCTAAGCCGGGAAGTCAGCCGAAGGCAGAGAAAAAGCAGAAAACCGACAGAAGGCATGAACGGGAACCGAAACCGGCAGTGCCCGAAGATATCAGTCCGATGTGATATATGGACCGAATCCCCGCCATCGTCATGCAGTGCCCGAAATGCCTGAAGCGTTTTTCCTTCGGCGATACGTACTGCGAGGAATGTTCCGCCATGCTCGAACCCGTGGAAGCGGAACCCGCGCATCAGTCGGACCGCGCCGACGAAACGCCGGGCAGCGGAGTACAATCGCCGGTCGTCACCGATGAAAAGATCGAGGACATCAGGATAGACACGCTGCGCGTTGATATCGAAAACAAATTCGTCTGCGCGCTGCTACTCGAAATAGGACAGCTCAAAGGCAGGCTCGCAAAAAAAGAGCAGTCGCTTGCTGCTTTACAGGAGGGAGGCCCGGACCATGCGGCAGTTGCCGCCTCCGCAGGCAGGATCGAGGCCGAAGTCGAAGAGATCCTACGGAAAATCACGAAACTCGAAATCACTCTCGACAACCTTGAACAGAAATTAAAGGAGGACGTCGCGGTCCTCGCTTCGGAACTCGGGAAAATGGACAAGCCCGGCGTTCCCGCTTTTCTTGGCGGAAAGGGCCGCTATTTCAGGATGCTCTCATCCGAACTCAGCACCAAGAGGTTGCTTCTCGATGTCATCCGGGGGAAGCGTTCTACCTCCATGCTGAAGATGAGAAGTCTCATGAGGCCGGCGGTATTTGTCCCCGCGGCGGCAGCTGCAGCGGCTATTCTCGTCCTGTCCTTGTATACGTACTTCCATGAAGTCGTCCCGACGCAGGCAGGCAGGCAGGCGGAGGCGCGGAAAGAAACAGGGATCGGCAAAAGGGAGATCGGCGCCCTTCTTGACGACATTAAAACGGCGAATCTTACCAAAAACGAGGAACTCTGGAGATCGCGATACTCTGCCGCGTACCTGGCGTCGAAGGGGAAAGAGGAGAACATCACCGGCAAGTGGGAAAGGGTTGACTTCACCTCGCTGCAGTACAGGATCGACGAGCTCGAATCCGGACCCGACCGCGCCAGCGCAACGATCACTTGGTATATAGAGTTCAAACCCCGCAAAAGCAACCATATCAAGCTGGTCACACAGCGTCTCCGCGCGGATTTCGCAAAAGAGGACGGGAAACTCAAAATCACGTCCGTCGCCAGGCAAGGACCGTAGCGGCCCGCTTCGATGTCCCATACCCGTGCGCTCGCTATAAAGGGCCTCACTGACATCTTCTCCCGGGGCGTCAGACCGAAGAGTGCGCTCGCAGACCTATCCGGTTCGCTCGACAGGCGAGACAGGTCATTCCTGATGGAGATGGTCTACGGCGTGATCAGATACAGAGATACCCTGGACTGGGTCCTCGGGAATTACCTGAAGAACCCGGCAAAAGCGGGGAATTTCACGCTGAACAACCTCAGGTCGGCCGTCTACCAAATCTATTTCATGAGGGTACCCGACTGGGCGGCCGTCAACGAAGCGGTCGAACTGGAGAAGTCCTCTTCCTCCCACGGGAAAGCGCCGCTGGTCAATGCGGTGTTGAGAAATGTGCTCAGGCAGAAGGGCCGTCTGCGCTATCCCTTTGCGTTCGACGACCCGCTTACGCGTATCGCGGTCAATACCTCACATCCGAAATGGCTCGTCAAAAGATGGATAAAGAGGTTCGGCGAAGAAGAGGCGATGAGGCTTGCCGAGGCAAACAACAGGGTCCCGGCATTGACGATCAGGACAAACACGTTGAAGACGACGCGGGAAAAGCTTATTTCGCTGCTCTCCGGTCACGGCGTAGAATCCGGGCCGACCGTTTTTTCTCCTGACGGGATCGTCCTGAAGACGGTCCGAAGCCATGACGAACTTTCCTTTGGGGC
Source organism: Nitrospirota bacterium (assembly GCA_021811105.1). Classification (GTDB taxonomy): domain Bacteria; phylum Nitrospirota; class Thermodesulfovibrionia; order Thermodesulfovibrionales; family UBA6898; genus Sulfobium. Next base: position 10,106 of record JAJZPM010000050.1, on the reverse strand, counting down.
CGGTCTCTTTGCGGTGCAGGACGAGGCATCCCAGCTGATCACTTACCTCCTGGATCCGAAACCGGGAGAAATAGTGCTCGACGCCTGCGCCGCCCCTGGCGGAAAGACCACCCATATCGCACAGCTGATGGGAGATTCGGGGGAGATCATCGCAGTCGAAAAAGACGCCGAAAGGATCGGCATGCTCCGCGCTAATATTCAGGGCCTCGGCGTCCGCTCGGTAACAGTCGTCCATGGAGACGTCGCCGAACTGCACGGCGCGGGCCCCTTCGACAGGATCCTCCTCGATGCGCCATGCTCCGCTACCGGGGTCATGCGAAGAAACCCCGACGTGAAATATCGCCGCAAGGCGAAAGATCTGACCGACTATAAGGCAAACCAGCTGAGACTCCTCAGGTCTGTCGCACCACTCCTGAAAAAAAACGGCAGGCTGGTCTATTCGGTCTGTTCGCTCGAGCCCGAAGAAGGAGAAGAGGTCGCGGCCGGGTTCTTGAAGACCGCGGCCGAATTCCGTATTATAGATGCAGAGGCGGTTTCCGTGAAATATTTCATGTATCAGGGCTTCTTGAGGACATATCCGCACAAACATACTATGGACGGTTTCTTCGGAGTGGCTTTTTGCAGACAAAAATGAGCAGCCTTATCAGGGTCCCGCTCCTGTTCGCGGCCTTTGTGCTTTTGGGCCTGATGTTCGGGTTCCTCACCTTCAAGGTCCTCAGCTTCAGCCGGACTGTCCAGGTGCCTGCGGTGACGAACATGACGCTCCTGGAGGCAAACGAAGCGCTGAACAAGGCAGGTCTGTATCTGAAGATAGAGGGAGAAGATTACGACTCGACAGTACAGGCGGGGAAGATACTGAGGCAGGATGTCCCTGCCGGCAACGAGGTGAAAGAAAAAAGGGCGATAAAGGTCGTGGTGAGCAAGGGGCCGAAAGTGTATTCCGTTCCTGTCCTTTTGAACGACACCCTTGCCGACGCTGAAGCCGCGCTGCTCCAGAAAGGACTCAACATCGGCAAGACGATCAACGTCCACTCCGATTCAGTCGAAAAAGGCAGGATCGTAGCCCAAAGTCCGGAGCCGGACGAAAGGCTGACCGGGCCGATCACCGTGCTAGTCAGCCTGGGACCTAACGCAGTACCATATTACTGCCCGGATTTCCAGAACAAGAGTTTGGAAGAGGCCAGGGATACCGCCGGGAAAATCGGCCTCTCGGTCGAGACAAAAGGCACCGGAGACATCGTCATAAGCCAGAAACCGAAACCGGGCACGCTCGTCACGGCAGGAGACACTATTTATCTCGATTTGCAGGAAGGGACTGTCCAATGATCAAGATCGCCCCCTCGATCCTCTCGGCCGACTTCGCCCGTCTCGGAGACGAGATACGGGCCGCGGAAGCCGCCGGCGCGCACCTGCTGCACGTTGATGTCATGGACGGGCATTTTGTGCCGAACATCACGATCGGTCCTCCGGTCGTCGAATCGATTCGGAAGGTCACACGGCTTACGCTCGATGTGCACCTGATGATAGAAGACCCCGACAAATTCCTGAAAGATTTCGTTGCTGCCGGGGCTGACATCGTAACGGTACATTACGAGGCGACCGTTCACCTTCACCGTTCCGTCCAGATGATAAGAGAGAGCGGGGTCAAAGCCGGAGTCTCGATAAACCCGGCCACGCCGGTGTGGAGCCTCGACAATATCCTCGGCGATGTCGACATGGTCCTTGTTATGTCCGTGAACCCCGGTTTCGGAGGCCAGAAATTCATCCCTTCCGCGCTCGAAAAACTGAAATTGCTCAGAAGGAAGATCGATGAAGCGGGACTCTCCGTCTTAATTGAGGTCGACGGCGGCGTCAAACCCGACAACGCGAAGGAAATCGCCGCGGCGGGTGCGGACATCCTCGTTATGGGCTCGGCTTTTTTCAATTCAGGCGATTATGCCGCGACAATGGAGAAGATGAATGGATTACTCGGAAACGCGCCATCAGTTTAAAAAGGCGGAACTGCTGAGGCAGCAGAGCCGGTACGCAGAATCGCTCGCTCTCTTCCGAAAAGCCCTCTCCGGATACCGTTTTCTCCGGGACCCGCAGGGCGTCCTAGACTGCCGTATGTCGATAGGCGACGTCCACCGGATGATCGGAAATTACGACTTGGCCGAAAAATCCTATTCCGCGGCTGCGGCTGCGGCAAAGGAGGCGGATGACGCCATGGCGGTCGCTGATGCAGGTACAAATATCGCGCTCTGCATGAGAGGAAGGGGTGACTGGAAACATGCACTCCCCCTGCTGCAAAAGACCCTTGCCTTTTACGAGAAAAGCAGAGACAACCAGGCGATAGCCTTCTCCCTCTGGGCGATAGCCGGAACGCTCCGGATCAAGGGCGACATACCGGGCGCGATCCGCACATACAATAATGCCTTGAAGCTCTTCAGACAGCAGAGGCTGCGGCCGGCCGTTGGATACAGTCTTTGCGGGCTTGGAGGAACGCACCGCATAGCGGGCATGTTCTCCGAATCCCTCGATTACTACCGCAAGGCGAACCGCTTGTTTTCCGGGATCGGCGACAGGTTCGGGACCGCCTATTCATACTGCGGCATCGGCAATGCGTACCGGATGCAGGCCGAATACAAAAAGGCACTGGCAAGTTTCGGCCGGGCATCGAAGATATATAATGCGATCGGCGACAGGGTGAGCTACTCGTACACGCTCTGGAGCATCGGCACGACGTATAAGATGCTCGGAGATCACGCGAAGGCCCGCCGGTATTTCACGACCGCTCAGGGTCTTTTCAGAAAGACCAGGGACCCCCGGGGACTCATCTACTGCAAGCTCGGCATGGGTGAGCTTGCGATGCTCGAGGGCCGGAAGAAGCAGGCGGGAAAATACATCCGGGAGTCGGTGGGGCTGGCGGATGAATACGGCTTCAGGGTCGAGCAATGCCATGCGGCGCTGCTGGCGTCGTCCCTAGGCAGGAAATTAAAGTCCGCGTGTTATAATAAGCTCGGATTGAATCTTTCGTTCACCCGGGCACCATTCAATATTCCGTAGCCTGTCGGACGTTCCGAAGGGGGGAGAGTTTTTGCGGGTACTGAATATACCTAATACCTTGACAATAACGAGGATAGTCATCATACCCGTGTTCGTCACGGCTGTCCTTTACAGCAAATACAGATATGCATTATACCTTTTCGCGGGAGCTGCGCTCACAGACCTTCTCGACGGCCTGTCTGCGCGGCTCACGGACCAGAAGACCGAACTCGGGACCTTTCTCGATCCCCTTGCCGACAAATTTCTCCTCGTCACCTCGTTCATCCTGTTCGCCGTCTACGGCTGGATACCGAAATGGCTTGCGATCACGGTAATAAGCAGGGACCTTGTGGTCGTCGTCGGTTGGTTCCTTCTATACATGATCACCCACAACTCGAAGGTCGAGCCGGTATTCACCGGCAAGATGGCGATCGCCATGCAACTGATCGTGCTGGCATACGTTCTTCTCGGGGTGAATCTGCCGTCGCTGCCGCCGATACCGGAAATCTTCCTGCTGCTGACCGCGGCGGTCACCGCAATTTCGGGGCTTCAATACATTTACAAAGGGTTTACACTTACCAATGCGCCCTAAGCACTCCGTAGAAATCGAGAGTGTGCTGCCGGGCAGCCTGGCCGAAAAGGCGGGACTCCGGCAGGGTGACAGCGTCATTTCGATAAATTCCCACCGGCTGCGGGACGCGATCGACTTCATGTTTTTCAGGAGTTCGCCGAGGCTTTCCGTCGAATTCAGCCGTGGCGGGACGAGAAGCAGAGTGCAGATCAGTACGGAAAAGGGGGAAGACCTGGGGATTACGCTCATGCCTTTCAAGGTGAGGACGTGCAAGAACAACTGCGTCTTCTGCTTTGTGAAGCAGCTGCCGAAGGGGCTGAGGAAGCCCCTTTACATAAAAGACGAGGACTACAGGCTTTCCTTCCTTTACGGCAACTACATGACCCTCTCGAATATGGACTCCAAAGACAAACGGAGGATCGTCGAACAGCGGCTGAGCCCTCTCTACCTGTCCGTCCATACGACTAACAGGGCACTGCGCAACAAGATGCTCGGGAACCCGAAGGCTTCGGACATCATGAAGGATCTGAAGTTCTTCTCCGGTCATAAAATCAGGATGCACACCCAGATCGTGCTCTGCCCGGGATATAACGACGGGTCGGAACTGCAGAACACGATCAGGGACCTCCATAAGTTTTATCCGTACGTATCTTCGATCGCGGTCGTGCCGGTCGGTCTCACGATGCACCGGAAACAGCAGATCGGTCCCGTAACGAAGGAGGACGCCCTGCAGGCGGTCAGGACCGTCGAACCTTTTCAGAAGAGGTTCAGGAAGAAACACGGCGACCCAATCGTATACTGTTCTGACGAAATGTACATAAAGGCTGACCTTCCCTTTCCCGGCCTGAAAGATTACGGAGCCCTGCCGCAGATCGAAAACGGCGTCGGCATGGTGCCGCTTTTTCTCGCGCAGGCTAAGAAGATCAGGGTCCCCAAGTCGATTCGCCGCGATGCGAAGTATCTCACTTTCACCGGCACCTCCTTCTATCCCTTCCTCCGCAAATTTGCCGACCGCCTGGCAGAAAAGGAGCAGATCCGGCTCGACGTGATACAAATCGAAAATAACTTCTTCGGGACGACCGTTACGGTCGCCGGACTGCTGACCGGACGGGACGTGATTAAATCGCTTCAGGACAACGCCGACGCTTACGATGCGCTGCTCGTCCCGGATACGGCACTGAAAGAAGACGAGGACATCTTCCTGGATAACGTCTTCCTGAAAGACCTGGAAGAAGCGACCGGCATGAAGGCGGTCCGCACCGAGTCGACACCCCAGGGCGTCATCGATGCGATCGAATGTCTGAGCACGACAAACAACTGATAATTGCCCCCTCCCGTAAATCTCCCCGGTCCGCTTTTCCAAAAAGGGATTATTACTCAGACAAACAACTACATTAAAGTCGTCATTGTCCGGCTTGATGACCGGACAATCCAAGGCATACTGAAAAATCCTGGATTCCCCGATCAAGTCGGGGAATGACATGCCCCACAGTTTCATTTTTTTTGCCTCTATAATACCAATCTTTAGGGTCGGCAATCTTTCTCTTTGCCCCCGTTGACAACATAGATCCATGATGTTATTATAGTCATAATTCTGGTCATAGAGGTGACAATGAAAACGCTTCCCTTATATGAGGTTAAGGCAAATCTGAGCAAGCTCATAGAAAAAGTCGATGCAACCGACGAAGAGGTTGTGATCACCAGAAACGGCCGTCCTTCGGCCGTCATAATAAGCATCGACGAGTTTGAGAGTTGGAAGGAGACGCTTGCGATAAAGGCAAGCCCCGGCATGATGGCCGAGATAAAGAAGGGGTTAAGAGGCATCAAAAAGGCAAAGTCCTATACCCTTGCTGAGCTGCTCAAGGAAATCGGTTGATAAAAAGGCATCTCAAGATCCCTTCGGAACTCCTCGTGTTTCTCAGAAATCTGCATCCCGATGTAAAGCGAAAGATCAGGGCAGGATTGAAAGAAATAGCATTGAACCCATCGAGCGGAAAGATTTTGAAGGAGGAGCTTGAGGGCCTGAGAAGTTACAGGATCGGAGGGTATCGTATCGTGTATCGGGAAACTTCACCCTTTCTTGAGATCATCGCCATAGGCGAGAGAGAAAGAATATATGAGGATACCATTAAAAAGCTGCTGAAGGAAAAACAAAAATAGTCCAGCTTTTGCTGCCCTGCGATGCAAGGTTCTCAGGAGCGGGCAGGTCGCACATAGGAGAAGGATTTTGTGAGCGCAATGCGGTCGAAAGCGCCGTTGGGGTCGCGCTTCTTGCAGGCTCCTATAATTAAGCGGTCTTGCACCGGAAATAACTGATCTATCAGCTCACAGCAATCGACCTCCGAAAACAAAGGCGGCAGCGCAGCCGGCTGCTGATCGCTCTGCCTGTTTTTCTTCTTCCGTTTATCCGATGTAATGTGCCAAAATTAGGATGTGGAGAAAACTATGAAGGCACGGGGCGTTATTGACGGTCAAGAAGGAGGTCTGCCATGGGCAAATTGATAGAGAGAATAGTAAGCGACCCGAAAATTTGCAGCGGGAAACCGTGCATTAGAGGTACGAGGATACCCGTCCATATCATCCTTGATCTTATGGCCGCAGGGGAGAACTTCGAAGGGATTAAGAGGGCATACCCGAATGTAACTGATGAAGACATCAGGGCATGCCTGAATTATGCCGCGATGCTCGCCGATGAAGAGGCAGGAGTGAGTGCTTGAAGATAATTGCCGATGAAAATGTCTTTGAGCCAATCATTGATTATTTGAGGAGCCTCGGGCACAACGTGCTCAGTATAAGAGACGCCGGATTATCCGGTATATCAGACGATGAAGTCTATCAAAGAGCCTGCCGCGAAGCTCGTGTAATCGTCACTATGGACAAAGACTTCTCAAGAATGTTTCGCTTTCCTCCTGAAAGATGCGGGGGGATCATTGTTACTAAAATCTACGGGCATACCGTCCAGGAAACACTTTCTATTTTTAAGAAAGCTTATGAATCTTTACAAGAGAACGACGTGACAAGAAATCTGGTTATTATCTCACCAGAGGCTGTGCGGATACGAAGATTCATTAATTCTTGAGCAAAGAAAGGCAAAATATCCGATATCACATCCGATAGAACATTTCGCTTAAAATAGATCAAGGTCCCTTCTTCATTGCACCTTCAAGCGACGATTTCTGAACTGTTTAAACAGAAGAAACCCTCCCCAAGAAACCGCACAGACCATCAGCAGTGCGCCTATCATATGTGAGGTCTTTGCGAGGAGATGATCGTATTGGAGCAGCCCCAGCTTGCGAAGTATGTATTCCCAGTCATGGTAGTCATCAACGTCCTTTCCCGTTACGCCTCCCAGAAGAATCAGATTGAGGTCTCGCGCATCATTAATATAGGGCGCCAGGTCTATAAGGTTTTCGCCAAACCACCATAAGGAAACCGAGGACCCGAAGCTATCTTTCGTCTTAAAAAGAAAAGTCAAAAGACATATCAGCGGCACCAGCAGTTGAGTCAGGCTCCCGCCCAATGTGGACATGAATCGACCAAAGGCGCGGAATAATATATGACCCGCCTCATGAAAAGGAAGATTGACGAGGTGCAGGTAACTTTCTCCGGAGTAATTGCTCCCGGCAGAGGAAAAAATAAGCTTCAGCCCCCAGGAAAAAAGCACAAGGAGAACAAGAGATCGCCCCATCAAATTGAGATTGCCGGCTTCGGGATCGACATAAAGAAACCGTTCTTTGCAACCGCCCTTCCCTTCTCCTCTCTCAGACTCGTCCGCCGCGGGAACGATCCGAGACCCTTCGCCGGATCCGTCGACGGATGCCCTTCGTTTATTGACATATTTGTTAAAGACGATGCCGCATTTGATGCATTCAGCTCCGCCGTCGGGCTGATCGAAGCCGCACCGGGGACATTTCACGGCCTTGACCTTTCGGCTGAGAGATGCTGCCCGGAAATGTTCCTTATTGACATGCGCTATTTTAGCAAATCGCCGGGAAGGGAGCGTACCCCATGCACGCTCGGTTACTCCTAATTATCTTAACGTCGCAGAGGTTGATGCAAATGAGATGTACTTCCTGTAACGCGCAAAACTTATTTTCTATATGTCGTGATATTTTCTCTTGCTAATTGGTATTTTTGACCAGGGTTGAAGTTTAATAAAGCAGCCCTATTGATTAGTAATCAAGTGGTCTTTCCCCATAAGAAGGGTATCACCGTTGATTTTTCAAGGGAGCCTGACATATCATTATGAAGATTTATTCATATCGCTATCTGAAACGGGGATGCAATGTTAGCAAGGATAAAAAAAAGAGATTTCGCTTTTGATAAGAAAATAAAGCTACTTCCCGCTGATTGGCTGAACTACAATTCTTTATTGATTCTTAATGATAAGTGCTTGGGCATGGCAGAACATTGGAAATTCATACTGCATCATTCCCAGCGAGATGCAGCAAAAAGCCTTTTTTACGCTAATAGCAATCAGCACCGTGTAGGGCATCGGGTTATAAGGCGAAATGACAACATTGTATTAAGCGGTCAAATTGTGGAGAAGGCTTATTACTTAAGGTATTGCGTGGTTCTCCTGCAATCATGTGGCGACAAGTTAGCCCAACTTATCAGGTGTTCTATGGATATCAAGACGTGGAAATCTGAGAAGAATAAAAGAATCAAAGCGAAAGAAAGCACCACGACACTCATGAGGCTTATAACTCATCTGACATTAAGCGAGAAAAAAGATAACATTCTTCTGGCAGATATAAATTCATATTTGAAGAATGAAAGCGTCAATAGAATCCTCAGACTTGCCAATGAAATAAAGCATAAATGGATTACATCATATCAAGGTGAGGGACTATATCCGTTAAGAAACCCTGTCAGGCAAGAAAAAGACAATAAGGGTAATCCTGTTGAGGTGACAGCTATTGGCATGACAAATGGAATAGACATTGAGTCACATATAGCGGATGCCTTAATAACAAATAATATGTTAGTTGAGTTGGCAGTTAAGATTGACAAGCTACTTCTGTCAAAGGGTACACGGGAGGGTAGAAATGGCTGAATTTAAGAATAAAGAAGAATATGAAAAATGGAAAGTTGAAAAAGCAAAGAAAGCACAAGGAGGTGTGTTAGAAAAGTCCGCTAAGCCAGATTCCACCCTTACGTTGTCAAGGAATATGGTCATAATAATGGCTGTCATTCTGATTGCTACCACAGCTACTATTGTTTACTTTATAACTAAGCCCACTCCACAGCCAGACAAGCAGGTGGAAGCATCTAAGGCACCTCAAGCTATTCCACCTCAAGCTACCCCCGTTCCAACAGTCCAGAAACCAAGTGAGGTGAAAGATACAGGGAAAATATCGGGTAACATATTTGTTTCCATGAAATCGGGTGACGTAAAAAAGGCAGCAGGTATCAAGGTCATGCTGTTAAAGAACTATGAGCAAGTTGCATCTGAATATGACCAAATTTTAGGAGAATATAAACAACAGTCCATGCCGATGCTCCTAAAAGCACAGCAAGGCTTTGCTGAACGCAAAAATGTCAGAGTCAGAGATGAACGTGAATATTTTGAGGAAAGCACAAAGAATAATTTCATGAAGGTTGACTTGCTTTCAAAATTAGGTCAACTTGATAGAACCTATAACCAGAAATTTGCTGCACTATTTTCAGCGAATCTTTATAAGACAGTTCAGTCAGACGTGAATGGATATTATGAATTTGGTGATATCCCGTATGGTAAGTATTTCTTGCTTTCTGAATTCACTGTCTTTGACTCACGTTCCGAATGGCTTTTGACAGTTGATGTTCAGCAAAAAGAAAATAGATATGATTTGTCTAATAGTAATGCTAAGGACACTGTTTATATGCATTTCAGCGAACAATACGGAAAAACGCTGACTTCAAGGTAACGGGTTACAGCATCCCTGTGACCTGCCCTGCCTTGTCTGTGGCGGTAGCGGTAAGGTGTTGGTCTTCTGTCCTGAATATGGCGGGTGACAGATAGCGGTCAGGGGGTTTGTTCCCCGCCTACCAGACAATTACCAGACAATCGGCAGATTTCAGTGCGGTAATTGGTTGTCAGGGTCACGGGAATTGTTTTGTGGTTAGTAGTCAAGTGGGGCTGTAGCTCAGTTGGGAGAGCGCTTGAATGGCATTCATCAAGGCTAACAAACGTACCCATTTCGATTTCATACTTTCTACTAAAAATCCTCATTATTTAAATCAGTCCGCATGTGAGTAGTAGTCGGTGGACTTCTCAGCCCAGGCGAAAAGCAGCGGGCGAGGACTTCCATCTGAACGCAATAGTCGATAATTGCGTAACAAGAGGTGTCATTGCACATGCGTACCAGAACACAAGGCTTGCTACGCACAGCTGAAACCCACGGGCCTGCGTCTTAAATGTGGGTTTACCCTAACGTTGCATAAAGTGTGTGTATTTAGGCCGTCATTCCCGCAGTCTTTAGGCGGGAATCCATTCTTAAAAAAACATGGATGCCCGACTGAGAACCTC
>JAJZPM010000090.1 GCA_021811105.1 Nitrospirota bacterium | reverse complement strand
ATCAATCCCCGTTCAATTCCCCTGGCCATTACGTGATGCAACACCCCCGCAGCATCAAGCCTCGCTTGTCTGGGCATGGCCATATATTAGCATATGTTGCTTAAGTTGGCAACGTCCCCTACTCCGCTCTCAGAGGGCGGCGCTTCCAACGAGGTCTATCAATCCGCCAAGGCTCGCCTTGTCCAGCTTCTCCTGTGCATACACCTTCGGCAAAACACCTTTGAGAGAGGGGTTGTCTTTCTCGATAGCGTCCATGGCATCGTCCACGTCCTTGCCGATGGTCGGTAGCTTTGCCCTGCCTTGCAGCCACTTCCAGCGGGCGGAGGGCGGCACATAGAAGACCTTTTCAGCAGTGTATTCGTTCTTGTCTTCGGGATCAGCGCCCTCGTAGTCGCCTTTGCCTTCTTTGAGCTTCAGATAAAGTTCTTCAAAGGCATCGGAGATATATTTCAGGAATATAAGCCCAAGGACGACGTGCTTGTACTCGGCCGCGTCCATGTTCTTCCGCAGCTTGTCCGCCGCCTTCCAGAGCTTCTTTTCGAGTGGTTCTTCGGGTTGATTCTTCTTTTCTTTAGGAGTCCTGGCCAACTTATCCCCGCGTTACAAAAAAAATCACTTAATGATAATACGATAGGCCCATTAAAGACAAGAGAATCTTACCTCATTAAACAATCGTGACATACCGTGCCGAGGAAGAAAGTTCGGGAGATACACCTGCTCGCCGAGGTATCAGTTAACAGCGTAAACCTTCAACAAGTACGACCCATTGAAACTACGGAGTGTCAGTCACTTCACAGAGCACCCTGCATACAATACGTGAGAGCAGGCTCTGGTTTCATCTGAGGAATGCGATAAGGTTATGTTTAGCTCAGCTTGCCAGTCGCGGCTAAGGGTTTACCCTTTCAGTATCTCCGGATCGGTATGCGGTATGAACATCGCGCCCTGCAGAACGTGCATCAACTCGGCGTCCTCGTTCATCTCGCGATAGGTGATTTTCGAAGCGATATCCTCGACCTCTTTCAGCAGTCCCCTCTGAAGAAGCACTTCCCCGGCGCCCCCGATTGATGAGTTCCCGAGCGGCAGAAACCTCTCCCTCGGGATATCGGGGAGCATACCGATGGTGATTGCCTTCTCGGGGTCGATCCCGCACCCGAGCGCCCCCGCGACGTAAACCTTTTTTATGTCGCGGAACGAAAGGCCCACGGACCTGACGAACACATAGAGGAAGGAAAACATCGCCGCCTTCGAAAGAAGAAAATTCTTTATCTCGTTTTCGTTCAGATAAAGCCCGGTATCGCCCGACCTGAACAGGAGATAGGACTTCACCCCGTCTCTTTCGATCACCTCGTCGCGGCCACCGTTAAATTTCCCCGACTGGTCGATGATGCCCGCCGAATACATCTCGGAGACGAGGTCGATCAGGCCGGACCCGCAGATGCCACCCGGCTCGGTCCCGCCGATGACCTCCAGCGCTATCTTTCTGCTCCTCCTGTCGATCCGGACCCTCGATATCGTGCCGGCCTCCGCTTTTTTCCCGATGTTCGCGACACCGCCTTCCAATGCAGGCCCCGCAGCCCCGGCCCCCACCATGATCCAGTCCCTGCATCCGAGCGTGATCTCGACGTTCGTTCCGACATCGATAAAAAGCGCCGGTTCTTCCTCCCGGTACAGGCCGGAAAAGAGGATGCCGCTGATGACATCGCCGCCCACGTAGCTTCCGGCATTCGGGAAGACATACACGACCGCATTGCTGTTTACCGGAAGACCGGTCCCGCCGGCATCCGCAAAAAAAGACCTGTTGACGACGGGGATGTAGGGGCTGAGCGGGATGTTGTCGACATCGAGACCGAGAAAGAAATGGGACATGATCGTATTGCCTGCCACAGTCACCGCGTATATCTCATCGGATGCGATTCCGTGCATCTCACAGTTCCGGGCAATAACCCCGCGTATCCCTTCCGAAAGCGACCGCACCAGGTCAGCGAATTCACCGGTCATTGACCGCTGGACTCGCGTCAACACGTCGTACCCGAAATAGACCTGAGGGTTTTCGACCCCGGCCTCCCCGATCTTCTCGCCGGTGCCGAGATCGTACAGGAGGCATTCGATATTAGTGGAGCCTATATCAAGCGCGATGCCGAAGACACGCGTTTTTCCTACATCGAGGATGCGCAAGCCCTCCCCTGAAAGACCGATTACGAGGTCGAGCCTGAAGCCGCTCCTGCGAAGCTCCGCCGGAAGTCTTCTTAGGATGTCCAGCGGTACTGTCACATCTTCCAGTCCCTGCCTCTGCAAACCTCCGGCAAGCCTGTCAGCGTCAGCCGTTTTGTCGGACGGCGACGGGGGCGAAAGCGTCACCCCGCAGTGGAAGGCGAGAGGACTATGATTCATACATGATCTTCCCCATGTCCGAGACATCATACCCGCCGAGCGCCTCGACCCCGGACCTGAATTCCCGGTCCTCCATAATTATTTTCAGGAGGGCCAGGAGGGTCGGCATCGCCAGGTACTTGGCCGGGACGGCAAGGTCGTAACGCTCCTTCGCCAGAGGGATAAAGTCGAGGTCGAGCGCCTTTGCAGCGGCGAGTATCGCCATCCCGGTGTCGGCGATCCCGGTCAGTACGGCCGAGGCAACTCCCATATGGGTATATTCCTCGCGCTCGTATCCCCGGACAGCTTTCGGGTCTATCTTCAGTTCTTTCAGATACTTGTCGGTGAGCAGCCGGGTGCCTGCCCCGGACTGCCTGTTGATGAAGACGATGTCGTCCCTTAAGAGGTCCTTGAAGCCGCTGATCCTTTTTGGATTTCCCTTCGGCACAACCAGCCCCTGCTGCCTATAGACTAGGTTGACGAGGACGATCTTTCTGTCCGCGAGAAGCCTCTTTATGAAGGCGACGTTATACTCGCCTGTTTCTTCGTCGAGGAGGTGGGTCCCTGCAATATGGGCCTCGTCCTTTTTCAGCGCAACCAGTCCCCCCATCGACCCGACATGCGCCGAGGAAAGAGAGTATTTCGGATAGTTTTTCTTGAGTATGTTTGCGAGCAGGTCGAGCGCATTGTCGTGACTCCCGATGCAGACAACAGTATTTTCGATCTCTTCCTTCCCCCTGAGCATCTCGACGGACACCTCGGTCCCCGCGCCGAACCCTTCGGACATTGCAGGCACCCTGACGATGCCGTCGGCGCGAACGAGCGACATAAGTACGCCGGCGCCCCTGCTGACCGGCGTGGCAATGAGGTTGTCGCCTACCTTCCCGAGTTTTACCCTCAGGAATTCTTCCTGTCCGAGAGAAGAGGCGACCTGACGCGAAAGTCTCGCCGGAATTCGTCCGGGCTCGGGAGGTTCGAGTCCCTGCCATTTGTAGATAAGCCCCTTTGCGAAGAGGCCGAAGGTAATATACGTCGAGACGGGATACCCCGGGATGCCGAGCACAGGCCGGCCTTTGATCCAGCCGAGGATGACAGGCTTGCCCGGCTTGATATTAATCCCATGCAGTATCACTTCGCCGAGTTCCGCTACCGCCTTTGCCGTAAAGTCCTCGGAGCCGGCGGAAGATCCGGCGTTGATCACCACGAGATCCGCCCTTGCACAGCCATCGAGCAACGCATCCTTAATCTTTCCGGGGTCGTCGGATATGGGGCCGAACCTCAAAGGCTCTCCACCCCACTCGGTCACAAGGGCCGACAATATCCGCGAGTTGTACTCTATGATGTCGCCTTTTTTCAGCTCGGTCCCCGGTTCGACGATCTCGGACCCCGTAGGGATGATCGCCACCTTCGGCCTCCTCCGGACAAGGACGTCTACATGGCCCCCGGAGATGACCGCGCCGATATCGACAGGCCGTATACGGTGGTTCTCGGGCAATATCAACTCGGTGCATACGATGTCCTCTCCAATGGCCCTTACATGCTGCCACGGCGCCGCCGGCTTGATGATCTCAATATAGCCGGGCCTTTCCCCTCCGGCCCCGACGACATTCACGTCTTCGATCATAACCACCGCGTTAAAGCCGTCAGGCATCGGGTCGCCGGTGTCGACGTAGACTGCGCGGTCGCCGATGCTCAGCTTTTTCGGGGAATACTCTGCGGCGCCGAAGGTGTCGACGAATTTCACGGCGTAACCGTCCATGGCAGCAGAATGGTAAAACGGGGCCGAAAGCCTCGCAAAGACCGCCCCGGCCGTCATCCTTCCGAGCGAGTCCTTTACGGGTATCATTTCTCCGGCAAGCGGCTTTATTCCTGAGGCGAGTATCCTCTGAGACCACCTTTTCAGCGCCTCATCGAGCGGCGTATTTTCGATGTATATCCCTTTTCTCATGTGTGTCTCACGTATTATGCTTCTGAAAAACAGCGGCTATCCGTTTATTATCTGAGATTGTCCCGATTAAATCAATAATGCCGGTATCCGGGGGTGTGCGTCCTGAAATTTGGTTTTTGCATAAAGGCAGCGAATTGGCTATACTATTGTAGACATTACTCTACAATAGGGAGGTTCCCTTATGGATGTGATTGAGGGCATTGAGGCACGCAGGGAAG
>JAJZPM010000049.1 GCA_021811105.1 Nitrospirota bacterium | reverse complement strand
AAGAATATCTGCACCTCGACGTCCATCGCCGCAGCGGTCGAAGCGAGGATGAGCGGCGGATAGGCCATATCCAGCGTACCCTTGCTAGCGATGATCGCCATCTTTTTCTTGGTTTCTGCGTCTGCCATGTTACCCCCTTTTTGTCAGAAGTTTAGCAATAAACAAGTTTATAAACAATATACTGATGGGGAGCGTTTTTGTCAATGTGAAAGAGATTGCGGCACAGGGAATTGATCTTCCCTACTGCCTGCCGTCCATTTATTGCCGTTACTATGTTATGGTATACTTATTAAAAAGTTTAAGGAGAGGTTTGATGAAAGTATTTCTCAGAGATGATGTGAAAAACTTAGGGAAAATAGGCGATGTCGTTAGCGTCTCCGATGGGTATGCGAGAAATTTTCTTTTCCCGAAGAAGCTCGCCGTCGAGGCAAATACAAAGAACATTAAGGAGTTCGAACATAATAAAAAGATAATCCACGAACGCGCCGCCAAGATACGGGGTGCTTCTCAGGCGACTGCGGAGAAATTGTCGGCGCTTTCCCTCACCATAAGGGCGAAGGCGGGAGAGGAAGAGAAACTCTTCGGCTCCGTTACCACGATGGATATCGCCGAGGCACTGAAGGCCGAAGGCTTCGAAATCGACAAGAAAAAGATATCCCTTGAAGAGCCGATCAAGAGACTGGGGGAATATTCAGTGGAAGTTAAGATCCATCCGGAAGTATCGGCAAGCGTAAAGGTGCACGTCGTTGCAGAGTCGTCTGATTAGATGTAGCGGGCAGGAATGAAGGAAATTGAATCAACTCTCAGTAAACTTCCGCCGCAGAACATCGAAGCTGAGCAGTCGATATTAGGCGCTGTTCTAATCGATAACAATGCGTTAATCGCCGCACTGGAGCTCATCGGAGAGGACGATTTCTATAAAGAATCCCACCGGAGGATATTCTCCTCTATGAGCGAACTCTTCGATAAAAACGAGCCGATCGATATCATCACACTCACGGACCAGCTGAAGAGGAAGAACAATCTTGACGCGGTGGGCGGGTCCGGGTATCTTGCTTCATTGGCCTCGATGGTCCCCACTTCGGCGAATGTGCGATACCACTCCAAGATCGTAAGAGAGAAAGCCATGCTGCGGGGATTGCTTCGTTCTGTTACCGACATCGCAAGCAATGTCTACGAAAGCGAACTCGATCCGGAAGAATTGATCGATTTCGCAGAGAAAACTGTTTTCGACCTCTCCGACAAGAGGATCAAGGCGTCATTTGTGACGCTCAAAGAGGTCATTAAAGACAGCTTCCAGATGATCGAACACCTGTACGACAGGAAGGAAGCGATCACTGGTGTTCCCTCGGGCTTCGTTAAACTCGATGAACTCACTACCGGATTTCAGAAGAGCGATCTCATCATCGTCGGCGGCAGGCCTTCGATGGGCAAGACTGCGTTCAGTCTCAATATCGCGCAGCACGTGGGTGTTGAGTTAAAAGAACCGGTGGCGATATTCAGCCTCGAAATGGCGAAGGAACAGCTCGCATTCAGGATGCTCTGTTCCGAGGCGATGGTCAATTCCAACGACATAAGGAAGGGCTTTATCAGAAAAGACGACTGGCATAAGCTCACGAGCGCCGCGAGCAAACTGGCCGAGTCGCCTATCTTTATCGACGATTCGTCCGGCGTGACGGTGCTCGAGATGAGGGCGAAGGCAAGGAGGCTGAAAGCGGAGCACGGATTGAGCATGATCATTGTCGACTACCTCCAGTTGATGAGGGGAAGGGGCAACGCCGAGCGGCGCGAACAGGAGATATCGGAGATATCGCGGTCGCTGAAAGGGCTTGCAAAGGAGCTGCGCGTGCCGGTGATCGCGCTGAGTCAGCTCAATCGGGGTGTCGAGACCAGGGGGGGAAGCAAGAAGCCGACCCTCGCCGACCTCCGGGAATCCGGCGCCATCGAACAGGATGCCGACGTGATTATCTTCCTTTACCGCGACGAAGTGTATAACAAGGAAATCCAGGACAATAAAAACAAGGCTGAGATCATCGTGGCAAAACAGCGCAACGGACCTACGGACACCGTCCCGCTCACGTTCCTTGCCCACTGTACAAGGTTCACGGACTACACCGACAGGGAATATCGGGATATCGAAGAGGACGTCTTTTAGGGAGATCGCATGGCGAAGAGGGCGCCCGCCGTCGCGGGGCAGTTCTATTACGGCACCAGGGACAGGCTTCTCGAACAGGTGGCTCAGTATGTGGTCAGGGACGCGCCAAAAGAGGACGTGATCGGCGTGGTCGTTCCCCATGCCGGGTTCATATACTCCGGGCCTGTCGCCGGGGCGGTCTACTCGTCGATCAAGTTTCCGAAAACCTTTGTGCTGCTGGGTCCCAACCATACCGGCCTCGGGTCGCGCATCTCCCTGTCAGACGACCTGGAGTGGGAAACACCCCTCGGCGCGTTCGATGTCGACAAGAAACTCGCGGCAAAGATTTTAGTGGGCGATCCGGGCGTGACAAGGGACAGCCGGGCCCACCTCTTCGAACATTCCCTCGAAGTACAGTTGCCATTTATCTCTTATTTTTCGAAAGACGTAAAAATAGTCCCGATAGCCCTGCTTGCCGCTTCAGTCGATGACTGCATCGAGCTCGGCAGTGCCATCGCCCGTGCGATCAAGAGCGTCGATTATAGCGTCGTGATCGTGGCGAGTTCCGATATGAGCCATTACGTTTCGGAAAAAACGGCAAGGCAGAAGGACCGGAAGGCGATCGACAGGGTACTCGCGGTCGATCCGGAAGGGCTGTATGAGACGGTTGTCCGGGAAGGAATATCGATGTGCGGCTACATGCCGGCCACCGCAATGCTTTCGGCCGCGAGGGAACTCGGTGCGAAGTCGGCGCGCCTCGTCAAATATGCGACGTCCGGGGACGTCTCCGGTGATTACGACAGCGTCGTGGGGTATGCCGGGATCGCTGTGAGGTAGGTTGCGTTGCGCCGTTAGCCATACTCCGGCCCTAAGAAAATACGGGTGGGTGTGACGTGAGATCGAGACGGGAATGCTGAGACCGATTCTTCTTATTGAAGACGACAGGAAGATCGCCCGGGTTGTGAAGATATATCTCGAGGGCGCCGGGTTTCGGGTAATACACGCGGAAACGGGCAAGGAGGCTGCCGACGCCGCTGCAAAGGAACTCCCCCTGGTGGTTATTCTCGACCTTATGCTGCCGGACACGACCGGAGAAGAGTTGTGTCAGGAACTAAGGGAATTGGGGGATTTCCCTGTCATCATGCTCACCTCAAAGTCTTCTGAAGAAGAGAGGATCGCCGGTTTCGCGCTCGGCGCCGATGATTACGTCGTAAAGCCTTTCAGCCCCAGGGAACTTGTCTATCGGGTGAAGGCGGTATTGAAGAGGGCACAGAAGGGAGACTTGTCGGCAGGCGGTCCCGTAAACTTCAATAACGGTCTTCTCGTGATTGACGGGCATTCGTACGAGGTCAGGAAAAACGGCTGCAGGGTTGATCTGACCCCTACCGAGTTCAAGGTCCTCCACACGCTTTCGTCTTATCCGGGCAAGGTCTTCACGAGGGAGGAACTTGTCGAAAAGGCCCTCGGTTATCAGTTCGAAGGGTACGAAAGGAGCATAGACGCTCATATCAAGAACCTGAGGCACAAGATCGAAGACGACCCGCGGAACCCTGCCTTCATCCTCACAATTTACGGCGTGGGCTACCGTTTTTCAGGCAAAAAGGATGATTAAGAGCCTCTGGCAGAAGTTCTTTCTCCTGCTCGTTGCCGTTTCCCTCGTCGCCCTGTCGGCGGCCTTTCTCCTTCGTGAATTCATGGTGTCTGACTTCAGGGAATACATGGAAGGCGAGATGGAGGACAGGGCCTACTGGGTCACAGCGGCGCTGGAGAGCACCTATGAAAGGTATTCGGGGTGGGAAAAGCAGGCGGTGATAGAGGACGCGGTCTGGGCGCTGATGCTCGGCTTCGAAATCAGGCTATACGACGGGAATGGACATCTTGTTACCGATACGCAGTCGGCGATTGCGACCCTCTCCCCACTGGTAAAAAAGCGGATCATGGCGATTTCCGAGCAGAGGACAGCGGGGGAAAACAGCCGTTTTCTTCCCTATGCACTCTTCCTCGGCGGAAAGGAGATAGGCCGCCTCGATGCGAGGTTTCTTCATCCGAAAAAGAGCGGGGTCTTCATAATGCGGTCGAACAGGTTTCTCCTGATCTCTCTCGTTGCACTGGGAGGGTTGGCGATCGTCCTCAGCATCGTTTTTTCGAAAAGATTGACCTATCCCATTAAAGGACTGACTGATGCGGTAACGGCTGTCGGCGCGGGAGACCTGAAAAGAAGGGTGTTGCTTTCCGGAAAAGACGAAATCGGCAGGCTCTCGGAGGCGTTTAACAGGATGGCCCATACCCTGGAGGTCCAGGAATCTCTCAGGAGAAAGCTTACGTCGAATATCGCGCACGAACTCAGAACTCCCATCGGGGCAATAAGGGGAGAACTCGAAGGAATGATCGATAACCTCATTCCCGCGGACAAAGACCACCTCCAGTCTCTCTATGCTGAAATCGGCAGGCTCAGGAGGATCATAGAGGGTCTCGAAGAACTTTCGCAGGCAGAGGCGAGTGAGTTAACGCTCAGGAAACAGATTTTCGCCCTGAAACCCTTTCTGGTCAATATCGTCGAAAGGTACCGCAAGATATTCGCGGAAAAAGATGTTGAACTCGGCCTCGCAGGCGAGGAAGGGACGATGATCAACGCGGATCCGGACAGATTGAGCCAGATCGTGATCAACCTGCTGGGCAACGCCCTGAAGGCGACTGAAAAGGGTGGGAAGGTCATGGTCTCGGTCTCGGCGAATCAGGAGGCCACAATGATTGAGGTGGCCGACGAGGGCTGCGGTATCAAGGCGGAAGACCTTCCCTTTGTGTTCGAAAGGTTCTACCGCGCATCATCCGGCGGACTCGGGCTCGGACTCACTATCGTCAGAGAACTTATCACGGCGCACGGCGGAACATTGTCCGTGCGGAGCGAGTTCGGTAAAGGCTCGGTCTTCAGTCTCACCTTTCCCAGCTGATATCTTCACAATTCTTCACAATCCGTTCGCGGTCAGTTCATATTCTTTTGTTAATCTTAGGTCAACGAAGGAAGAATCCCGATGGAAGGAGGTGAAGAGAGTGAAAAAGATATTCTTAACAGGTTTGGTCCTTGTCCTGACGTGCGGCTTCTTGCTGGCAGCCACTCCGAGGGCGGACGCGATGAATAACGAGTCGGCGGCGATGCTCGCGGGGGCCATAGTGCTTTTCGGAGGGCCGATCCTCCATGCGATGGCGTCGGACACATACCGCCCTGCGCCCGTATACGTGGAGACTCCTCCAGTCCCGTACTATACAACACGAACCGAGATCATTTACGACAGGCCGGTCTATCGGAAGTGCCGGAAGCCGTTTCGCGGCGCCTATGAAAGAGGCTGGCGCGATGAGAGGGCGAGCTATTACTATGGACGGGGCCGTGAGGACGCAAGACGAGGCTTTTACGGTGATTATTAACCATGGCCGGCCGGGCGGCAGGTCGCCCGGAGGATCAGCAGGAAGGAGACAAACGAAGTGAAGAATAAAGGGGTACAGAAAAGGACTCTGGCTGCCGGGGAAGTAGCAGTGAAAGTGCTTGTGGTAATGATCGCGGTCTGCATCGTGACCGTATTCGCAGGAAGCGCTCTTGCAGTACCGTCCGGCAAGACTGTCGAATGGTCGACGCCGGCCGGTAAAGTGATCTTCGACGGAAAGGTCCATGCCGACAAGGGGCTGAAATGCAGCGACTGCCACACGAAGATATTCAAGATGAAAAAGGGCGCCGACCAGATGACGATGGCGGAGATCAATAAGGGCAAGTTTTGCGGCGAATGCCACAATGGTGAAAAGGCATTCAAGACAGACGATGCCGCAAACTGCAGCCGCTGCCACAAGAAATAAAATCACCGGGGCGAACGAGGCGGCCGGAACGGCCGCCTCACCCTTTTTAGTGCGATACGCGTTTCCGATGGGCCGTCCGTATGCTGTCGTTGTGCGGGGTGATGGCGGGCCATCGTTGACCTGCCCGTTCTTTATCTCTATAATCATAGAAAAAGCTATTAACCACAGAGACACGGAGGCACCGAGTTGAAAAGAAAGAGAAAAGGCCGGGATGCATCCTTCAGCCTGGTAGTAAAACAAAAATTATTAGACAGCCCATTGTTTTCTCTGTGTCTCTGTGCCTCAGTGGTAAATGAACTACTTTTATTAGGATAATGTGTTCTATGGCCGGAAAGAATCGCTGCGAAGGTGGAGAGGGGGAATATGGCATGACAGGGAGGGTTTCGGGAAGACTGATTTTCGCGGCGGTTGCCTTGTCAGCCTTGACGGTCCTTTTGTCTCATGCATCGGGTTGGGCGATGCGGGGACGAATGGCAGGTCCGGCCTTCGACGGACGTGCGGCATTCTGCGTGGCGGGCCGGGCCGGGGAGAGAGCGCCGTACGGCATCTCCGAGGGCGGGGAATACGGGGAGCAAAGGGAGGTCACCTCCCGGAACCAGGCAAAAAAGATACTTGAAGAGTATTTCTCAAAGAAAGATGTGAAGATCGGCAAGATCACGGAAAAGAACCTTTACTTCGAGGCTGAAATAATGGACAAAAGCGGCAAACTGATCGACACCGTGATTGTGGACAAGAGAACCGGGCGGATCCGGTCGATTTATTAGAAAGACCGCCGGCGGACAAGGGTTGATAATAGAAAGGGCGAAATGATACTTTAGTTTAATGAACAATAGAGAACTATGGTTCTTCCTCTTTCTTCTCGGGACACTCCTTTTTAACTGGCCGTTTCTCTCGATCTTTAGCCTTTCCCTTCCGTTCTATCTCTTCGGGCTATGGGCTGCCTTTGTCATCGTAATCGGCCTGTTCATCAGGAAAACAAACCACCGGGACGGTCATAATGTTTAAGGGCTGGCTCCTCTTCATCGTTATCCTGGGTTATCTCAGCGTCCTCTTCCTTGTGGCGTATTACGCGGACAAGAGGAAGAAATCCGGCCAGAGCATCGTCTCGAACCCCTACGTGTATTCGCTTTCGATGGCTGTCTACTGCACCTCCTGGACATTCTACGGCAGTGTCGGCAAGGCGGCGACCTCAGGCTTATCGTTCCTCACGATTTATCTCGGTCCCACCCTGATGGCATCGCTGTGGTGGGTCGTTCTAAGAAAAATCATCAATATCGCCAAAAAGAACAGGATCACCACCATCTCGGATTTTATCGGTTCCCGCTACGGTAATTCACTCTTTCTTTCGGCTCTGGTGACGGTCGTTGCGGTTATAGGGATTACCCCTTATCTCGGCCTTCAGATAAAGGCGATCATGAACACCTTTACGATCCTGTCGGGCGAGGTGAAGGGGACTGCCGCGGCAGGCTGGTTTATCACCTTCGTGCTAGGTGTATTTGCAATTATATTCGGCGCGCGCAGGCTGGACTCCTCGGAACGGCATGAAGGACTGATATTCGCGATCGCCTTCGAGTCGATCGTCAAACTCATCGCCTTCCTGATGGTCGGTATCTTCGTCACCTATGGGCTCTTCCACGGGTTTTTGGACATCTTCAGCCGGATAAAAGACTCCCCATACAGCGGGCTGCTCTATCTGGGCCAGGGCACTTCGGTGAGTTATGGCGAATGGGCGGCGCTGCTCTTTCTTTCGATGATGGCGATCATGTTCCTGCCGAGGCAGTTCCATGTGTCGGTCGTGGAGAATTCCGATGTCTCTCATCTTTCAAAGGCGATGTGGCTTTTCCCCCTTTATCTTATTCTCATCAACGTCTTTGTAATGCCGGTGGCCTTCGGAGGGCTGCTGCTGGGAGGGAACCAGGCGAATGCCGACAATTTCATGCTGACGATTCCTCTCGGCAACGGCAGGACGTTCCTGGCGCTTGTGGCCTTCATAGGCGGTTTTTCTGCCGCGACCGGGATGATTATCGTCGAGTCCCTTGCGCTGAGTACGATGGTCATGAACAACCTCGTGATGCCGGCGATTTACCGCTTCAATGAGATGACGGGGTTCCCCACGATCATTCTGAACCTTAAGAGAATCATTATCCTCGGATGCGTCTTCCTCGGTTATTTCTTCGCGATTTCGATCGGTGAGTTTTATAGCCTTGTGGATATCGGACTGAAGTCCTTCGAGGCGGTAACGATCTTCGCCCCGGCGATCATTCTGGGGTTATACTGGAAGCGGGGCAACAAGCTGGGTGCGGCCGCCGGGATTGTCGGCGGGTTTGTGATCTGGTGTTACACGTTGCTTGTTCCCGCGATGATCAAGGCCGGGGTATTTGAAAAAAAGGGGATAATCCTCCAGATCATCAGCTCCGACCTTTTCAATCCTACCGCGCTTTTCGGCCTGAAAGGTCTCGACAGATGGAGTCATTCCCTTTTTTGGGGTCTTTCGATCAACCTCTTCCTTTACGTCGGGATATCGATCTTCACAAAGCAAAACGCGGAAGAGGAGCGGCAGGCGCTTATGGTGGTGGAGTCCTACTCCCCTAAGATCCTTCTTTCCGGCAGCAGTTACGACATCCGGCGGGTGCAGGACCTGCTGGAACAGTATATCGGCAGAAGAGAGGCCAGGGAAGTGGTCGAGAGCTTCACGGTCAGACACGGCATCAGGGGGGAGTCGCTCTCGGAGAAGGACTTCATCCTGTTGCGGAACGAGGCGGAAAGAGTGCTGTCCGGTGCGGTCGGGTCCGCCATCGCAACGATAATTTTCGAAGACAAACTGACTTTGACGGAAAGGGAGCGAAGCGAGTTGTCGAATTCGATCAAACAGATGACCGACACGCTCAGGCTCTCCCGACAGGAACTCGCAGAGGCGAACAGGAACCTCGCCTACCTCAAGGAATTCAGTGAGAATATCATCGAGAGCGCGTCCGTCGGGATCGCGACCGTAGATTCGGCGCTGGCGGTGAAATACTGGAACCGCGAGATGGAGGCGATCACCGATATCCGGAAACAGGAGGCATTCAATCGTTCCATAGTGGGGCTTCTTCCCTGGCTGACGGGAGATGTATTCGTCCAGGGGAGACAGCACGAAGCTACTGTCGAAACGCCGGCGTACAGGTCTTTCAAGATGAATCTGTCTCCGCTCAAAGACCCCTCCGGCGGGTATGTGGTCATCCTCGAGGACATTACCGAGAAAAGAAAGATGGAAGAGCAACTGGTGCAGGCGTCGAAGCTGGCGAGCCTCGGTAAGTTGACTGCGGGAATTTCCCATGAGATCGGCAACCCGCTTGCGTCGATTTCCTCGCTGGTCCAGGAACTGAAGGTGCTTGCGTCGGAGCCGGAGGCGGAAGACGATTTTACGGCGGAATCGCTGAAGACGATCAACAGCCATATCGAAAGGATAGCCAAGATCGTCAGAAGTCTTGGTGACTTCGCCAGGATTTCGACGAGGGAGAAGACCGTATGCAACATCGCCGAGATACTCGACCGTACGATAGGTCTTGTCAAGTACGACAAGAGGTTCAAGAATATCCAGCTTGCAGCGCAGATCGATGATATCCCGCCTGTCGCCATCAACCCCGACCAGATGCAACAGGTCTTCCTCAATATGATGCTGAACGCGCTGGATGCGATGCCGGACGGGGGAAAGCTGTCGGTCTCGGTCAAGATGAAACGGGGGTCCGTCGAAATTGTCTTGAGCGACACGGGGACCGGCATTGAAGAAGGCGTAATAGACAGGATCTTCGATCCTTTTTTCACGACTAAGCCGCTGGGGAAGGGAACCGGGCTTGGGCTGAGCATCTGCTATGGTATAATCAAAGAGCATAACGGGTCGATTTCTGTAAAGAGCAGGAAAGGCCAGGGGGCGGCATTCACGATCCGTCTGCCGGTGAAATAACCGGAATTCTATTTGCTCGCAACAGGAGGAGGGCTGAGAGACAATGCCAAGCCTTGAGCTGCAGATAAGCCTTGGTTTGTTTTTTGCCCTGGGCGGTTATCTTCTTTCGTCCCGTTTTAACCAGTCGTCGGTCGTCGGGGTAATCCTGATTGGGGTCGTCATGGGGCCGAGCATGCTGAACCTAATCGGGTATACCGATGCAATCAGCGTGCTTGCCCATCTCGGAGCAATCCTTCTGATGTTCTCGGTCGGACTCGAATTCAGGATCCGTGATGTCTACCGGATGAAGTATTTCTTCATAGCCCTGTCCGGACTCGTCCTCCCCTGGGTCACCGGTTATTTCACGGGGGTCCTCTTCGGGTATGAATTCAGGGAATCGATGTTCATCGGCGTGTCCCTGACGGCGACGAGCATTGCAATTACCGCGAAGGTGCTTGAGGAGAGGAAGAGCCTGAACAGTGCCGCCGCTAAGGCTATTATCGGGGCCGCTGTGATAGACGACGTCCTCGGATTGATCGCGCTGTCGGTTGTCGTCCAGACGGTAGGCGGCGATCTTTCGGTCCCTGCGCTTGCAGGGAGCACCGTAAAGGCAATTCTCTTTATGGCGGCCGGCATCCTTGCCGGGCCGAAGGTCAAGATGTTCTTCCTCAGGATGGACGAAAAGACGGTTGCAAAGAGGTATCCCGAATTCCTCTTCATGATGGCAGTGACTTTCTGCTTCCTTTATGCCTCTGCCGCGGAAGTTGTCGGACTTTCCGCAATCGTCGGGGCCTTTCTTGCGGGTGCGGTGCTCGAGGGTGTGCGGTTCAGGCACAGCAAGGGGCTGAAGGAGGGCGCGGAGTATCTCCACTTCGTATTCGGCGCCATCTTCTTCGTAAGCCTCGGTATACTTGTCGACCTGAGGGCCTTGTCAGTGCCGATACTCCCCTTCATGGCTGTGCTCTTGCTCGTTGCGGCAGCGACGAAGATTCTAGGATGCGGGCTGTCTTCCAGAGTGGCCGGCTACAGCGCTTCCGAGTCGCTCGCGATCGGCTTCGGGATGGTCCCCCGGGGAGAGGTGGCGATGATCATCGCGCTGATCGGCCTCACCTCAAAGGCCATCTCGCAGGATCTCTATGTGTGTGTCGTGTTGATGTCGCTGATTACGACCGTTATGACGCCGGTGATGCTCCAGAAACTCAGATGGAACGGCGAGGGAAGGCATGGCTGAGAGGCTGCTGATTGTGGAAGATGAAAGCACCCTGCGGGAGTCCCTGAAGCGGGTTTTTCTGCGTGAAGGGTATGACGTGGACTCAGCCGAAAGTTGCGAAACGGCGGTGAGGACACTGGAAGGCAGGACCTATGACCTGATCATTACTGATATCATTCTCCCCGGCATGAGCGGCATTGAGCTGCTGAAAAAATGCGGGGAGGCCACCCCCGAACAGATCGTGATCGTCATGACCGCATACGCGTCCCTGGAAACCGCCGTTGAGGCGTTGCGCGCCGGCGCATATGATTATATCGTGAAACCCGTCATTCATGAGGAAATCAAGAGGATCGTCAGGAACGCATTGAGGGAAAGGGCACTCCGGAGTGAAAACGTCCTTTTGAAGAAGCAGATCGGAGACCGGTATGACTTCGACAGGATCGTAGGAGAAAGCAAGGTCATAAAAAACCTCATTACCGAAGTGAAAAAAATTGCCGACTCGAGAAGCAACGTGCTTTTGTTCGGCGAAACGGGCACCGGCAAGGAACTGTTTGCCCGGGCGATCCACTATAACAGTTCACGCAAGGACAAGGCGTTCGTTCCGATCAACTGCTCGGCAATCCCTGAAAACCTCCTCGAGTCCGAGCTGTTCGGGTATGTAAAGGGCGCATTCACAGGCGCGGTCAGTTCCAAAAGAGGACTCTTCGAGGAGGCTGACGGCGGCACGGTCTTTCTGGATGAAATAGGGGACCTCACCCCTGCGCTTCAGGCAAAACTCCTCCGGGTCATCGACGATCACGAGATCAGGCCCCTCGGCGGCATCCAGAGCAAGCGCGTAGACATCAGGTTTGTGACCGCCACGAACAAGGACTTGCTGAACGCCGTTAAGGAGGGTAGGTTCCGCGAGGATCTTTATTTCCGGATCAACGTGGTGATGCTGAGACTGCCGCCGCTCAGGGAGAGGAAGGAAGACATCATCATCCTTGCGCGACATTTCCTCGATAAATACGCGGGAGAAATCGGCAAGAATGTGAAGTTTATCGACGACGCAACACTTAAACTCCTGATGGACTATCCGTGGCCGGGAAACGTGAGAGAACTGCAAAATATAATCGAGAGGGCGGTACTCATTACCGACGGAAATACCATTTCGCCGGAGCATCTCCCGGAAGGGACGGCGGATTCGGCCACTTTTTCTACCGAGTCCATTGAAAGGGTGCTCTCGATTGAGGACTATACGAAGGAATTTATCCTGCACTACCAGAGCAGTTATGGGGAGCAAAAGCTTTCTGACATGCTGGGCATCACAAGGAAATCTCTGTGGGAGAAGAGAAAAAGGTGGGGCATTCTGCGCGGGTAGATGGTATTACTTTATTACACGTTTATGCCTCCTGATGTAACCATTAGTTACTCACTGTAATATATTGAAAATAAAGCGTTCTAACTCTAAGCAGGGCTAACGTTACCAAAAGTGATGTCGAGTCTCCCCCCTAAACTTCTGGCCTTACTAATAAGTCACGCCATAACTTTAACTTGCCGTGTCGATGTCCTTGAAATTAATTAATTTTCATCTTTCTTGCCCACTTTCCGGCTTCGGGCATCGCAATTGCTCCGGCTGAATGGAATTGATAACGGAAGACGTCATAGAATTTCTGAAAAATGTGCCGCCTTTTCAATTTCTTGAAGAGAAAACGCTGCAAGCTATAGCGGGCGGACTCTCTATGGAGTTTTATCCCAAGGGTTCGACGATACTTCATCAGGACGGGCCCCCGAGCGAATATCTGCGCATTATAAAAAAGGGCGGCGTAAAGGTCTTCATTAAGCCGGATAAGGGTGAAGAGGTGCTTATCGATTACCGGAGCGAAGGGGACTCTTTCGGTCTCCTGTCGCTTGTCGGAGGCGACAAATCCAGGGCGAACGTCGTTGCGGTCGACGATACGATCTGCTATCTTCTTAATAAGACAGCGATTCTGAAACTCGTCGATTCCGTTCCGGCCTTTACCGAGTTTTTTCTGAAGTCCTTCCTGAACAAGTTCATCGACAAGACGTACGAGGAGATGCACAACAAGAGCCTGCTCTTTGGTGGAGGTGAAAAGCTTCTCTTTACCACGCCGGTGGGTGAGATCGCAGTCAGGAACGTAATGACCGCCCCGCAGACTATCTCGATCAGGAAGGCGGCGGAAATCATGTCGGAACGCCGTTACAGTTCCCTCGTAATTGTCGATGAAGAGGGGGTACCCGCCGGCATCGTCACAGACAGGGACCTGAGAGACAAGGTCGTATCTAAGGGCAGGACAGGAAACGAGAAGGTTTCCGATATCATGAGCGTTTCCCTCATAAAGTCAGAGGCCCGTGACTACTGCTTCGAGGCGCTCCTGAAGATGATCCGTTACAATATCCACCACCTGCTCGTAGTAGACCAGGGCAAACTGAAAGGGATCGTCACGAACCACGATCTTATGATGCTGCAGGGGACGTCCCCGATTTCACTGGTCCGGGAGATAGAGAGCCAGCAGACAATTGACGGTCTTGTCCCGGCCGCAAGGAAAACTAACGAAATCGTGGGGCTCCTGCTGAAGGATGGGGCGAGGGCGAGCAATATTACCCGCATCATCACTGAAATCAACGACCGGCTCGTAAAAAAGATAATTGAGATTGCCGAGAAGGAGTTTGGCGAGCCGCCCCTGTCGTACTGCTGGATGGTTTTCGGCAGCGAGGGGAGGAAGGAACAGACGTTCAGAACGGACCAGGATAATGCCATCATTTACGAAGACCCGCTGACGGAGAAGGAAGACGCCGAGGCCAGGACCTACTTCAGCGTTTTTTCGGCCTTCATCCGGGACAGCCTGATTAAATGCGGTTTCCCCCGCTGTCCGGCGAATTATATGGCGAGCAACCCCGAGTGGTGCCAGCCCGTCAAAACATGGAAAAAGTATTTCTCCTCCTGGGTGTATACTCCGACGCCCGACGCGGTCATGAAGTCGCTTATTTTTTTCGATTTCAGACCGCTCTATGGTGATTTCAGACTTGCCGATTCGCTCCGTGATTTTCTGAGCTCTTTCCTCGACGGGCAGATGATATTCCTGGGATACATGGCAAATATGGTCATAAAGAATACCCCGCCGGTCGGTTTTTTCAAGTCCCTGATCGTCGAAAAGAGCGGCGAGCACAAAGATGAGCTGAATCTGAAGGTCAAGGGGATCGCACCTATTGTCGACATAGTGAGGCTCTTCAGCCTGGAAAAAGGCATAAAGGAGACCTCGACCCTGGAACGGCTCTCGGAACTGAGAGAAAGACATACGATTGTCAGAGAATATGCTGATGAACTTGAACACGCATTCGAGTTCATCATGCTCCTCAGGATCCAGAACCAGTTCGAACAGATCGAGGCAGAAAGGATGCCTGATAATTTTATCAATCCCAAAAAACTGAGCAACCTTGAAAAAAGAACAATCAAGGAGTCCTTTACTCTTATCTCGAAGTTGCAGGACATCATCATCGAGCGGTATAAGCCGCTTATTTGGTAACGGGCGGGACAATGAAAATAATGAAAAACAGGACGGACAAAGGACATCCCGGTATGGCGCTTGAAGGTGCCCGGTACGTCGTGATCGACACTGAACTCACGGGCCTTGACAAAAAGAAGGACTCGATTGTTTCGATCGGGGCGGTGAGGATGGAAGGGGGCAGGATTGAGATGGGCGACTCTTTTTACGGGCTGATCAACCCCGCGTCCTGCCTGACTGCCGAAAGCGTGGTCATCCATGAGATTATGCCCTCGGAGGTGCTGACAAAACCCGACATCGCCAAGGTGCTCGAAGAATTTCTGGGTTTTTGCGGCAAAGACATTATAGTGGGGTATTGCGTTGACATAGACATGGATTTCCTGAACAGGGAGAGTAAAAGGCTTTTCCAAATGACGATCGATAATCCCGTGGTCGATATCCGTTCGGCCGGCGAGTGGCTCCGGGGCAGGGGCATTATCCCGGGCGAATGCGGCTCGGCATTGCCGCATCGGTATCAGCTGTACGACATTGCGAAGTGTCTGGATATTCCGGTAAATGTCGCTCATAACGCCATCGTTGACGCTTTTATTACCGCCCAGATCTTTCAGCGGTTCATCCCCGTACTCGTCAGGGCAGGAATCAGAAGCACCGAAGATCTCGTGAGCATGTCGAAGAAATTCAGAGGAGGTGATAGGTATATCCCTTTATGCAGCATCAGCAATTTCTAGGAGCAAGGCTGCACGTCCGCAGTCAAATCAATAAGAGGAGGTAATGGGAATGAGCAGCAAGAAAAAAACAGTCCACGAAATTCTCGAAGACGAAGATTTCACTTCGCTGTCGGGCCAGAAAAACTCCATATCGATCATACTGACGGTCCTGGAACTGGTCCTTTACTTCGGGTTCATCGCCCTGATCGCATTCAACAAGCCTTTCCTTGCGCAGAAGATTGTGGGGGAGGGCGCAACAACGATAGGGATTCCTATCGCGGTCGGCACGATCCTGCTTTCCTGGGTGCTTACCGGCGTGTACATCTTCTGGGCTAACAGCAAGTATGACTCGCTTGTCAAAAAAGTTAAAGAAAAGATAGAAGGATAGGAGGGATAAGAGATGCCACAGGCTCAGCAAACCGCGCAAGCGGCGCAGACGATGATAGGGCAGGCCAACCCGACTGCCATAATGTTTTTCGTGCTTTTTGTTCTCATTACGTTGGGAATTACGTGGTGGGCGGCGAAAAGGACAAGGACCACCAAGGACTTTTACGCTGCAGGTAGAAGCATTACCGGCTTTCAGAACGGCCTTGCCCTTGCGGGCGACTACATGAGCGCCGCCTCGTTTCTCGGCATCGCAGGACTCGTTTCGACGAAGGGCTATGACGGTCTCATCTATTCCGTAGGCTGGCTCGTCGGATGGCCGATCGTCATGTTCCTCATCTCGGAGCCGCTCAGGAACCTCGGCAAATATACTTTTGCCGACGTCGTCGCATACCGGCTGAACCAAAGACCGATAAGGGCGGCCGCTGCTGCGGGTTCTCTCGTCGTGGTTCTCACCTACCTTATCGCCCAGATGGTCGGAGCCGGGACGCTGATCAAACTGATGTTCGGTCTTCCTTTTGAATTAGCGATTGTCATAACCGGCGCGCTGATGATATCGTACGTTCTCTTCGGTGGAATGATCGCCACGACGTGGGTCCAGATCATCAAGGCCGTGTTGCTCCTTGGAGGCGCAACGCTTCTTGTTATCCTGACCCTGGGTAAATTGAACTTCAGCTACGTCAACCTCTTCAATCAGGCGGCGACTGCGACCCCGCTTGGCCAGAAGTTCCTGGAGCCGGGCGGTCTGGTAACGAGTCCCGTCGACGCGTTCTCGCTCGGTCTTGCACTTATGTTCGGAACAGCTGGTCTTCCCCACATCCTTATGAGGTTTTACACCGTTCCCGATGCGAAGGCGGCGAGAAAGTCGGTGTTCGTTGCTACCGGATTTATCGGCTATTTCTACATCCTCACAGTTACCATCGGTTTCGGCGCCGCCGTACTGGTCGGCCAGAAGGTCATCATGGGCATTGACGCGGGCGGCAACATGGCAGGACCGCTCCTCGCAGAAGCCCTTGGCGGAAACCTCTTTCTCGGGTTTCTCTCGGCGGTGGCGTTTGCAACAATCCTCGCGGTTGTTTCCGGCCTGACGCTTGCCGGGGCATCCGCCTTCTCGCATGACCTGTTTGTCGGCGTTATCAGACGGGGCCAGGCATCTGAGAAGGACGAGGTGAAGGTCGCAAAGATAGCGACGGTCGGACTCGGTGCAACAGCCATATTGTTAGGCATACTCTTTAAAGGTCAGAACGTTGCGTTTCTTGTCGGTCTGACCTTTGCCATAGCGGCGAGTGCAAACTTCCCTGCGCTCCTGATGTCGATTACGTGGAAGAAGTTTACGACTGCGGGTGCAGTCACGAGCATCTACACCGGACTCATTGTTGCGGTCATTCTGTTGATACTGAGCCCCACGGTATGGGTGGATATCGTCCACAAGAGTGAGGCGGCTGCCGTGGCAAAACAGGTTAAGACGATAGAAGATGCGACCAAAGCAAAGATCGCCGATATCGAAAAGCAGAGAGTTGGAGGTCTTAACGCTGCGAAAGTGGCGGAGATCGATGCAGCAATTGCTGCGGTGAAGAAAGATGCTGAGCCTCAAATAAAGACTGCGAAGGAACAGATGCCGAAGGCAATCTTCCCGCTCAAGAATCCGGGCATTTATTCAATGGCCGCTGCCTTCCTGATCGGTATCCTTGTTTCCCTGATGGCCCCTGACAAGGCTGCGGAAGCCAAGTTCGAAGGCGAGAAACTCAGGGAGTATATCGGCATAGGCGCGGAAGACTGATATATGATGTAGAATATGTGTTGAGATCTTTATAGTAAGGCATTCAATTAACGGCAGGCCGGGGGCGCGAGGAACCGATGAGTTTCCGCGTCTCCGGTGCTTCCGTGTGCGGTGAAAAGAAAAAGAGCGAAGGAGGAGACTAATCGGATGACGAAAAACATCGAAGTGCTGATGGCAGAGAACAGGACATTCCCGCCGTCGAAGGATTTCAGCCAAAAGGCGCACATAAAGAGCATGGAGGAGTACGAAAAGATATATAAGCGGTCGGTGGAGGACCCCGAGGGGTTCTGGGGGGAGATGGCGGAGAAGCAGCTCACCTGGTACAAGAAGTGGGACAAGGTGCTTGAGTACGACTTTATGAAACCGCAGATCAAGTGGTTTCAGGGGGGCAAGCTCAATGCCTCTTACAACTGTCTTGACCGGCATATCACAAACGCGACGAGGAATAAAGCGGCGATCATATGGGAGGCCGATGACGGTACCTACAAGACCTATACCTATCAGCAGATGTACTATGAGGTGAACAGGTTCGCCAATGTGCTCAGGAAACACGGAGTAAGGAAGGGAGACCGTGTGACGATTTATCTTCCGATGATCCCTGAACTCGCTATATCGATGCTTGCGTGCGCGAGGATAGGGGCGATCCACAGCATTGTGTTCGGAGGGTTCAGCGCCCAGGCGCTCAGAGACAGGATCCAGGATTGCAAGGCCAAGATCGTGGTGACCGCTGACAAAGGGGTAAGAGGAGGAAGGTTTGTGCCTCTGAAGTCCAGCAGCGACGAGGCGATCCTGGAGTGCCCGACCGTCGAAAAAGTGATCGTCGTGAAGCGCGGCGACGGGGCAGTCGACATGGAGCCCAGGAGGGACCTGTGGTGGCACGACGAGATTAAGGCTCAGGACATCGCCAACTACTGCGAACCCGAGCAGATGGATGCGGAAGACCCCCTCTTTATTCTCTACACGTCGGGGTCGACCGGCAAACCCAAGGGGGTTCTGCATACCACCGGGGGGTACATGCTTTATACGAACCTGACATTCAAATGGATATTCGACTACCACGAGGAAGACATCCACTTCTGCACGGCCGATATCGGCTGGGTCACCGGCCACAGTTACATCGTGTACGGACCGATGTCCCTCGGGGCCACGAGTCTTATGTTCGAAGGGGTCCCTACTTACCCTAATGCGGGGAGGTTCTGGGAGATAGTTGACAAACACAAGGTGAATATCTTCTATACTGCGCCCACGGCGATCAGGGCGTTGATGAGGGAAGGGGAGAGTTGGGTGCAGAAGCACGACCTTTCCTCCCTGAGAGTTTTGGGGACAGTTGGAGAGCCTATAAACCCCGAGGCATGGATGTGGTATCACCTCCATGTGGGGAAGGAGAAACTGCCTATAGTCGATACATGGTGGCAGACCGAGACGGGCGGTATACTGATTACGCCTTTGCCCGGGGCAATGACGCTGAAGCCGGGTTCGGCTAACAGACCGTTTCCCGGTGTGGTTCCGAAGGTCCTCAAGGAGGACGGGTCCGTTGCCGGCGCGAACGAGGGCGGCTACCTGGTGATCGAGAAACCCTGGCCGGGTATGATCAGGGGGACCTATGGGGACCCTGAGAACAAGCGGGTGAAGGAGATCTATTTTTCACGGTTTGCGAACACCTACCTTACGGGAGACGGGGCGAGAGTGGATGAAGACGGAGATTACTGGCTGATGGGCAGGATCGACGACGTCATCAACATATCGGGCCACAGGCTGGGGACTGCCGAGGTGGAATCGGCTCTTGTCAGTCATGAGGCGGTGGCTGAGGCAGCGGTCGTGGGCTTCCCTCATGAGATCAAGGGCGAGGGAATCTATGTGTATGTGACGCTGAAGGAGGGGCAGAAGCCCTCGGATGAACTGAAGAAGATATTGGTTGGGCATGTGCGGACGGTCATCGGGCCTATTGCCACTCCGGATAAGCTCCAGTTTGCACCGGGACTTCCGAAGACCAGGAGCGGCAAGATCATGAGGAGGATACTGAGGAAGATAGCTTGGGGACAGGTGGGGGAGCTGGGTGATACCTCTACGCTGGCCGATCCCTCTGTCGTCGATAATCTCGTTAAAGAAAGGTTATAGTAATTTTTTTTGTGAGGCCCTCGGGGAGCAGGCCGCTATGTCTGCTCCTCTTTTTTGTTCTCTTCCTCCAGCCTTCCCCCTCTTAGATTAAGAGGGGGAAGGGGGCGTTACTGAGAGCGCTATAGAAGGCAATACAAGGTGACGATGGACAAATTCTTTCTTGAGAAACACGAAGCGGTTTTAGTGATCGTCGATATCCAGGAGAGGCTCGCGGCAGTGATGAGCGAACGGAAAAAAGTCGTGGACAATTGCCTGCATCTGATAGAGCTCTGCAAACTTCTGAACATCCCGGTCCTGCTGAACGAGCAATACCCCAAGGGACTCGGCCCGACGGTGAGCGAAATTAAGGAGGCGCTCCGTCCCTATGCACCGTTTGAGAAGATCAGCTTCGACTGCTGCAAGGGGGAGGCTTTTCCTGAGAAGCTGGCCGCCACGGGAAGAAAGAAAGTCATCCTCGCGGGCATGGAAACCCATGTCTGCGTGCTCCAGACCTGCATTGGTCTCCTAAAAGAAGGATACGTAGTGCATGCGGTCAATGATGCGATCTGTTCGAGGACAAAGGAGAACTACAGAACAGCAGTCGAGTTCATGCGCGATGCAGGAGCGGTAGTCACCTGCACCGAGACGGTCCTCCTTCAGGTCCTGGAGAAGGCCGGGACCGAGGAGTTCAGGATAATATCGAAAAGAATCAAGTGAAGAGGCGGCGGCCGGTCACTTGATGCCATACTGCTTTTTTTTCGACCTCATCTGTAACGCCTGCCCCGCGTCCCTCCTGAGCCAAAAAAGGCAGAAGACAGCTGATACTATGACAAGAGAGGCGAGTGCCGAATTTCCTCTGAGGATCATCATGACCCCACCTCCAAGCAAACAAATCATGAAGCCCAGGGGTATGAGGATGCGCGACACGATCTCGCGGGAGGGCTGGAGGTTGCTGAAGCTCTCCCGTGCCCCGCTCTGATCTCCCATTTTTTCGCAGATCAGCCCTCTGTTAAACCATAGCATGTTGTTTCGGGGGTCCATCTGGGTCAGTCTGTCGTAATAGGTGAGGGCCCTTGAGGGGTCTGTGTCCTCAAGCTGGAGCGCCAGACGGAACATCATGGTAAAGACGTTCCCTGATCGTTCAAAGAATTCCTTTGCCTCCTCCGCCCTGCCTGTCTCTTCGAGGAGTATCGCCTTCAGAAAACATCCCTTATGATAACCGGGGTTGCCTTCAAGGAGTTTGTCCAGCAGTTTCTCTGCAGCGTCATATTCTCTTTTTTCATAATGCATGAGGATCTTGTCAAGCATCTTTCCGACCTGTTCCATGGCTCCTCCCATCATGCCGTCGTCGGCATGCAATCTGCTATAATAACACCTTTTTGTGAATAGGCCTATGGGAAGTCGGCGAAATTCATGACGACGGTGCGATGCCCCACGTCCTTGTATAGACTTCACGTCAATCCGGTATAATAGAAACATGTGTCTGGCTATTCCTTCAAAGATCGTAAGGATCGACAATCTTGTCGCGACGGTAGATGTCTATGGCGCGCGGCGCGATATCAACCTTATGCTTCTGCCTGAGGAAGCGACGGTCGGCGATTATGTGCTTGTCCATGCGGGCTTTGCTATCCAGAAGGTAGAGCGGGACATTGCGGAAGAATCACTGAAACTGATCAAAGAGACCTTTGAGCAATACCCTGACGAGTCTTTTTTTTGAGGGACAAGGATATGGTTAAGAACGACCGCTGGATAATGGATATGGCTGAAAAGGGGATGATCGAGCCCTTCAACAACGCACAGGTCAGAAAAGGGGTGATCTCTTTCGGTGTAAGCTCTTATGGCTATGACATCAGGATATCCGACGAATTCAAGGTCCCGAGGCCCGGCAACGGCGTAATCGACCCGAAATGTTTTGACGATAATAACTTCCTCGACTATAAGGGCGAGGTCTGCGAAATGCCGGCCAATTCCTACGTTATCTGCCGTTCGCTTGAATATTTGAGAATTCCGAGAGAGACCCTTGTGATATGTTTTGGAAAATCTACATATGCCCGGTCCGGCGTCATCGTAAATATCACCCCGCTCGAGCCGGAATGGGAAGGGCATATCACGATCTCAGTCTCGAACACCTCGCCTTTTCCGGTGAAACTATACGCCAACGAGGGGATCGCCCAGATCGTTTTCCTCGAGGCCAGGGACCTTTGCGAGACTTCCTATGCCGATAAAAAAGGCAAGTATCAGGCACAGAAAGGGATCGTCCTTCCGAAGATCTAGCAGGGGCGTTTTCATTTCAACCGATCATAAGGAATAAGCCGTCCAAAAAATCCGCCGACAATAGCGGTGATTATTCCCACTATCGTAAACCCTGCCAGGTACAACATATAGTAAAACAGGAGCACGGAATAAGACTCAGAAGTTGCGAAGAGCCTCTTTCCTATATGGTCGATGATAAGAACAGAACTGCAGTAAATGCCGACCGCCGCCCAAAAGGAAAGGAAGAGAAGCGGTCCGAACCTTGCATAAACCTTTCTATCGGTTCTTGCCACAAAGACAGGTGTCTTTGCATTTTGTTCCACATCCCTGGTAACGCTGCCGCTTATGAGTCTCGCGACCCCACTCCTTCGGCAATGGCCAAGAATGATTAGCTCCACGGCTTCTTCTTCAGAAACTCTAAGAATTTCCTCGGCCGCTATCCCTTCCCTGACTACAGTCCGGACACTAAATCGACTATCCTGCAAAACGCTTTTGTAATAATTCAGGATTTTCTCCGACTCTCCATCCAACTTCTCTTTATGTCCGGTTTCCTTCAACGCCTTCTTTAGGGTATCCATCTCGGCATTCCCGAGCATATCGACCATCAAAGACTTGCCTTGAAGCCTCTGCACGTGAAGGAGAATTACCTCTTCCGGAAGCCGCGCCAGATTGAGGATTTGGCTTTATCGCGGAATCCTTTTCTCTACTTCACTTTTATCAAAAAGAGACGCAATTGTCAACAAAAAATCTTATGGAAAGGGGGTTTCCGCACGGCCATTGGGGAGCGAGGGGAAAAGGTTGAGGGACTAAGGATGCAGTATGCAGCCGGATTTGTCATCATGCGGAGCTTGCTTTTGGTCCCCCTTAGCCTTCATAATATGCTGCTCCGGATTCCATGTAGATTAGGCACTAAATCGTAATATTCAGGAAAAGGCCGATGGAGATCAATGAGAAATTAATTCTTGCTCTCGACGTAGACGACACTGCTTATGCGCTTGATCTTGTTGATAGATTTAAGGCTTATATAAGTATTTTTAAAGTAGGACTTGAACTCTTTACTATTGCCGGACCCTCCATTGTCGAAGAAATTCGGAAGAGGGGCAGGAGGGTATTCCTCGACCTGAAGTTTCATGACATCCCGAATACCGTCTCCAGGGCGGGTATGGCCGCTGCGAGACTCGGGGTCTTTATGTTTAATGTCCATGCCTCCGGAGGGCTCGATATGATGAAGAAATGCAGGGACGATGTCATAAATGCCTGCCTTAAAGAGAATATCGATAAGCCCCGAATACTCGGAGTGACGGTACTGACGAGTATCTCGCGCGATGTCCTGAGGGACGAGGTCGGAATCCAGCACAGCCTTAACACCCATGTCAGGCATCTTTCGGGCCTTGCTCTGAAGGCGGGGCTTGACGGCGTGGTTGCATCCGGAAGGGAGGCGGCGCTGGTCCGGGGGCACTGCGGACGGGGGTTCCTGATCGTTACGCCCGGCATCCGGACCTCCTGGACGCCTGTCGACGACCAGATGAGGACGATGACGCCGAGGGATGCATTACGGGAAGGGGCCGACTACATCGTGATGGGAAGGGCGATTCTGAGGCAGCCGGACCCGATAAAGGCGATCGAACTTATAAGCGCCGAAATGCAGTCGGCCTGAGCCACTCCGTGTGGTCAAAGCCCCGCTGATGCAGGACAATGGCTGAGTACACCTTTCCTCCGGTTTACAGGGAAATCCCCTATGGAAGCCCTGACAAGATCTACCGCACCCTCAGATCGAGGAACAGTCTTCTTCTTGAAAGCGTTAAGGGATCGGAACAGACCGGGAGGTATTCCTTCATCGGTTTTGATCCGTATCTTACCTTTACGGTAAAAGACGGGCTTGTCGAGATAGAGTTCGCCGGCAGGCGGACAGTATCTTCCAGGAAACCCCTTCAGAGACTGAGGGAACTCATCCTCAGTTACCGGCAGGAGACGATCAGGGAACTGCCGCCCTTTCAGGGAGGGGCGGCGGGAATGTTCACGTATGATTTTGTGCATTACCTCGAAAAAATCCCCCAAAACGCGGTCGACGACCTGGCGCTGCCCGATGCGCATTTCTTCATGATTGACAGGCTCGTTGCTTTCGACCATGCGATGCGGAAATGTTGGGTCATTATCTGTCCCGGGGTTAGGAAGACGGTCCTTGGATACTGCGAGATATACGAGGAGAAAGACGCCTGCGTTAATGAAGCCGAGAAGACACTGGAAGACGTTGTCGAGCGAATACAGACAGTGCTTTCCCTTTTGCCTCCCGGCCATGCTGTGCGGGATGATGGAAGAAGTATCAACTCTGCGGGGGGGACGCTTATCCGCTATGACGTTGAGAAGGACCTCTATGTCGGGATGGTGAAGAAGGCGAAAGAGTATATCGCGGCAGGAGACATTTTTCAGGCGAACCTTTCGCTCCGCGTCAGCGCGGACGTGAAAGGAAAAGACCCGTGGCAGATATATGCGACCCTGAGGGAAGTGAACCCCTCTCCGTTTTCATCTTTCGTCGATTTCGGCGACTACCAGATAGCCGGCTCGTCGCCGGAGAGGCTGGTGAGGGTAAGAAACGGCATTGTCGACACGCGGCCGATTGCAGGCACGAGGCCGAGAGGAAAAGACCGGGGCGAAGATGAGACAATGCGGGCTGAACTTCTCCTGAATGAGAAGGAGAGGGCGGAACATATTATGCTCATAGACCTCGAAAGAAATGACATCGGTCGCGTCTCTGATTACGGCAGTGTCCTTGTTGATGAGCTGATGGTGACCGAGGATTACTCCCATGTCATGCATATAGTATCGAATGTGAGGGGGGCGCTGGCGCCGGGCAAAGATTGCTTCGATGTGATCAGGGCGACCTTTCCGGGCGGGACGATCACCGGCGTTCCCAAGGTGCGGTGCATGGAGATCATCGACGATATCGAGCCTTTCAGGAGGGG
The DNA here is from genome assembly GCA_021811105.1 of Nitrospirota bacterium. Lineage (GTDB taxonomy): Bacteria > Nitrospirota > Thermodesulfovibrionia > Thermodesulfovibrionales > UBA6898 > Sulfobium. The sequence goes on along the minus strand of JAJZPM010000049.1, from coordinate 1,113 downwards.
GCCTTACACCGGCTCGCTGGGATACATAGGGTTCAACGGCAATATGGACCTCAACATCATCATCAGGACCTTTCTGATAAAAGATGGCATCGCTTATATCCAGGCCGGGGCGGGCATCGTTGCAGACTCCGATCCTGAGCGGGAATATTACGAGAGCCTGAAAAAGGCCGAGGCCCTCATCAGAACGCTCGAGCGGCTGTAGTACGCGGGTCCTGCCGCTGTTCCAGCGAGATGTTGCGCCCACGCTTCCTACCCCGACGATAACTTGTTTCAATCCACGCGCCCACGCGGGGCGCGACCAGAGTATGTCGGGCGAAGGATCGTATGAGATCCAGTTTCAATCCACGCGCCCACGCGGGGCGCGACGCAGTTCGGCATGGACATCCCCAAATATGACGAAGAGTTTCAATCCACGCGCCCACGCGGGGCGCGACGCCGACAACCCGTGGTACAACACGGCAGAGCTCGTTTCAATCCACGCGCCCACGCGGGGCGCGACTCGTGCATAGAGTCATTGACATTCGGCGGGATGCGGTTTCAATCCACGCGCCCACGCGGGGCGCGACAGAGCGGGCATCGCTTACATTTCGAGAGAGAGCAGTTTCAATCCACGCGCCCACGCGGGGCGCGACCGACTCTGCGCCGCTTGGTCGCGGTAGACGCAGTAGTTTCAATCCACGCGCCCACGCGGGGCGCGACTTGCGGATTATGATCACCGGACCATTGCTGTCCTGGTTTCAATCCACGCGCCCACGCGGGGCGCGACGCTCTCCTTTTTGCCGTTGTTGTTTTCCAATGGAAGTTTCAATCCACGCGCCCACGCGGGGCGCGACCCTTAATACGCGCGTCGATAACATGCCATCCCGGTTTCAATCCACGCGCCCACGCGGGGCGCGACGACAAAGAGGCGTAGATCCGCGCCGGCTATCGCGTTTCAATCCACGCGCCCACGCGGGGCGCGACGTAGCACTGAGGCCGGCTGCAAATGACCCTCTTATCTTTAGCAATGAACTAACCTTAATTGGGACGGCGTAATCACAATAGGCCGGCCTGCTTCAGCAGCAGATCAGATTAAACTATCCCGTATCAAAATACCAAGAAAGGACCCGGAAG